>NZ_JBSFDG010000006.1:0-170048 GCF_053593775.1 Streptomyces sp. NPDC002092
TTCATGCTGGACCAGTGCCACAACATCGAGGCCAAGATCCCCGCCATCATCCGGTCCGTGATGAACGTCCAGGAAGCCACCGCCAAGGCACTGCTCGTCGACCGCGAGGCACTGAACGCCGCTCAGCGCTCGGGCGACGTCCTCGAAGCCAACGCCGTGCTCATGGACGCCTACAACACGGACGTGCGGCCGCTGCTCGCCGACGTCCGCCAGGAGATGGGACTCGATGCCGACCCGATCGGCGCCTACCGCCGCTCCGGATGGGCCCAGAAGATCGTCGAAGAACGCGTCGGCGGACAGCAAGCCGGATGGGGAGCCTGAACACTGCAACTCGTCTGCCTGAACTTGTTGCTTGCAGACTGCCGGCCCGATGCGGCTGGTCGCGCCCGCGCGGCGGAGCCGCAAATTGATACAGCCCCGCGCCCCTATCGGGGCGCTGATCCGCACGTATCTCCAGAAGGACTGAATGGACATGGCATCCCACCCCGAAGCGGCCGCTCTGCTGGCTCGCTCCCATCGCCTCGGTGCTGATCCCCGCAACACCAACTACGCGGGCGGCAACACTTCCGCGAAGGGCACCGACACCGACCCCGTGACGGGGGGTGACGTCGAGTTGATGTGGGTCAAGGGGTCCGGTGGTGACCTCGGCACGCTCACCGAGGCCGGGCTCGCCGCGTTGCGGCTGGATCGGCTGCGGGCCCTGCGGGGGGTCTATCCGGGTGTCGAGCGTGAGGACGAGATGGTCGCCGCGTTCGACTACTGCCTGCACGGGAAGGGGGGTGCCGCTCCCTCCATCGACACCGCGATGCACGGTCTGGTCGACGCCGCCCACGTCGATCATCTGCACCCCGACTCCGGGATCGCACTCGCCTGTGCGGCCGACGGGGAGAAGCTGACCGCCGAGTGTTTCGGCGACACGGTGGTGTGGGTGCCGTGGCGGCGGCCCGGGTTCCAGCTGGGCCTGGACATCGCGGCGGTCAAGGAGGCCAACCCGCAGGCCATCGGGTGCATCCTCGGCGGGCACGGGATCACCGCCTGGGGCGACACCTCCGAGGAGTGCGAGCGCAACTCGCTGCACATCATCCGCACCGCCGAGGCGTTCCTCGTCGAGCGGGGGAAGGACGAGCCGTACGGGCCGGTGATCGAGGGCTACGAGGCGCTGCCCGAGGCCGAGCGGCGGGAGCGGGCGGCGGCGCTGGCGCCGTATGTGCGGGCCGTCGCCTCTCAGGACAAGCCGCAGGTCGGGCACTTCGACGACTCCGATGTCGTGCTGGAGTTCCTGGCGCGGGCCGAGCATCCGCGGCTCGCCGCGCTCGGGACCTCCTGCCCCGACCACTTCCTGCGGACGAAGGTACGGCCGCTCGTGCTCGACCTGCCGCCGGCCGCTCCCGTGGAGGAGGCGATCGCGCGACTGAAGGAGCTGCACGCCGAGTACCGCGAGGAGTACGCCGCCTACTACCAGCGGCACGCGCTGCCGGACTCCCCCGCGATGCGCGGCGCCGACCCGGCGATCGTGCTGGTGCCGGGTGTGGGCATGTTCAGCTTCGGCAAGGACAAGCAGACGGCGCGGGTGGCCGGCGAGTTCTATGTCAACGCCATCAACGTGATGCGCGGGGCCGAGGCCGTGTCGACGTATGCGCCGATCGAGGAGTCGGAGAAGTTCCGCATCGAGTACTGGGCGCTGGAGGAGGCCAAGCTCCAGCGGATGCCGAAGCCCAGGCCGCTCGCCACGCGGGTCGCGCTTGTCACGGGTGCGGGCAGCGGGATCGGGAAGGCCATCGCGGAGCGGCTGGTCGGTGAGGGCGCGTGTGTCGTCGTCGCCGATCTCGATGCGGAGAACGCGGCAGCCGTGGCCGAGGAGCTGGGTGGCCCGGACAAGGCCGTCGCCGTAGCCGTGGACGTGACGGACGAGGAGCAGATCGCCACGGCCTTCAAGGCGGCCGTGCTCGCCTTCGGCGGGGTCGATCTGGTGGTCAACAACGCCGGTATCTCCATCTCCAAGCCGCTGCTGGAGACTTCGGCCAGGGACTGGGACCTGCAGCACGACATCATGGCCCGCGGGTCCTTCCTCGTGTCGCGGGAGGCGGCCCGGGTGATGATCGCGCAGGAACTGGGCGGCGACATCGTCTACATCGCCTCCAAGAACGCCGTCTTCGCCGGGCCCAACAACATCGCCTACTCGGCCACCAAGGCCGACCAGGCTCATCAAGTGCGCCTGCTGGCCGCGGAGTTGGGCGAGCACGGCATCCGCGTCAACGGGGTCAACCCGGACGGTGTGGTGCGCGGTTCCGGGATCTTCGCGGGTGGCTGGGGTGCCCAGCGGGCGGCCGTGTACGGGGTGCCGGAGGAGAAGCTGGGCGAGTTCTACGCCAAGCGGACGATCCTCAAGCGTGAGGTGCTGCCGGAGCATGTCGCGAACGCCGTGTTCGCGCTGACCGGAGGGGAGATGACCCACACCACCGGGCTGCACGTCCCGGTCGACGCCGGCGTCGCGGCCGCCTTCCTGCGGTGAGCGCGCTCGTGAAGTCGTACGCCGCGGTGGACCTCGGCGCGTCCAGCGGGCGTGTCATGGTCGGCCGTGTCGGCCCCGACAGCCTGGAGCTGACCGAGGCGCACCGCTTCCCCAACCGGCCCGTCCGGGTGCCCGAGGGGCTGCGGTGGGACATCCTCTCCCTGTACGGGGGTGTCCTCGACGGACTCAAGGCTGCGGGGCAGGTGGATTCCGTCGGCATCGACAGCTGGGCCGTGGACTACGGGCTGCTGGACGCGGACGGGGCACTGCTCGGCAATCCCGTGCACTACCGGGACTCCCGCACCGAGGGCATGTGTGAGAAGGTGTGGGCGAGCGTGCCCGCCGAGCAGCTGTATGCGGCGACCGGGCTGCAGTACGCGCCCTTCAACACCCTGTACCAGCTGGCCGCGGCAGGGGAGACAGCCCAACTGGCCCATGCCGAGCGGTTGTTGCTCATCCCGGACCTGATGTCCTACTGGCTCACCGGCGAGCAGGGCACCGAACTCACCAACGCCTCCACCACCCAGCTGATCGATCCCCGGACGCGCGAGTGGTCGTACGAGGTCGCCTCCCGGCTGGGGGTCGACCTGGGATTGTTCGCGCCGCTGCGGCAGCCCGGGGATCCGGCGGGTGTGCTGCGGCCTGAGGTGCTGGAGGAGACCGGGCTGCGGGGGCCGGTGCCGGTGACGGCGGTCGGTTCGCACGACACGGCGTCCGCAGTGGCTGCCGTACCGGCCGACGGCGAGCGGTTCGCGTACATCTGCACCGGGACCTGGTCGCTGGCCGGTCTCGAGCTGGACGCACCCGTGCTGAGCGAGGAGAGCCGGGCCGCCAACTTCACCAACGAGCTGGGGCTGGACGGCACGGTCCGCTATCTGCGCAACATCATGGGGCTCTGGCTGCTCCAGGAGTGCGTGCGCGCCTGGGGCGAACCCGAGCTGGGCGAGCTGCTGCCGGCGGCGGCCAAGGTGCCGGCGCTGAGGTCGGTGGTGGATGCCGGGGATGCGGTGTTCCTGGCGCCCGGGCGGATGCCGGAGCGGATCGCCGAGGCGTGCCGTGTCTCGGGACAGCCGGTGCCCGAATCCCCCGCGGAGATCACGCGCTGCATTCTCGACTCGCTGGCCCTGGCCCACCGCCGGGCGATCGAGGACGCCCAGCGGCTGGCCGGGCATCCGGTCGACGTCGTCAATGTCGTCGGCGGCGGCACCCGCAACGCCCTGCTGTGCCAGCTGACCGCCGACGCCTGCGGCCTGCCCGTGGTGGCGGGTCCGACGGAGGCGGCGGCACTGGGGAACGTGCTGGTCCAGGCCCGGGCGCACGGGCTGGTCGGCGATCTCGCGAGCGGGCGGCGCCTGCTCACGCGCACCCAGCCGCTGACCCGCTACGAGCCGCGGGGCGACACCGCCCGGTGGCGTGAGGCGCAGGCCCGGCTCACCGGAAGATGAGGGGGTCTCCCCCACGCCCTGTCCCCCGGCTACCCTTCACTCATCCGATGATCGATCACAAGGAGCCGCGATGCGTGTCGCCCTGTTCCTGACCTGTGTCAACGACACGCTCTATCCGGAGACCGGGCGCGCCGTGGTGAAACTGCTGACCAGGCTGGGCGTCCAAGTTGATTTCCCGATGGCGCAGACCTGCTGCGGGCAGGCGCACTACAACACGGGATATCGGCATGAGGCGGAGCCGCTGGCTCGGCATTTCTCCGATGTCTTCGGGGAGTACGAGGCGATCGTGACGCCGTCCGGGTCGTGCGGGGCGATGGTGCGGGAACTGTATCCGCGGATGGGTGAGCGGGCGCGGGCCGAGGGGCGCGGGGACACGCTCGCGGCGACGCTGGCTCCTGTCGTACCGAAGACGTACGAGCTCACCGAGTTCCTGGTGGACGTGCTCGGGGTCACGGACGTCGGCGCGTACTACCCGCGCCAGGTGACCTATCACCCGACCTGTCATGGGCTGCGCGGCCTGGGGCTCGGCGACCGCCCCCGCCGGCTGCTCCAGGCCGTCAAGGGCCTGGAGCTGGTGGAGCTGCCGGGTGCGGAGGAGTGTTGCGGCTTCGGTGGCACCTTCGCGCTGAAGAACTCCGATGTCTCGGCGGCGATGGGGGCGGACAAGGTGCGCAATGCCGAGTCGACCGGCGCGGAGGTGCTGTGCGCGGCCGACAACTCCTGTCTGATGCACATCGGCGGGACGATGACGCGGCTCAGCAGCGGCATGCGGCCGGTGCACATCGCGGAGATCCTGGCGAGCACGGAGGAGGAGCCGGCCGTATGAGCGGGACGTTCGTAGGGATGCCGGTCTTCCCGAAGGCCGCGCACGAGGCGGTCAACAACCCGACGCTGCGCGGCAATCTGCGGCACGCCACGCACACCATCCGCGCCAAGCGGGCGAAGGCCGTCGCGGAGGTGTCCGACTGGGCGGCGCTGCGCGAGGCGGGCAAGCGGACCAAGGACCATACGCTGCGTCATCTCGACCGGTATCTGGAGCAGTTGGAGGAGTCGGTCACGGCCGCGGGCGGCATCGTGCACTGGGCCGCCGACGCCGACGAGGCCAACCGGATCGTGGCCGGCCTGGTGAAGGGGACCGGCGAGAAGGAGGTCGTCAAGGTCAAGTCGATGGCCACGCAGGAGATCGGCCTCAACGAAGCCCTCGAGGCCGAGGGCATCCGCGCCTACGAGACCGATCTCGCCGAGCTGATCGTGCAGTTGGGCAAGGACCGGCCCTCCCACATCCTGGTCCCGGCGATCCACCGCAACCGCGGCGAGATCCGGGACATCTTCGTGCGCGAGATGAGCGAGTGGGGCCGCCCGGCCCCCGAGGGCCTCACCGACACGCCCGCCGAACTCGCCGAGGCCGCCCGCCTCCACCTGCGGGAGAAGTTCCTGCGCGCCAAGGTCGGCATCTCCGGTGCCAACTTCATGGTCGCCGAGACCGGCACGCTGGTGGTCGTCGAGTCCGAGGGCAACGGGCGGATGTGCCTGACCCTGCCCGAGACGCTGATCTCGGTCGTCGGCATCGAGAAGATCGTGCCGACCTGGCAGGACCTGGAGGTGTTCCTGCAGACCCTGCCCCGCTCCTCCACCGCCGAGCGCATGAACCCGTACACCTCGATGTGGACCGGCACCACGGACGGCGACGGACCGCGCACCTTCCACCTGGTGCTGCTCGACAACGGCCGCACCGACACCCTCGCCGACGAGGTCGGCCGCCAGGCGCTGCGCTGCATCCGATGCTCGGCCTGCCTGAATGTCTGCCCGGTGTACGAGCGGGCGGGCGGCCATGCCTACGGCTCGGTGTATCCCGGCCCGATCGGCGCGATCCTCAGCCCCCAACTCCGGGGCACCGCAAGCGAGATCGACGCCTCCCTGCCGTATGCGTCCTCGCTGTGCGGCGCCTGCTACGAGGTGTGCCCGGTCGCCATCGACATCCCCGAGGTGCTGGTCCATCTACGGGAGCGGGTCGTGGAAGGCGGGCAGGTGACCCGCGAGGGCAACAAGGTGGTGCTGCAGCCCGCGAAGGGCCATGCGGCCGAGCGGGCGGCGATGCGCGCGGCACGCTGGGCGTTCACGCACCCGGGCGCCCTGCGCACCGGCCAGCGGCTCGCCTCGCGCACCCGACGCCTCCATCCACGAACGCTGCCCGGTCCGGGCAAGGCGTGGAGCGGCAGCCGGGATCTGCCGTCGGTGCCCGCGGAACCGTTCCGCGACTGGTGGCAGCGTACGAATGGCGGAAAGGACGGCGCGAAGTGAGCAGCAGGGAACGGATCCTGGGCCGGGTGCGGCGCGCACTCGCGGACGTACCGCGGGACGACACGCCGTACGAGCAGGCAGTATCGCGCGACTATCTGCAGGAGCACGGGGAGCGGGGCGTCGATCAGACGGTGGATCTGCTGGCCGAGAATCTGGCGGACTACCGGGCGATTGTGCACCGTACGGATCCGGAGGAGTTGCCGTACCTCATCATGCGGCTGCTCGCCGAGCGCGGACCCCAGTATGTGCTCGTGCCGCCGGGGCTCCCGCCGGAGTGGATGTCGGCCGCCGATCCCACCCGGATTCACGACCGTGCCGTGAGCACGCCTCACGAGCTGGACAAGGTCGAGAGCGTGGTCACCGGCTGCGCGGTCGCCATCGCCGAGACCGGCACCATTGTCCTGGACGGCAGCCCCGACCAGGGCCGCCGCCGCATCACCCTCGTCCCCGACCACCACATCTGTGTCGTACGAGTCCCGGAGCAGGTCGTCTCGTCCGTGCCCCAGGCCCTCGAACGCCTCGACCCGGCCCGCCCGTTGACCTGGATCTCCGGCCCGTCGGCGACCAGCGACATCGAACTGGACCGGGTCGAGGGGGTGCACGGTCCGCGCACGCTGGAGGTGGTGCTGGTGAGCGGTGGGGCGAGCGGCGACGTCGACTCGTAGCCTCCGTACCTGCTGTTGTACGCCGGTGTGCAGGCGACCGCGAACGCGGGCGTGCCGGAGGATCGTGCGGGTTTGGCCGCGGCCCTGATCACCACCTCTTTCCAATTCGGTTCAGCGCTCGGCCTGGCGGCGTTCAGCGGGATCGCGAGCAGCCGCACCAGCCACCTGCTGGCGGCGCACACCCCGCTCCCGGAGGCGCTCACCGCCGGATTCCAGCGGACCCCGCTGGTCAGCGCCCTCTGCCTCCTGGCAGCCGGAGCCATCGGGCTGCGCGCCTCCCACACCCGCGGCGAGCCCGCCGCCACACCAGAAACCCGACAAGACCTGGAACCCTCCTGCGACCCCGCATGACATGAAGAGATTTCCGGGATGGCGTGGAAAGCCATCCCGGGATTTCACTGTGCCGGGCGTCACCGCGGGGTGCGTGTCAGCAGTACGCGATCGGACAGCCGCGGCGCAGCGAGTGCTGGGCGGCCCGCAGATACAGCGCCACGTAGAACGCGGCGTCCAGGTCCTCACACCACGGGCCGGGCCGGGTGGCGGCCAGAATTTTGGCCGGTCCGTCCAGGAACCACATGGTCAGGTCCAGGTTGTCGTTGGCCGCCGGTATCTCGTCCACGGGCAGTGCGACGGCCGTGGCAAGCCGCTCGGCGAGGCGGAGCACCTGGGGAGCGCCGGCGACCATCGTCTCGTCCGTATAGGCGGAGTCGACGGGGAGCCGGATCTCCTCGTCGAGGGACAGTGGCACCAGCAGTGTCCAGCCGCAGAGCACCTCCTCTTCGGCCCGTGACAGATGCGAGCGGCACAGCGCGCTGAAGCCGTCCATGGGAGGCACCAGCTTCTCCTCGAACGACATCCCCGAGCCGCGCACGAAGTCCGCCTCCTCGGGCACCGAGTCGTACGGCGGCAGACCGCGCCGCCCCAACTCCTCCTCGAGCGCGGAGGCGACGGCTCCTCGGCCGCCCTCCTCCTCGTCATCGTCGAACCACTCCTGCGCACCGACACTGACCAGATAGATCCCCATGCCGGAAACGTACAAGGCGCCACTGACAAGCAGCCCGGCCAGGATGAGAGCGTCCGTGCGCCAGGGCGGCGGCTGCTTCGGCGGCCGGCCCTGGATTTTCCGTGACAGCCGGGGTGAACAAGCGCTTAGATAGTAGCTCCGACCCATGCCGAGCTGGAGGCCCCGTTGCTGTTCTCATCCGTCGACGACGTCTCCGCCCGTCTGGCCGCCACCGGCTATCTCGCCTCGCCCGCGGTCGCCACGACCGTCTTCCTCGCCGACCGCCTGGGCAAGCCGCTGCTGGTGGAGGGACCGGCCGGGGTCGGCAAGACGGAGCTCGCCAAGGCCGTGGCCGAGGTGGCGGGTGCGCGGCTGGTCCGGCTGCAGTGCTACGAGGGCGTCGACGAGTCCCGGGCGCTGTACGAGTGGAACCACGCCAAGCAGCTGCTCCGCATCAGCGCCGGCCGCGACGAGACCTGGGACGAGACGCGCACGGACATCTTCAGCGAGGAGTTCCTGCTCACCCGTCCGCTGCTCACCGCCATCCGCGGCGAGGACCCCAAGGTGCTGCTGATCGACGAGACCGACAAGGCGGACGTCGAGGTGGAGGGCCTGCTCCTGGAGGTGCTGAGCGACTTCCAGGTCACGGTCCCCGAGCTGGGCACGATCACCGCGACCCGCCGCCCCTTCGTCGTCCTCACCTCGAACGCGAGCCGCGAGCTGTCCGAGGCGCTGCGCCGTCGCTGCCTGTTCCTGCACATCGGCTTCCCCGAGCAGGAGCTGGAGCGCCGGATCGTACGGCTGAAGGTGCCCGGCCTGGACGAGGCGCTGGCCGACTCGGTGGTGCGGGTGGTCGGTGCGCTGCGCGCGATGGACCTGCGCAAGGTGCCCTCGGTGGCCGAGACGATCGACTGGGCGCGCACCCTCCTCGCGCTGGGTGCCGACACCCTCGACGAGGGTGTCGTACGCGACAGCCTGGGCGTCCTGCTCAAGCATCAGGACGACGTCCTCAAGGCGGCCGCCAAGCTCGACCTGGACGCCGTGTGACCGCCCCGGGAGTGGCCGAGCGCCTCACCTCGCTGGTCGGGGCGCTACGTGCGCACGGCATGCGGATCGGCACCGGTGAGACCGTGGACGCGGCGCAGGCGGTGGCGGCGCTGGGCCTGGCGGACCGTGAGCTGCTGCGGGAAGGGCTGGCCGCGACGCTGCTGCACGGCCCGGTGCAGCGGCAGGTGTTCGACCCGGTCTTCGACCTGTACTTCCCGCAGGGCGTCGGCGCGCCGGAGGCGGAGCCCGCGGACCGGGACGATCTGCGGGAACGGCTCGCCGCCGCGCTCGCCGCGGGCGACATCGTGCTGATGGGGCAGCTGGCGGCGGAGGCGGTCGACGGCTTCGGCGGATACGGCGCGTCTCCGGGGTCGCAGGGCTGGTCGTCGTACCAGGCGCTGGACCGGCTCCGCCCACAGACCCTGCTGGCCCGCGTCCGCGAGAACGTCCAGACCCGGGACGGCAGTTCCGGGTTCGCCGACCGGCTGCTCGACGACGAGATCAGGCGGCGTATCGAGACGTTCCGCAGACAGGTGGCCGTGGAGGCGCGGCGCCGGATCGCCGAGCAGCGCGACCGGGACGAACTCGCCCGGCGCGCGGTGGGCACCACGCCCGACCGGGTCGACTTCCTGTACGCGGGGAAGCTCCAGCTCGCCGAGTTGCGCAGGACGGTTCAGCCGCTGGCCCGTAAGCTCGCCACCCGGCTCGCGGCCCGCCGGCGCCGCGCCGCCCGCGGCAGCATCGATCTGCGGCGCACCCTGCGCGGTTCCCTGTCCACGGGCGGGGTGCCGATGAAGCCGGTGCTGCGCAGACGCCGTCCCATGCGGCCCGAACTGGTGCTGCTGTGCGATGTGTCGGGGTCGGTGTCCGGGTTCTCGGACTTCACGATGCTGTTGGTGCAGGCGCTGCACGACCAGTTCAGCAAGGTGCGGGTGTTCGCCTTCGTGAACCGGCTCGACGAGGTGACCCGGCTGCTCGAGCACGGCGCGGCCGACCCGGAGGGGCTGGGCGCCCGCATCCGGGCGGAGGCGACGCTCACGGGCTGGCACGGCAGCAGCGACTACGGAGTCGCCCTGGGTGAGTTCGCGGAGCGGTACGGCGACGCGGTGGGCCCGCGCACCACGGTGTTCGTGCTGGGCGACGCCCGTACGAACATGAGCGACCCGAATCTGTCGGCGGTACGGCAGGTGGCCGAACGGGCCCGCCGCGTCTACTGGTTGAACCCCGAGCCGCACGCCCAGTGGGGGACGGGCGACTCCGCCGCACCCGAGTACGCCGAGTTGGTGGAGATGCACGAGTGCCGCAACGCGCGGCAGCTCGGCGCGCTCATTGCGCGCCTGCTGCCGGTGTGACTGCTAGCCCTTCGACTTTGCGTAGTCCGTCGCCATCTGGCCTGCGAAGTCGTAGACCACGCATGGCTCGTCGCTGACCACCCAGGCATCGTGTCCCGGCGATATCACGAACACGTCGCCCGGTCCGACCTCCTGCTCCGCACCGTCGTCCATGCGTACCCGCATGCGTCCGGAGACGCAGTACCCGTTGTGATGGACCTGGCAGGTGTCCGTCCCGGCGATCGGAGCCACGGATTCCGACCACTTCCAGCCGGGTTCGAAGGTCCCCACCGCGAAGTCGAGTCCGGTCATATGGACGGCTTCGAGGTGTCCGCGCGGGAAATCTCGCCGCTCGTCGGGCTTCTCGACAGCCTTGATCTCAAGCATGACGGCTCCCTTCCTTGCGAGCCCCGCCCACCACACCATCGTCCGCCGGTCCAGCCGGGACCGCCATCCGGGATGCGGAGAAAACACCGATGAGCGGACAACTGGGTCGAACGAGCGGAGAATGGTGCGAGGCCGCTTTCGCCGAACCACCCAGAAAGGTGGCGATCACCGTGGCTGAACACCCCCACGCACAACTCGTCCGCACGGGCTACGAGGCCTTCTCGCGCGGCGACATGGACACCCTGCGCTCGATGATGACGGGCGACGCCACGCACCATGTACCCGGAAGCCACCAGCTGTCCGGCGACTGCAAGGGAATCGACGCTGTCCTCGACTACTACCGCCGGCTCTACGAGGAGACGGGCGGCACGTTCAAGGTCGAGCTGCGCAAGGTCATGGTGGACGGCCGCGGCCACGCGGTTTCCATGCACCACTTCACCGCCCAGCGCGGCGACAAGCGGGTCGATGAGGACGGAGCCATCGTCTTCCGGGTCGTCGGGGACAAGATCACCGACCTTGACGAGTGCGTCGCCGACATCGACACGGTCAACGAGTTCTGGTCATGACGCCGTCGCCCGGCCGCACAGCCGGGCGAAGCGGTCCGCGTCCACGTTTCCGCCGGAGACGATGACACCGATCCGGCGCGGAAGGGAGCCCGCACGCCCGGCGAGCAGGGCGGCCAGCGGGGTGGCCCCGCTGGGCTCGACGACGATCTTCAGGCGCTCGAAGGCGAACCGCATGGCGTCGCGGATCTCGTCGTCGGAGACGAGGGCGATGCCGTCGACGAGCCGCCGGTTGACGGAGAACGTCAGCTCGCCGGGCGTGTCCAGGGCCTGCCCGTCGGCGATGGTGCGCGGCACGGGGATGCTGACGCGCCGGCCCGCCTCCAGGGACCGCTTGGTGTCGTCCCCGGCCTCGGGTTCGACGCCGATCACCCGGATCCCGGGGTGCAGCCCCTTGGCCGCGGTGGCGGACCCGGCGATCAGCCCGCCGCCGCCGACGGGCACCATCAGCGCGTCCAACTCCCCTGTTTCCTCGAGGAGTTCGAGCGCGGCCGTACCCTGCCCGGCCATGACGTGCGGGTGCTCGTAGGGCGGGATGAGGGCGAGGCCCCGCTCGGCGGCCAGGGCCTGGCCGACGGCGACGCGGTCCTCGGTGTAGCGGTCGTACGTCACGATCTCGGCGCCGTAGCCGACGGTGGCGTCCACCTTGGAGCGCGGGGCGTCCTCGGGCATGACGATGACGGCGGTGGTGCCCAGTTCGCGGGCGGCGAGGGCGACGGCCTGGGCGTGGTTGCCGGAGGAGTAGGCGGCGATGCCGCGGGCCAGTTGCTCGGGGGTGAGCCGGGAGGCCGCGTTGTAGGCGCCGCGGAACTTGAAGGCCCCGACGCGCTGGAAGTTCTCGCACTTGAGGAAGACCTCGGCGTCGACGAGCTCGTCGAGCGTGCGGGAGCGCAGTACGGGGGTGCGGTGGGCGACGCCCTTGAGCCGCTCGGCGGCCTCGCGGACGGTGTCGAGGGTGACCGGCGGGGTGGTGGTCGTCACGCGTGTCCTCCAGCGGGGGTCGGGTCGGTGGCGGCTCGGGCCTGGGCGAGGTAGCTGTAGGCGGAGGCGCGGGAGATGCCGAGCCGGGCGGCGACCTGCTCGATCGCGCGGCGCACGGCGAACACGCCGTGTTCGTCGAGCCTGCGGAACAGGTCGAGTCGCTCGGCCCGGTCCAGTGCGGCCCAGCTCTGGTTCCGCCCCAGCCGGTGGGCGTCGAGGATGGCGTCCACGACGGAGTCGATGTCGTTGCCGAAGGCCGTGACCGGCGGCTCGGCGGTCCCGGCGCTGAGGCCCGCCAGTGCGCCGAGCAGGGCGTGGGCCTCGTTGACCGCGCCGATGTCCACGTTGACGCACAGTGCGCCGAACACCGCTCCGCTGGAGTCGCGCAGCACCATCGTGGACGACTTGACCAGCTTTCCGGCCGGGGTGCGGGTGACGTAGTTGAGGTCGTCGGCCGCCTCGTCACCGCGTGCCAGCACCTTCATGCCGATCTCGCTCATCGCCCCGCCCACGGCCCGCCCGGTCACCTCCCCGGCGACGGCGACGACCGACTTCTCCGGTTGCCGGTAGTCGTGCAGGACCACCTCGCACACCGGGCCGAACGTCGCCGCGATCCCGTCGACGACCGGTCTGAGCGCGGCGAGGATCGCGTCCCGCTCGGCGTCGTGGGCCTGCTCGTCAATCACGCCACCTAGACTACTGGTCCAGCCTCTGGACGGAAAGTCCAGATGTGGTGTCGTGGTTCGCGGCGTACGTCAGGGCCTCCCGTGCGGCATGACGGTCGCCGACCGTCTCCCACCAGGGGTGCGTGTGCATCTCCTCGGCGAGGCGACGGCAGCGCTCCCGGGCGTCCGCGAGGCGCTCGCGCTGCTCACCGGTGATCTCCGCGCGTCCGGCCGCGATGTCCATGCCGCTGGGAAGGCGCGCGGCGATGTCCGCGCAGTGCTCCAGCGCCCGGGTGAAGGTCCGGCGGGCGGCGACCAGATCGCCGGGTATGACGAACTCGCCCACGATGAAGGGCCGCGAGAACTCGGACGACCCCGGCTCGGTGTGCCACAGCGAGGCGTCGATGGGCCGTTCGTCGTCACGCGCCCGGGTGAGTTCGCTGTGAAGACCCGCCTCCAGGTGGTCACCGGCCTCCCACGCACCGGCCCGAGGCGCGGGCACGAGACCCACCCCGTCGGCGCGGGGCAGCACCGACTGGCCGGGCAGGGGCTCGGGGCGGCCTTCGAGGAACTCGTCCTTGTCCGTCGGGGTGACCCACATGTGCCAGCCGCGCCGGCCCGCCGGGTGGGGCAGGTACAGCGAGACGAGTTCGCCCGTGGCCGTGCGCCGGATGACGTCGTCGTAGTAGAGGCCGCGCACCGGTTCCCACAGCGCGTGCCGCCCACCGCAGCGGCCGGCGCCCTGCTGGGGGCAGGGCACCGGATTGCTCCAGTCGCAGCGGGACATGTGCAGTTGCTTGATGCCGCCGCGCACCGGCAGGGCCGCGCGGTCGGTCACGTCCCGCCAGCTCTGTACGTTCAGCCGGGCCCAGGGCGCGCGGTCTATGGGGATCGCGTTCTCGTTGTTGACGAGCCACAGCGGGGTGAGCCCGTCCCGGAATGCGCTGCGGGTGCGCTCGTCGACGGAACCGCCGGCTATGGCCGCAAGCTGTATCTCGTACGCGAGCCGGTGACGGTCGCCGCCTTCCACGGTCACGTCCGTACGGCGCTTTCCGCCCTCGGCCCCTTCGGCTCCCGTGACCCGGAATCCCTCCCCCGCGGCGACCTTGGCGGTGTATTCCCTCAGCGCCTTGTGGAGATCGCTTTCGTCCTTCGTCTCGGGGCGCTCCCCTTTGGCCACGTGCATGGCGTGCGGGCGGCCGTTGACCTTGCGGATGGCCATGAAGCCGGGACAGATGAACCCCTCGTCCTCATGGGCTTCCAGGCAGTACAGAAGATCGGGCTGGTAGTTGCCGTAGATCTCGTCGAGCAGCCGCGGGTATTCGGGGTGCCCGAGATCCGCCTCGGTCAGGTCGAGCGTGATGCCGAGGCCCCTGTGCCAGACGCAGTAGGTCATATGGCGAGAGTAGGACGCACCACTGACAATCGGCCTAAGTCATGATCAGTAACGCAGGTCGAGCCGTCGGACAAGCCCCTCCCGGCGGCATTCACACCTACCCGTGCACGAAATCTTGCGGCAATATCGCCGACACACCTAAGATAATTTCGTTACTCCTCGTGACTGACGAAACATCTCCTGTTCGCGGCTATCGAGAGTAGGTGTCCCATGACGGTTGCTGCTGCGTCGACGATCCACCCGGGCGAGGTGCACGAAAGACTCGGCCGTCATGTGCTGACCGACGGTTTCAAGCTGGTGCTCGACCCGCTCGCCAGTCGGGGCTCGTGGATCGTGGATGCACGCACCAGTGAGAAGTTCCTCGACCTCTACTCGTTCTTCGCGTCCGCCCCGCTGGGCCTCAACGCGCCGGGCATCGTGGACGATCCGGAGTTCATGACCCTGCTTGCGCAGGTGGCGGCCAACAAGCCCGCCAACCCCGACATGTACACCGCGCACTACGCCGAGTTCGTCGAGACGTTCGCCCGGGTGCTGGGGGATCCGGAGCTGCCGAGGCTGTTCTTCGTGGAGGGCGGGGCGCTCGCCGTCGAGAACGCGCTGAAGACGGCGTTCGACTGGAAGAGCCGCCGCAACGAGGCCGCGGGCCGCTCCCCCGACCTGGGCACCAAGGTGCTCCACCTCCGCCGCGCCTTCCACGGCCGCAGCGGTTACACCCTTTCGCTGACCAACACCGAGCCCAACAAGACGGCCCGCTTCCCGCAGTTCGACTGGCCCCGCATCGACGTACCCGCGATGCGCTTCCCCCTCGAACGGCACCTCGCCGAGGTGGAGGAGGCCGAGCAACGAGCCCTCGCACAGGCGCGCCGGGCCTTCGAGGACAACCCGCACGACGTCGCCTGCTTCATCGCCGAGCCGATCCAGGGCGAGGGCGGCGACAACCACATGCGCCCCGAGTTCCTCCAGGCGATGCAGGCGCTGTGCCACGAGCACGACGCGCTGTTCGTGCTCGACGAGGTGCAGACCGGTGTGGGCATCACCGGCACCACCTGGGCGTACCAGCAACTCGGCCTGGAGCCGGACATCGTGGCCTTCGCCAAGAAGGTCCAGCTCGGCGGCATCATGGCCGGCCGCCGGGTCGACCAGGTGCCCGACAACGTCCTGCGGGTCTCCGGGCGGATCAACTCCACCTGGGGCGGCGGGCTGGTGGACATGGTCCGCGCCCGGCGCATCATGGAGATCATCGAACGAGACGATCTGGTGGCGCATGCCGCCGCCGTGGGATCGTGGTTCGTCGCCGAACTGCGTGACCTCGAAGTCCGGCACGCGGCGGTGGCGTCCAACGCGCGCGGACGCGGGCTGATGAGCGCCATCGACCTGCCGGACAGCGGCGCCCGCGACGAGGCGGTACGCCGGTTGCGCACCGAGGAGCAGGTGATCGCATTGCCGTGCGGTGAGCGTTCGATGCGCTTCCGTCCCGCCCTGTCCATCACCCAGGACGAGCTCGCCCTCGCCCTGCGGGCTCTCGACCGGGTCCTCGCCGGCCTGCACTGACCCTCCCTGCGGACACCGCCCCACCCCAGCGGACAAGGAGCAATGTCATGGCCCGTTCCGTCGCCTCGATCGTTGCCGGCCACCCGGTCGCCGGCGCCCCCGGCGGGACTCTTCAACGCCCCAATCCCGGCCGTACCGCCGAGGTGGTCACCGAGATCTCGCTCGGGGACGCCTCGACGTTCGTCGAGGCCGCCAAGGCCGCGAAGGCGGCCCAGCGGTCCTGGTCCGACGTCCCGGCGCCGGTGCGCGGATCCGCGATCGGAAAGATCGGCCGGCTCGTCGAGGCCAACAAGGACCGGCTCGCCCGCATCGTCACCGAAGAGATCGGCAAGCCGCTCGCGGAGGCACTCGGCGAGGTGCAGGAGATCATCGACACCTGCGACTTCTTCCTGGGCGAGGGCCGCCGGCTGTACGGGCAGACGGTGCCCTCGGAGATGCCCGACAAGCAGCTGTTCACCTTCCGCAATCCCGTCGGCGCGGTCGCGGTGATCACCGCGGGCAACTTCCCGGTGGCCGTGCCGGCCTGGTACCTCGTGCCGGCGCTGGTGACCGGCAACACCGCGGTGTGGAAGCCCGCCGAATACGCCGCCGCGAGCGCCAAGGCGCTTTTCGATCTGTTCGTGCACGGCGGCGGCCTGCCCGACGGCGTACTCAACCTCGTGCTGGCCGACGGGGAGCAGACCTACGCCGGTCTGGAGTCCTCCCTCGACGCCGGCCTGGTCGACAAGGTCGGCTTCACCGGGTCCACGCTGGTCGGCCAGAAGATCGGCGCCCTGTGCGGAAGCCACCTGCAGACCCCCTGCCTGGAACTGGGCGGAAAGAACCCCCAGGTGGTCACCCCGAGCGCGAACCTCGACCTGGCGGTGGAAGGTGCGTTGTTCTCCGGATTCGGTACCGCGGGTCAGCGCTGCACCTCCCTGGGGACGCTCGTCGTGCACGAGTCCGTGCACGAGGACTTCCTCGCCCGCTTCGACGCCGCGAGCCGCGCGGCCCGGATCGGCGACGCCTTCGAGGACGTCCTGTACGGCCCGATGCTCGACGAGCGGTTCGCGCAGCGCTACGAGACCTTCCTCGGCTGGATCAAGGACCACCACCGCACCTACGGCTCCGACGGCATCGGACGGATCACGGCCGACAACCCGCGCAAGGGCTTCGTCGGCGACCCCGAAGCGGGCATGTTCTACCACCCGGTGATCGTCGACGGAGTGCGCCGCGACGACGACCTGTTCCTCACCGAGACCTTCGGCCCCATCGTCTCGGTGACCACCTACCGGGACTTCGACGAGGCCCTGGAGCTGGCCAACCTCCACGGCTACGGCCTGTCCGCCGCGATCTACACCACCGACCCGCACGAGGTGTGGACGTTCCGGCGCGGCATCTCCGCCGGCATGGTCAGCGTCAACAACACCACCTCCGGAGCCGAGGCGCACCTGCCGTTCGGCGGCAACGGCAAGTCCGGAAACGGCTCGCGCCAGTCCGGGCAGTGGGTGCTCGACCAGTTCACCCGCTGGCAGTCGATGAACTGGGACCACTCCGGCCGGCTGCAGAAGGCGCAGATGGACGTGGCCGCGCTCGAACCCGACATGGCGTTCCGCCTGTGAGCGGCGTCGACGACCTGGACCGGCACTTCCGCGAGGCGGTGGCCGGTCTGAGGTCTGCCGCCCGGGCTGCGGGCCCAATGGGCTCCCGTACCGCACTCGACCTGTTCGACGCCCAGTCGGAGAGCCGGCACGCCGACTTCGCGGCACGCTGGATGCAGCAGCAGGGCCGCGGCTACTACACCATCGGATCGAGCGGGCACGAGGGCAACGCCGCGCTCGCCCTCGCGCTGCGGCCCACCGACCCGGCGTTGCTGCACTACCGCTCCGGCGCGTTCTACTGCGCCCGTGCCCGGCAGGCCGGCGGCGTCGACGCGGTCAGGGACATGCTGCTGGGGGTGGCCGCCGGGGCCGAGGAGCCGATCGCCGGCGGCCGGCACAAGGTGTACGGGCGCCGCGAACTGGCCGTGATCCCGCAGACGTCGACCATCGCCTCCCACCTGCCCCGGGCGGTCGGGGTGGCGTGGAGCATCGCGCGCGCCAAGCGGCTCGGAACCGAGTGCGCCTGGCCCGGTGACGCCGTCGTCTGCTGTTCCTTCGGCGATGCCTCGGTCAACCACTCCACGGCGGCGGGCGCCATCAACAGCGCCTGCCACGCCGCCTACCAGGGCCTGCCGATGCCGATCCTGTTCGTCTGCGAGGACAACGGCCTGGGCATCAGCGTGCCGACCCCGCCCGACTGGGTGCGGCGCGCCTACGGCGACCGGCCCGCCCTTGCCTACTTCGCCGCGGACGGCTGCGATCCGCAGGCCGCGTACGACACCGCCCGCGAGGCGGTGGCCCATGTACGCAAGCACCGCCGGCCCGCGTTCCTGCACCTGTCCATGGTGCGCTTCCTCGGCCATGCGGGCTCGGACGCCGAAGCCGCCTACCGGATGCCGTCCGACGTCGCCGCGGACCTGCGCCGCGACCCGCTGCTGGCCACGGCGCGGCTGCTCACAGCCTCCGGCGTCCTCACCCCGCAGGAGGTTCTCGACCGGTACGACGAGGTGGGCGGCCGGGTGTTCGCCGTCGCCAAGGAGGCCCTCGAGAGCGAGCCCCTGACCACCGCCACACAGATCGCCGCCCCCATCGCACCCCGCCGCGCCGACCTCGTGGCGACTGCGGCACGCCGAACGAGCGAAGCATCCGCGGCGCCCGTGGGCGAGCCCGTCACCGTCGCCCAGGCCATCACCCACACGCTCGCCGACCTGCTCGGCAGCCACCCGGAGCTGGTCGTCTTCGGCGAGGACGTCGGCCGCAAAGGCGGGGTCTACGGACTGACCAGGGGCCTGCAACGGCGCTTCGGCACCGCCCGGGTCTTCGACACCCTCCTCGACGAGCAGGCCATCCTCGGGCTCGCGCTGGGGGCGGGCCTGTCCGGGCTGCTGCCGGTGGCGGAGATCCAATACCTCGCGTATCTGCACAATGCCGAGGACCAACTACGCGGCGAGGCCGCCACGTTGCCGTTCTTCTCCCAGGGCCAGTACCGCAACCCCCTCGTGGTGCGCATCGCCGGCTACGGCTACCAGCGCGGCTTCGGCGGCCACTTCCACAACGACAACGCGGTGGGCGCCCTGCGCGACATTCCCGGCCTGGTCATCGCCTCCCCGTCACGCCCCGACGACGCCGCCGCGATGCTGCGCACCTGCGTGGCCGCGGCGAAGGTGGACGGCACCATCAGCGCCTTCCTCGAACCGATCGCGCTCTACCACGCCCGGGATCTCCACGAAGACGGGGACAACGCCTGGCTCACCCCCTACCCACCACCCGCCGACCACGTACCGATCGGCCGGGCACGCACCTACGGCACCGGCACGGACCTGACCATCGTGACCTTCGGCAACGGCCTGCGCATCTCGCTTCGGACCGCGCGCCGGCTGGAGCAACAGGGCGTCGCCTGCCGGGTCGTCGACCTGCGCTGGCTGGCCCCCCTGCCGGTCGACGACCTGCTGCGGGAAGCCCGGGCGACGGGCCGTGTGCTCGTGGTCGACGAGACCCGCCGTACGGGAGGCGTGTCGGAGGGGGTCGTCACCGCCCTGGTCGACGCCGGATTCAGCGGCGCGGTCCGACGGGTCACCAGCGCGGACAGCTTCGTCCCGCTGGGGCAGGCGGCGCAGTTGGTGCTCGTGTCGGAGGACGATGTTCAGCGGGCCGCGGGCGAATTGCTCTCAGAGGTCCGCTGAGGCCAGGCGGGGGGAGGGCCCGTCCACCGTACGGGAGTTGTCCGGGGCCCGGCGGGCGGCGTCGGCAGCGCACCTCTTTGCGTGCGCCGATGCGTTTCTTTGGCAGGACGCGGTCCGTACGTCCGCTCCCGTACACGTTGTGCCCTTCCCATGTCGTTGCACGGTTCGCCGCCGCCCCCCGCGCCGTACAACCAAGGAGCTCCGTTGTTCCGACGTCCAGTCCGTCCCGCCCGTACCGTCGCCGCGGCAGCAGCCGCGCTCGCCGCCGCGGGCGCCCTCACCGCCACCGCCACCGCGCCCGCCGCGGCACACGCGCCGGCGCAGGCGCAGGCTCGCGCCCGGCATGTCCTGCTGCTGTCCGTCGACGGCCTGCACCAGTCCGACCTGGCCTGGTACATCGACCGCCACCCCGACTCGGCGCTCGCCCGACTCGTCGGCGGCGGTGTGGAGTACACCCACGCGAGAACCACCATCCCCTCCGACTCGTTCCCCGGCATGGTCGGCCAGCTCACCGGCGGCGACCCGGGCACCACGGGCGTCTACTACGACGACACCTACGACGCCGCACTCCTCCCGGCCGGCACGACCGCCTGCGCGGGTGCCAAGCCGGGCGTCGAGGTCGACCTCACCGAGGACCTCGACAAGAACAAGGACTCCCTCGACGCCGGTCAGGGCCTCGCGGGACTGCCCGGCAGCATCCTGAAGATGACGGGAGACGCCGCGAGCCTCATCGACCCGTCGAAGCTGCCGGTCGACCCGAAGACGTGCAAGCCGCTCTACCCGCACGGCTACCTGAAGGTGAACACGGTCTTCGACGTGGCCCGCAAGGCCGGGCTGCGGACCGCGTGGTCCGACAAGCACGTCGCGTACGACATCCTCAACGGGCCGAGCGGCAAGGGCATCCAGGACCTGTTCGCCCCCGAGATCAACAGCCAGGCCATCGGCTACCCCGCCGGCAAGGACTGGACGAAGGACAACGCGGCGACCGAGCAGTACGACGGCTACAAAGTGCGGGCCGTGCTGAACGAGATCGACGGCTACGACCACGGCCGCACCCACCACGTCGGCACCCCGGCGGTCTTCGGCATGAACTTCCAGTCGGTGTCGACCGCCCAGAAGCTGCCCTCCTCAAACGGGCTGACGGGCGGCTACCAGGCCAAGGGCGTTCCCGGGCCGCTGCTGGCGAAGAACCTCGACTTCGTCGACCAGCAGGTCGGGGCGTTCCTCGCCGAGCTCCACAAGCAGCACCTGGACCGCAGCACGACGGTCGTCCTCTCGGCCAAGCACGGCCAGTCGCCGACCGACCCGAAGGCGCTGACCCGTATCGACGACGGCCCCCTCCTGGACGGGCTCAACGCCGCGTGGAAGGCCGCCCACCCGGGCGCCGGCGACCTGGTCGCGCATGCCGTGGACGACGACGCGATGCTCCTGTGGCTCACCGACCGCTCCAAGGCCGCCACCGGCTTCGCCAAGGCGTACCTGCTCGCTCAGTCCGGCACCGGCAACGGCATCGACGGAGCAGCCAAGCCCTTCACGGCAAGCGGCCTGAAGACCCTGTACGCGGGTGCCGAGGCCGCCCGCTACTTCCACGTCCGCCCGGGCGACTCCCGCGTTCCCGACCTGTTCGGCATCACCCGGTACGGCGTCGTCTACACCGGCGGCAAGAGCAAGATCGCCGAACACGGGGGCGCCCACGCCGACGACCTCGACGTCCCGCTCGTCGTCTCCGGCGCCGCCACCCCGCGAGGAGTGCGCGTCGGCGACTCGGTACGGACCACGCAGATCGCCCCGACGATCCTGCGGCTCCTGGGCCTCAACTCCCGGTCCCTGGACGCCGTGCGCATCGAACACACTCGGGCGCTCCCCCTGCGCTGAGAGGTGTCCGGGAGGCGCGAGTTGGGCGCCTGGCCCTACGACGGGATGATCTGCCACTGCTGCTGGGCGCCGGCGGTGTAGGCCCACTGGTTGATGGCGGCTCCGTCGGCGGTGGAGCCGCTGTCGACGTTGAGGGACAGGCCGCTCAGCCGGTTGGTCAGGAGGTAGTAGCCGTCGCCGGTGGGGGTGATGGCCCAGTGCTGCTGGGGCGCGCTGGCATCGCCCCAGATATCGGCGCCTCCGCCGTTCACGCGGGAGAGCCCGCCGATTTCCATGAGTGTGCCGCTGTTGACGTTGCGGATCTTGTAGTAGCCGGAGTCGGCCCTGGCTATCGTCCACTTCTGGTTGGCGTGGTTCTGCCAGGGCCACTGCAGGATGGCGGTGTTGTCGGCGGTCTTGGCGCCCGAGACGTCGGCGACCTTGCCGCTGTGGCGCGCGACGAGGCGGTACGCGGTGCCGTCGCCCGGGAAGAGGGTGGACACCAGGGCGGGTGTCGCGGCGCGGCCGCCGATGCGCAGGTTGCCGATGTTGGCGTAGCCGCCGGTGCCGGCGGTGACCTGGATGCGGACGAAGGCGGCGTTGCGGGCCGGCCACTCGACGACTTTGGTGGTGCGGTCTCCGGCCCAGGAGGCGGTGGCGACCTGGGTGAAGGTGACACCGTCGGTGCTGGTGGAGATGGCGCAGGCGGTGATGTCACCGTCGGTGGAGTTGGTGCGGTTCCACTGCTTGGGCAGGTACTCCAGGGTGGAGATGTTGCTCCATACGCCGCCGAGGTCGATGGTGATGGTCTGGGGCAGTGTGAGGCCCCAGGTGGACCAGCAGGTCTCGAAGCCCTTGTCGCTGAGCCCGTCGATGGCGTTCATGGGGCCTTCGCCGGTGTGGTACGCGGTGGCGTAGGCGGCCACGGGGGTGACCGGGTGTTCGGCGCGGAGCATCTGGGCGGGCAGGGGCGGCCGCGAGGTGTCGGGTCCGCTCCAGGCGGCGCCGACCTCGGAGAGCCGGTTGACGATGTTGGTGTCCAGCACACCGTTGCGGTTGGGCGGGCAGTTGAGGATGAACGAGGTGTACTTGGGCTCCAGGTCCGCCAGATGGGAGAGGATGGAGTCCCTGCTCATCGGGTCGGTCGTGGGCGTCGTCGGATGCCAGAACCACCCGTTGCTGATCGTCTGGCCCTGCAGCGAGGCGTAGGTGTTGCCTGCCGGTGAGGTGATGCCGAGGGGCTCCTCGAAGTAGATCGCGTCGCCGAGGTAGGGCACCGACAGCCCGCCGTGGTCGATCATCACGATGTCGGGCTGCAGGGACTTCACATGTTCCCTGATGCGCTGGTAGGGGACGGCCTGCTGGCCCATCTGCCAGGCGTAGCCGTCGGTGACGAACATGTCGATGGTGCCGTAGTTGGTGAGCAGTTCGGTGATCTGGTTGAGGATGTAGGTGATGTCACCGGGCTGGATGGCCTGGTCCGAGGCGACTTTGTGGCGCGTGTCGTAGGCCTGGACGCTGTACGTGCGGTCCCAGATCGAGAAGTACAGGCCGACCTTCAGGCCCTGGGCCCGGAAGGCGGTCACGTACTGCGCGACGACGTCGTGCTTGTAGGAGCTGTTGGCGACGTTGTAGGTGTTGTGGGCACTGGGCCAGAGGCAGAAGCCGTCGTGGTGCTTGGTGGTCAGGACGCCGTAGCTCATCTTCGCCGCCGCCGCTGCCGCCGCCCACTGGGCGCAGTCGACCGCCGTGGGTGCGAACAGAGCCGGGTTCTGGTTGGGGGCGGCCCACTCCTGGTTGGTGAACGTGCCCATGTTGAAGTGGTTGAACATGCCGAACCGCAAGTTCACCAGGTTGCTGAGATTGGTCTGCAGGTCCGCGGCAGCCGCTTCAGGGAGCAGGCCGGAGAATCCGGGAACCACGGGCAGCGCGCTCGCGGCCACAGCGGCGGCCGCGGAGCCCAACAGGGTACGACGGGACAGTCTTCTTCCTGACGGCATAGATGTACTCCCGGTCTCGGGCGGCTCTGGGCACCATCCGCTGAGTTACGCATGAAGTTCAGTGATGTAACTGCGCCGTGTCAACAGTTAAGTGGATGAAAGTGCTCGGACAGAGCGTCAGACGGGCCGCCTTGCCCGCTTCATGACGGTTCGTTCCATCGATACATGCCATGTTTCACAGAGAAGCAGAGCGAAGCTCAGCCGGAGAGCCCCAAGCGCAGAATGAATACTACTCATTCTGAGAATCATGGTTTCGCTGGAGCGGCCTGGACGGGACTCCATCGGCGGTCGGCCGTCGCGCTAATGGCGCTCTCACCAGGCCTGATTCCCCGCCTCGGGATGGTGTGCACAACGCGCGGACCGCGACGTCGACACGTCCCGCTTGTTGCGTCTGTGAAAAATAGGCGTTCCTATCGTCTTGACCGACCCACCTTCTTGCACTGATAAATGCAACTCATAAGAAACCCGGGGGGTTCGGAGGAAGGACACCACAGATGAGACCCCTACGCATCGGCGCGGGGACGGTCAAGGCGCTCGCGGCGGCGGCCGTCGTCTTCGCCGCCGTACTGCCCGCTCAGCCCGCCTACGCGGCCACGACGAACTTCTACGTCGACCCTGTCAACGGCAGTGACAGCAACTCGGGAACCAGCACCGCCGCGGCGTTCAGGACCATCCAGGCCGCCCAGGCCGCGGTCCGGACCGTCAACACGAACATGTCCGACGACATCGTCGTGAACCTGCGCGGAGGCACCTACCCCCTCACCGCCCCCATCACCTTCGGCACCGGTGACTCGGGCACGAACGGCCACACCGTGGTCTACCAGGCCTACAACGGCGAGACACCCGTCATCACCGGCAGCAAGGCGATCACCGGCTGGACCGCGGCCACCAACGGCGAGTACAAGGCGCCGGTGGGCAGCCTCAACTTCCGCCAGCTGTACGTCAACGGGGTCCGCGCCACCCGCGCCCGCTTCCCCGACCTCGGCTCGGACTTCCAGCTCCAGGGCAGCGACAAGACCAGCAAGCTGCTGAAGGTGCTCAGTTCACAGGTCTCCAACTGGAACCACCTCGACCAGGTCGAGATGATGCTGGAAACGCAGTGGGGCGAGAGCTACCTGCGGCTGAAGTCGATCAGCTCCGCCAACGGCACCGCCAACGTGTCGATCCAGGACCACGAGGCGGGCATCCTCTTCCCACGCCCGTTCCCTGTCCTCTCCAACGGCTCTCCCCTGCACTTCGAGAACGCCCACGAGTTCCTCAACGAACCGGGCGAGTTCTACGTCGACACCGCCGCGCAGACGGTCTACTACAAGCCCCGCCCCGGCGAGGACATGTCCACGGCCAGCGTGCAGGCCCCGTCGGTGCAGACGCGCTTCGACATCAAGGGCACCAGCCTCGACAGCCCCGCTCACGACCTGCGCTTCTCCGGGCTCACCTTCACCGGGACCACCTGGATGGAGGCGACGAACAACGGCTACCTCAACGGCCAGGGCGGCAACTACAACCTCTCGGCCGATACCTCCAACAACCAATATGTGGGACGCCCGCCGGCGGGGGCCCAGGCCTCGGACGCCGACCGCCTGTCCTTCACGGGCAACACCTTCACGCAGATGGGCGCCACCGCCCTCGACCTGTCCCACGGCG
This sequence comes from Streptomyces sp. NPDC002092, assembly GCF_053593775.1. NCBI lineage: Bacteria > Bacillati > Actinomycetota > Actinomycetes > Kitasatosporales > Streptomycetaceae > Streptomyces > Streptomyces sp. NPDC002092. The sequence goes on from NZ_JBSFDG010000006.1 coordinate 25,109, forward strand.
TGCACGACAGCACCGTGACCGGCAACGTCATCTACGACACTGCCGGCAACGGGATCATGGTCGGCAAGTTCTCCGACCCGACCGTGGAGTTCCACACCGTCTACAACCCGCCCACCTCACCAGCGGGTGAAGACGCCCGGGAGGTGGTCAAGAACGTCACGGTCAAGGACAACCTGATCACCCGGATCGGTGAGGACTACCTGGGCACCGCGGGGATCAACGCGGGCTTCGTCAACAGCACCACGATCGACCACAACGACATCTCCGATGCCCCGTGGGCCGGTATCTCGCTGGGCTGGGGCTGGCAGTCGGCGGCCAACGCCGAGGGCAACAACAGCGTCAGCTACAACCGGATCGGCAACGTGATGAACCGGCTGTGCGACTCCGCCGGCATCTACCACCTCTCCAACGACCCCGGCACGGTCATCAACGGCAACTACATCCACGACGTGATACGCACGCCCGCTGCCTGCGGCTCGGCGGTGTCCGGCCTGTACCTCGACGAGGGCTCGAACAACATGACCCTGTCGAACAACGTGCTGTCCCACACCGACGGCTTCATCAACCAGAACCGCAACGGCTCCGACGTCACGCTCACCAACAACACGACGTCCGGCGACTCCGTCATCAAGGCCTCCGGTCTTGAGCCCGCGTACCAGGGGCTGGCAGCGAAGCTCAACCTCGCCTACCACAAGCCGGCGTCCGCCTCCTCGGTCAACGGCTCCGCCTGGGACGCGGCCAAAGCCAACGACAACAACGGTGCCACCGGCTGGTCGCCGACCGGGAGCGACACCTCCGCCTGGTGGCAGGTCGACCTGGGACAGGCCTACCAGCTCGGACAGTTCTCCCTGACCACCCGTCAGGACCTGGACCAGCCCGAGACCCGCGGCAACTTCGAGATCCGGGCCTCCAACGACCCGTCCTTCGCCACCTACACCGTCGTCGGACGCCAGACGAGCACCCTGCCGCTCGCCTCGACGCTCACGGGCAACATCGACGTCCGCCAGAAGTTCCGCTATGTGCGGGTCGCCAAGACCGACGGCGCCTACTTCTTCATCGCGGACTTCAGTGTGCAGCAGGCCGGCGGGGCGCTGGAGGACGCCACCGGCACACCGACCATCAACCCGTCGACGAACTACACGATCAAGAACGTCAACAGCGGCAAGCTGATGGACGTGTACCAGAACTCCACCGCCGACGGCGGGAGCGTCATCCAGTGGCCGAGCAACGGTGGTGCCAACCAGCAGTGGAACATCGTTCCGGTCAGCGGGCAGCTCTACAAGATCGTGAACAGGAACAGCGGCAAGGCCCTCGACATCAACAACTCCAGCCACCGGACGGGGACCGCGCTGCAGCAGTACACCTACAACGGCGGCAACAACCAGCTGTGGTACTTCGAGCCGACCAGCGGTGGGTACGTCATCCGCAACTTCGAGAGCAGGCAGGTCCTGGAGGTCGGCGGCGGATCGACGGCCGACGGAGCCGCCATCAGTCAGTGGATGCCGCTGAACCAGTCCAACCAGGCTTGGACGATCCAGTGACAGCGTGACCCGAGGCGTCGGCGAATCCGCTCGCCAGGACGGGTCCGCCTGCCCTCAACACCCCTCAGCCCGCCCCCACCCAGCCACACGACGAAACCCGGTTGGGGCGCGGCTTGGTGTCCCGTAACGATGAACAAGGGAGTACACGATGTCTGAACTGATCATATTCCGAAGACTGCGCCGGGGGGTGGTTGCCTGCCTGGCCACGGTGGCGCTCGCCCTCACCGGCCTTGTCGCCTTCACCGGCACCTCGCAGGCCGCTGCACAAGGGCCCTGCGACATCTACGCGGCCGGCGGCACACCGTGCGTCGCTGCGCACAGCACGACCCGCGCGCTGTTCGCCTCCTACAACGGCCCGCTCTACCAGGTGCAGCGGGCGTCGGACAGCGCGTCGCACGACATCGGCGTACTGGCGGCCGGAGGCGTAGCCAACGCCGCGGCCCAGGACTCGTTCTGCGCGGGCACCACCTGCGCCATCACCCGCGTCTACGACCAGACCGGCGGCGGCAACACCCTCGTCTACCAGGGGCCCGGCGGGACCGGCGGCGCCGACACCGCGGCCACTGCGACCACCGAAGCGATCGGTGTGGGCGGCCAGAAGGCGTACGCGCTCTACATCAACCCCGGCAACAGCTACTTTGCCTACAACTCCTCCGGAGGCGTGCCGACCGGCAGCTCACCTGAGGGCGAGTACATGGTCACCAGCGGCACCCACGTCAACAACAAGTGCTGCTTCGACTACGGCAACACCGAGATCGACCACCACGCCGACGGCAACGGCGCCATGGACGCGATCAACTTCGGCACGGAATGCTGGTTCGGCGGCTGCAGCGGAACCGGACCGTGGGTGCAGGCGGACATCGAGAACGGGCTGTTCAGCGGTGGCAGCAAGACATGGAACCCCAACCAGGTACCCCAGACCAGCCGCTTCGTCACCGCGATGCTCAAGAACAACGGCACCACCCAGATGGCGCTGAAGGGTGCCAACGCGCAGTCCGGAAGCCTGACGCAGCTCTACAACGGCGCGCTGCCCAGCGGCTGGAGCCCGATGCACAAGCAGGGCGCCATCATCCTCGGCAGCGGCGGCGACTGCTGCCAGGCCAACACCAACGCCAGCGCGGGCACCTTCTACGAGGGCGCCATGGTCAAGGGCTACCCCTCCGAGGCCACCGACGCCGCCGTCCAGGCCAACATCACCGCGGCCGGCTACAGCACCAACACCTCCACCCCCTTCACCCCGGGCTCGAAGGTGTCGCTGCAGGCCACCACCTCCTGCTGCACCGGCGACTACCTGCAGCACGACACCAGCGACGACAAGGTCGTGATCGCGCCGGTGACCTCCAGCAGCTCGACCACCGACAAGGGTGACGCCACCTGGATCGTCCGCGCCGGCCTGGCCGACAGCAGCTGTGTCTCCTTCGAGTCGGCCAACACTTCCGGCAAGTACCTGCGGCACTACGCCTTCCAGCTCCACCTGCAACCCAACGACGGCTCCAGCCAGTTCGCCGCCGATGCCACCTTCTGCGCCAAGCCGGGCAACAGCGGCACGGGATACTCCCTGCAGTCCTTCAACTACCCGTCCAAATACATCCGCCACTACCGACTCACCGGTTACGTGGCAAGCAACGGCGGCACCAACGCCTGGGACACCACGTCGTCGTGGGCCCAGGACACCAGCTGGCTCGCCGCCGCACCCTGGAGCTGACGAACAAGGGAAGTGTCGACGCGCCCCAGTCTGTTCACAGAGTCGGACATCGTCCGAAAAACCGAACCGCGGGGTGCGTCGGCACTTCACCGCACAACCACCTCGTGAAGGAGCATTTCATGATCAAGCCACCGTGGATACGCAGCGTCAGACGCGCACTGCTGGCGGCCGGTGCCACCGCCGCCCTCGCCGCCGGCCTGCTCACCGCCACGGCCGCCCCTTCGCAGGCCGCCACCCAGTAGCCATGCGACATCTACGCGGCAGGCGGCACCCCCTGCGTCGCCGCGCACAGCACCACCCGCGCCCTGTACGGGGCGTACAACGGCCCGCTGTACCAGGTCAAGCGCGCCTCCGACAACGCGACCAAGGACATCGGCCTGCTGAGCGCCGGCGGATACGCCGACGCCGCGCAGCAGGACTCCTTCTGCGCGAACACCAGCTGCGTCATCACCGTCATCTACGACCAGTCGCCCAAGCACAACAACCTCACCCAGGCGCTGAGGGGCCACTGGCCCGGGCCTGCGGAGAACGGCAACGACAACCTGGCCAACGCCTTCGAGGCGCCGGTCACCGTCGGCGGGCACAAGGCATACGGTGTCTACATCGCCCCCGGCACCGGCTACCGCAACAACAACACCAACGGCATCGCCACCGGCGACCAGCCCGAGGGCATGTACGCCATCTTCGACGGCACGCACGTCAACGGCGGCTGCTGCTTCGACTACGGCAACGCCGAGACGACCGGCAACGACGACGGCAACGGCACCATGGAGGCCATCTACTTCGGCACCAGCACCGGCTGGGGCCGCGGCAGCGGCACCGGCCCCTGGATCATGGCCGACCTGGAGAACGGCCTGTTCTCCGGGGTCAACCGCGGCCTCAACGCGGGCGACCCGACCATCAACCACCGGTTCACGACCGCCATCGTCAAGGGCGGCCCGAACCACTGGGCCATCCGCGGCGGCAACGCCCAGTCGGGCAGCCTGTCCACCTTCTACGACGGCGTGCGCCCCAACGACACGGGCTACAACCCGATGAAGAAGCAGGGCGCGATCATCCTCGGCATCGGCGGCGACAACAGCAACACCGGCCAAGGCACCTTCTACGAAGGCGTCATGACCTCGGGCTACCCCTCGGACGCCACCGAGAACGCCGTCCAGGCCAACATCACCGCCGCCGGCTACAACAGCGGCTCGACCAGCACCGGCTCGCTGACGCCCGGCTCCCGGATCTCCCTGCAGGCCACCACCGCCCCCTGCTGCACCTCGCACTACCTGCGCCACGACGACACCGACACCAAGGTCGTCATCTCCAGCATCAACGCCTCCAGCCCGGCCACCGACAAGGCCGACGCCACCTGGATCGTCCGCGCCGGCCTGGCCAACACCTCCTGCCTGTCCTTCGAGTCCGCCGACAAGCCCGGGCAGTTCCTGCGCCACTCCAACTACCAGCTCTACCTCAACACCGACAACGGCGGCAGCTCCTTCGCGCAGGACGCCACCTTCTGCCCCACCACGGGCAACAGCGGCGCCGGCCACTCCTTCCAGTCCGTCAACTTCCCCACGAAGTACATCCGTCACTACAACTACACGGCCTACATAGCCGCCAACGGCGGCTCCAACGCCTGGGACAACACGACGTCATGGGCCCAGGACACCAGTTGGCTCACCGCATCCCCCTGGAGCTGACAAGCAACCGGCCTCTCTGAGCGCCTCCGGCAGCGAGTACGGCCTCCCCGCACAAACGCGGGGAGGCCGCTCGGCCGGAAGGCCCCCCGAGCACCGTCGTCCCGCAGTCGAGCGGAAACCGGGCGGTGTCATGCGCGGCCGTAGGGTGATGTGCCATGTGAAGCCTGGCCCGTCTGCCGAAGGCCCATCTTCATCTGCACCTCGAGGGCGCGATGCGTCCAGCCATGCTCGTGGAACTGGCCGGCGAGCGTGGCGACCAAGTACCGGACACGGGCGGCGACTTCGCGTCGTTCGAGGACTTCGCGCCTTTGTACAGTGCCGCAGCACGGCTGGTCCGCGAGGGCCCACGGGAGAACCTGCTGAGGCTGGCGCGGGAGGTGGTCGAGGACGCCGCTGCGGACGGAGCCGTACGGGCCGAGCCGCATGTGAACCCCCTGACCCGCGTCGGCGTCCGTGGCCGTCGCCGCGAGACCCATCTCCAGGGGTACCCCCACGAACGCCCGTCCGGCCACCCCCAGGACGAGCGGATACAGTGCGCGAGACGACAGCCCGGTTGGTGAGGGGGAAGCGTGACAGACACCAGCAACACCCAGCACGTCGACGGTGAAGCGCAGGCGCCGCGGCGGAGCCGGCTTCTGCGCCTGATGCGCTACCTCCCTCTCATCGCCCCCGTCCTGCTGTGGACCGTGCCCTGCTGGGTGCTCCTGTACACCGGCCAGCATTGGCCGCTGCCGGTCGCACTGGCCGGCACCGCCCTGTTCGCCCTCGGTCTGACCGGTATGCCGCTCGCGATGGTGCGCGGTCACGGCCGGCGCCAGCACGACCGCGCGGCGATCGTCGGTGACACCCTGCTGGGCACGAGCTGGGTTCTGTTCACCTGGTCCGTTCTGCTCGGCGTCTTCTTGCGGGCCGCCCTCACCGTGGCCGATGTCGGGGAGGGTCAGGACCGGGCCCGCATCGTCACGTGGGCCGTACTCGGGGTGAGCGCCGTACTGCTCGGCTGGGGTTACGCCGAGGCCCGTCGCGTGCCACGCGTGCGCAGGCTCGACGTACGCCTCCCGCGCCTGGGCACCGGCTTGGACGGCCTCCGCGTCGTCCTCATCACCGACACCCACTACGGCCCGCTCGACCGCGCCCGCTGGTCGGCCCGGGTGTGCGAGACGGTGAACACTCTGGACGCCGACCTGGTCTGCCACACCGGCGACATCGCGGACGGCACCGCCGAACGCCGCCGCGCCCAAGCCCTCCCCCTCGGTACCGTGCGCGCCACCCATGCCCGCGTCTACGTCACCGGCAACCACGAGTACTACAGCGAGGCCCAGGGCTGGGTCGACCTGATGGACGAGCTGGGCTGGGAGCCGCTGCGCAACCGCCACCTGCTGCTGGAACGCGGGGGCGACACTCTCGTGGTCGCCGGCGTGGACGATGTCACCGCCGAGTCCTCGGGCCTGCCGGGCCACCGCGCCCATCTCGCCGGAGCCTTGGACGGAGCCGACCCCGACCTCCCCGTCCTGCTCCTGGCCCACCAGCCCAAGTTCGTCCATCAGGCGGCAGCCGACGGTATCGACCTCCAACTCTCCGGCCACACCCACGGCGGCCAGATCTGGCCCTTCCATCACCTGGTCCGCATCGACCAGCCCGTCGTCGCGGGCCTGAGCCGCCACGGCGCCCGCACCCTTCTCTACACCAGCCGCGGCACCGGATTCTGGGGCCCGCCGTTCCGCGTCTTCGCCCCCAGCGAGATCACCCTGCTCGCACTCCGCGCACCGCACCTGCCCACCTCGCCGTAGCACAGAGCGGAGCAGCGCAATTGCTTGGAGCGGTCCACACACGAACGCAACTGCAACGACCCTGCGCACAACAGCGCCGAAGGCAGGGTTCCCTACTCGGCGCCGGGCCCCGTCTCCTGGAAGTCGAACAATCTGTCTCGGTGTTGCTCAGCATCCGGCACTGCGAGGAGCCACGCCGGTTCTACGACCGCAAACGCGCCGAGGGCAAGCGCCACATCCAGGCCGTGCTCGCTCTCGTCCGCCGCCGCGTCAACGTCCTCTGGGCCCTCCTGCGCGACGCGCCAACCGCTCTCGCGGCTTGACAGACCACATTGGGAATCAGTGTTCTACGGCGAGGTCATTGACGAGGCGCACCTGTCCGGCCTCCTGGCCCGCTTCCGGAAGCTCGGCCTGCTGATCGTGGAAATGCGAGCGATCCCTCGCGGTGGAGGCGTTCTGCCGGTTCTCGGCAAACCGCCTCCGTCCCTGGCGGGCCGGCCACGTCTCCGATGGCGTCGTCGGCCAGCAGAACCGTCGCGACGACGCGCTTGCCCACCGGTTCACGGTGAACTTCGAAGTGCGGGCAGATGGCCATGACGAGCTCCAGCCCGTGCTGTCCTACCCGGCTTGGGTCGGCGCCATGGACCACGGGCATCCCCGGCTCGGTGTCCCACACACTCACGCGGAGGGCGCCGTCGTTCAGCTCGAGTGTCAGCAGCATCGGGCCCGGGGCGAACTTGTGGGCGTTGGTCACCAGCTCGCTCACGACCAGCTGCACCATGCCCATCGCGCCGGCGGACACAGGAACCCCGTGATCGGCCTGCAGATCCTCCAGGAACCTCCGGGCCAGATCACGTGCCTCGCCGATCTCCTCGCAGCCCTCGAACGCAGCTGACTCCGATATCGACCTGCTGACCAGCGACGTTTCCCATTCATCGCCCTCGGTCGCCTGGCCCATACGCGGCTCGCCTCACATCCCACACTCATGCCTGAAAAGCCGGATACCCGCAGATGCCGACTCCAGGCGCAACAATCCGGGCAACGCGATCGTGCACCACCCAGACGGCCCACGGCTCTCTCTGTCTCGGGCTACTTGCTGGACGGCGTGGGATGGCGTCCTCACCGTCTCCATGCCGGTCAGCGGCTCTGACAGTCCTTCGAAAGCGGGAAGTCGTGAACCCCCTCGCTGCTCTCGAGGAGACCCCGCCGGGGGGCGACTGACTGACCTCGGGAAGGTACTTGAAGCCGTCGCCCGGTTCAGGTGGCCTTCCCGGACGGTTCGCCGCGCAGGAGGCCGGGGCGGGCATCGGCGAGGGCGAAGGCCCGCGGGAGGCCACCCACGAGAACGTCGTCGATGCGGTAGCGCCGTGCTCGTTCGTCCCGCTGGAGGAGAGGCCCGGCGCCGTCCGGGCCGATGTGCCGCTGCACCGCCTTGACGCTGGTCAGGGTGCCGCCGATCTTCGATGGCGGGATCGGGTTCGTCGGGTGGCCGGCGAAGTGGTGCTGCACGTCCGCGTCGGAGGCGGGTGCCGCCCAGCTCGGTGGTCCGTAGCAGGACTGCCCGGGCCCCGGGCACCAGCGAGGCACTCATGTGGAACAGCAGCTGGTCCGTCCAGCCGTCAGCGAGGTCGTCGGCGGCGAGGTCCTGCGGGCCGGACTGCGGGTCCGCAGCGGGTGCGTCCGGCCGGGCGACCGGGACGTCCGGCCGCAGCCCATCGGCGGCCTGGACGGCGGCGATCGCCTGCTCGTATGTGTCCGTCTCGGTGTCGATCGTCAGCCGCACGACACCCCTCCCGTGATGATGTGCTCGCCGCCCCATCCTTCCCGGCTCCCGGCGTCCACTGTCCACAGGGGACCCGCCCGAGGCTGCCGGTAGGTCCAGTTCGAGGTAGCCGAGTTCGTCGATTTTGAGCAGGTCGACGCGTCCGTAGCGGGGTGCCCACTGACAACACTGCCGGAGGACGATCCCCCGCTTGGCGGGCAATCGACCACGCCGCAGAACTCTCTTGGTGGTGCAGGCCAGGGCGGCCACCGGGTAACTCCCGCGCGGCCGCAGAGATTCGGGGACGCTGGGTGGCCGTGACTGAAAATTTGAGCGAAACAACTCCGGTCAGTGAGGTCAGGGCGGTTCTCCGGGCCCTGGACGAACAGCGGCACCACATTCTCGGCATCCTCGACGGGCTCGACGCGAAGGATCTGCGACGGCCCGCGCTGGCTTCCGGATGGCACTGCCTGGGGCTGGTCCAGCACCTCGCGCTGGATGTGGAGCGGTTCCGGTTCTGTGCCACTCCACCCCGGCGAATCACCGGGCCCACTCCGGGGTGGGGACACCGCTGACCACCACTTGGGCCAGGAGGCTGGAGCGGGTGGCACCGGCTACCCGACCGTGGCGCGAGCCGTGTACCAGGCCCTGTGACTTGCCCCGGCCCTCGGACCGGGAGGCCAACAAGCAGCTCTTGCCGGCCGCCGACTTCACGCAGGTGCCGAAGGCCGGCCACTCATCGCCCTGGAACGGCCCGACGTGCTGAACGCGGCGGCGTGAGCGTCCCGAGACCGCCGTGGTCACCCCCGATCGGGGGTGACGCGCAGGGGAGGACCTAGTCGACCATCTTCTCGAGAAGACGTCGTGGCAGGCAAAGGAGCAGCGCATGATGGAGATCCGGGTCGAGTTCGACGTACCCGCCAAGATGCGTGACGGCACGGTGCTGCGGGCGGATGTCTACCGGCCCGGCGGCAGCGGACCGTGGCCGGTCCTGCTGAGCCGCCTGCCGTACGGGAAGCAGATGCCCCTGGCGGTCGCCGTCCTCGATCCCCTGGCGGCGGCTCGGCGTGGCTTCATCGTGGTCCTCCAGGACACCCGCGGCCGGTTCGCCTCCGAGGGTGAGTGGGAGCCGTGGACGTACGAGGAGAGCGACGGGTACGACACCGTGCGGTGGGCTGCCGCCCTTCCCGGCGCGAACGGCTCCGTCGGCATGATCGGCGCCAGCTATTTCGGCAACACGCAGTGGATGGCGGCGCTCTCCAAGCCGCCTGAGCTCAAGGCGATCGCACCGATGGTCACATGGTCCGATCCGGACGACGGGCTGTGGACGCGCGGCGGTGCGATCGAACTCGGCATCACCGCGCCCTGGACCCTCATGATGGGTGCCGACGCGCTGATGCGCCGGCACGGTGCCGACCCCGCCGCGCTGGGCGGCAGCCTCGGCAGGCTCGTACAGGATCTCGACGGCCTGGCCGACGGCGGCTACGGCGAACTGCCCGCAGGGCACTTTCCCGCGTTCGTCCGCCACGATCTTCCCGATCTGGGCTATGAGCGGTCCCGGCGGGAGCCCGAGTGGGCACGGGCCTGCCGGGTCAAGGGCCGGCACGACGAGGTGGACCTGCCCACCTTCCAGGTCGGCGGCTGGTACGACATCTTCACCCAGGGCACGCTCGACAACTTCGCCGCCATGCGCCGCGCCGGCCGGTCCGCCACGCTGATCATGGGGCCGTGGACTCACGCCAACCAGCAGCACGTCATCGGCGACGTCAACTTCGGGTTCGGCGCGAACTCCGCCTTCATGGGCATGCGCGGACCCCTGCACGGCCTCCAGCTCGACTGGTACGAGCGCACGATCGGCGACAGGGAGGCGCTGGAGCCGGACACGGGCAGGGTGCTGCTGTTCGTCATGGGCGTCAACCAGTGGCGCGAGGAGACGGAATGGCCCCTCTCGCGGGCCGTGGACACGGACTTCCACCTGCGCGCGGACGGACGTCTGACCCATGAGCCGCCGTCAGCCGCCGAGGCCCCCGAGGAGTTCGCCTACGACCCGATGAACCCGGTGCCGACAGTCGGCGGAGCCCTGTTGCTGACCGACGACTTCCGGCCCGGGCCGCTCGACCAGACGGCCGTGGAGGCGCGCGAGGACGTCCTCGTCTTCACCACCGAACCGCTCACCGAGGACGTCGAGGTGACCGGCCGGATCCGGGCAGTGCTGTTCGCCGCAACGGACGGCCCCTCGACCGACTGGGTGGCGCGCCTGTGCGACGTCGACGAGCACGGCGTCTCCCGCAACGTGACCGACGGCATCGTGCGGGTACGGGCGGCGACACCGGGTGATCCCGCGGAGCACGTCGTGGACCTGTGGTCGACCAGCATCGTCTTCCGGGCAGGGCACCGCATACGGGTCCAGGTCACCTCCAGCAACTTCCCCCGCTGGGACCGCAACCTCAACACCGGCGAACCCGAGGAGAGCGCGACCACTGCCCGAGTGGCCCGCCAGCAGGTCTTCCACGACGACGCCCGACCCTCCCGCATCGTCCTGCCAGTGGTTCCGGGGTCCTGACCACAACAACTAGATGATCGATTCCAAGGGGTGCTTGCAGAGGGTGTGGGGATGGGCGGTCAGGCGTCGGGATCGAACTCCGGGTGCGTGAACTGCACGGGCTTGCCCAGCGGCCGGGCGTAGGCGATTTCGGCTCGGGCGCTGTTTCTTGGGGGGTCCCACGCCGTAGCTCAAGCGTGTGTCATCGCTCCAAGGCCTGGGCAGCCTCAGTACACCGCTGGGGAAAAACCGGATTACTTGGGGGGGATGTGAATATAGCGGCACTGCTTGTCTCGGTTGTGGCTCTTTTAGTTTCAGGGGCAGCCTCGTATTCTCAGCTGAGACTGGCTAAACACGCCAATACTCTTCCCGTTCTCGTTGAACTATTCCGGGAGCACAGAAGTGACTATCTCGCAGAAGCGCGCCGTTTTGTGCACCAGGAACTGCCTGATCGCGACGTTTCGGAAGGGCTGGACAGCCTTTCTCGCGAGGAGGCGAAAAAAGCCCGGGATCTCGCATGGTTTTATGACAACTTGGGAGCTCTCGTGGCTCATGGAATAGTCGATATCGAGCCGGTCTCTGGATACCTGGGCGGCTCAGTTATCTCCACCTGGGAAAGCATGCGGCCACTTATAGTGGCTCACCGCACTCGAAGGATGGCGGCTGGAAGGGATGATGGAATTCAGTGGCAGGGCTATTACGAGAACCTTTACCATCTGGTCAGGCTGAATCCTCCCGCCACAGTGCGCAACGGGCTTGATCGGTGGTCCCTGAACGCTGAGGGTAGTGCTGGGATTCAATGAGCCTCTTCAGCGTTGCCGCTCCAGGGTGAGGATGGCTTTGGCGATTGACGTCATGCGGCTTGGGCTGCATCGGGACCTCCGGAAGATGCGCCAGGACTTCAGGCGTGCGACGCCGCGTTCGACCGGTGCCCGTGCTGCGGCCAGGGCCCGGTTGAGGGTCTTCTCGGTGGGGCTGAGTCTTTGCGGGGGGTTGCGTTTGATCCCCGTGGTCAGCCAGGGGCCGCCGCCCTGGTAGGCGAGGTCGGCCAGGATGGGGACGCCCTGGCGCTCGCAGATGCGGATGGTCCTGTGGATGCGAGCAGCGGTCAGGTCGTGAGTCCGGCCCGGCAGCGCGGGTGAGAGCCACAGCAGATGGCCGTTCGGATCGGTGACCACCTGCACGTTCACCCCGTGGCGGCGGTGCTTGTGGGAGTAGTGGGCCCGTCCGTCGCCGACCCGGTCGCACTCGGCGAGCGTGCCGTCCAGCAGGACGAAGTCCGCGTCGGCCCCACGCAGGACTTTCAGCAGACCGGGGGCGCGTTCGGCGAGCAGGTGGACTACCGCGCAAGGTGTAGGCATGGGCGGTGGACTCGCTGATCCCGAGTCCGGCAGCAATCTTCGCCAGGTTGATGCGTTCGCGCAGGTACACCGGTGCCACCATCGCGCGTTGAGACGGGCGGAGCTCGCAGCGCCGGTCCCCGCTGCTCCTCGCCGTCCTCGAACGGCTTTTGTACGAGGCGGGACTGACGTCCGCCGGCAAGTCCTCGACCGGGGTCGTGCTGGCCTCGGCGGGGTCTTCGGACCCGGAGGCGATCGCAGTGATCGCTGACATCGCGCGGGAGTGGCAGCACACCGGTGGTTGGTGCGCCGTGCGACCTGCGTTCGCCTCCGCATCTCTGCCCCGCACCTAGGACGCGGTACGAGAACTCCGGGGGCTCGGGTGCGAGCGGGACGCCGTCGCGCCCTACGTGCTGGCGCCGGGATTCCTGCCGGACCTTATCGCGCGTGGCGCGCAGGGCACGGACGTCGTCGCGGAGGTGACTGGTGCGGCGCCCGAGGTGGCCGCTGTGGTACTGAGCCGTTTCCGCGAAGCGGCATCGGCCGCTTTCTTGTCGCGGATCGCGTGACCGCATGGTTCAAGGTCCGGCGGACGCACCAACCGCATCACCGGTTACGGGACAACGTCTGGTTCATCTCCGCACAGAGCGCGCCGGCGTGGGTCGATGCGTACCGATCGGGCGTCCTCAGAAGGAGCCTCAGGCCCCCCAGTCCGTATAGTCCCAGTTGATCCTGTCGCCGAGGGCACACCATGCGACGCTCTCCGCGCTCGCCCATACCCAGGGACCGTAGTGCATGTACTGGTAGCCGCCCAGGGTCTCGCACTGGATCACTTCGCGGTACCGTCCCGAGGTGCACCAGGTTTTGTTCCCCTGATGGCCCGCGCTGCCGGTCACCCGTTGGCCCAAACATGGGATGGCCAACGCGGAGTCGCTGGACGCGGGGAGGGCGGTCACCGACGAGCCGCTGTCCGCCACCGCGCTAGGTGCGAGCGTCATCGCTCCCCCCAGGACGAGGGCCGTTGAGGCCAATGCCTTTGCGATACGACCTTTGATCATGCAGATCTCCCAGGTGTCGACGAGATGTGTATGCGTCGCCGGCTCGCTCCGCCCGGCGGTTGATCGCTCGTTGACGACCGTAGGCGCAACCCGCGACCCGCAAGCACCCATATGCGCACCGTGACTCTCCAGTTCGTGCACGGTGCACAATTGGGACTGCACCGCACATGCGCACAGGGGGCTGGGAGATCTGCATGACCGACCGCAAGGGTTCCCGATTAAGGGGAACCGAGTCGTTCGAGGCAGTCGCCTCGGCCTTGTTCGCCCCGTTGCGGGTGACCGATCCCGGTCCGCAGCGGTTCGAAGCCGTGGTGGACCACGCGGTCATCGGACCCGTGGTCGTCGCCCGCATCCAGGCCACCGCCGCTACGGTGACGCGGGACAACCGCAGCATCACCTCCAGCGACGTGGAGTGGATGCATTTCACTCTGCACCACCACGGCCCGGTCACGGCGACCCAGGACGACCGGACCACGGCGGTGAGACCCGGTGAACTGTTCGCCTGTGACAACACCCGGCCCTACCGGCTCATCGGTGCCGACCCCAGTGACATGACTGTGCTCTGCGTTCCCCGGGCCAGTCTGGGCAGGCACGCGAACTCCATCAGCCGGCGCACGGCGCTCCCCATATCCACTCAGGGCGGGATCGGAGGACTGCTCGGCCACGCCCTGTCCGCAGCCGACGAGGACCTTCCCCGTCAGCGTGTGTCACGTACGTATCTGGCCGACGCGCTCACCGCACTCCTCCTTGCCGCTTTCGCCGACACCACCCCCGAGCGGGCGTCCGTCGCCAGCGACCTTGCCGACCGTATCCGCGCCTACGCGCTGGCCCAGCTCGGCGACCCCCGCCTCAGTGCGGAACGAGTCGCGCACCAGCACCACATCTCCGTCAGGTACCTCCATGCGCTCTTCAAGGGCAGTGACCTGACCTTCGCCGCCTGGGTCCGCCATGAACGCCTGCTACGGATCCGCCGAGACCTTCTCGACCCCGCCTCCGCGGACATCTCCACGGCCACGCTCGCAGCACGATGGGGAGTACACGACACCAAACACCTCGGCAGGTCCCTGAAACGAGAGTTCGGCGAATCCGTCAGGGACCTACGTCGTAAGCAAATGGACTGAGCGGCAGTACGCGCCCGCCGCTCACAGGCTGGATCCCACCCCGGTCCTCCCGCCTTGATCGGATCGCTGCGGCGGCGACGGGGTTTCAGGTCTGCCCCATCGCGCTTTCGGTAGAGGGCTGTTGGCTGCGACGGAGCCCACCAGGAAGCCGAATCGTCCCCGGTATGCTCGACAGCGGAAGGCGATCCTGCTGGACGCCCACCGGCTGGGGCACGTGGTCCGTACACCTGGAAGCCGGAACCGGACGGGAAAGCCTACGGGCAATGGATCGGGCTGCACGCGGACAACGGCCACATCTCCACCTACTGCCATCTCTCGGAACGGCAGGTGAAGGCCGGTCGGAAGGTCAGTGCCGGAAGGCGGCTCGGCAAGGTCGCCACCGGCAAGGCGACCGGGCCGCATCTGCACTTCGAGATGTCGAAGGGCTCCACCTGGTCCTACGCCGGTGTCGCCAGGCCCAGTTGGTGAGCGTGTGAGGGGGCCGGCGCCTTCTCAGAACGCGGAGTTGGCGAACCAGTGGGTCAGCAAGTGCTCGTCGCCGTCGTGGGCGAAGGCCCCTGCCTGGAAGGGCAGTCGGCCGTAGACGAGGAGGAGCAGGTCGGCCGCGGTTCCCTGGACGGTCGCGTCGGTGGGGGCCGCGGTCGGGTGAGCCGGGTCGAGCCCGAAGCCGTCGGGCCGCAGGCGGACGACCCAGGCGTCGTCCCCGTCGGTCGTGCGGAAGCGGATGGTCGTGTCGGAGCCACGGAGGTCGGCCACCTTGGGCGCGAAGAAGGTGGCGAAGGGCAGATTGACGAGGAACTCGTCGATCCCGTCCACCGCGACCGGGCGGTCGATCGCGGGCCGGAGTCCGAGTGCGACCTCGGCGTCGGCCCGGTGCAGCAGGGTCTCGAAGAGCATCCGGCGTGCCCAGAATCGGGCGTGCTGGTCGGCGCCCCAGGCCCACATCGGCAGGTCCGGGTCGGTGACCGCGAAGGCGTCCGCGGCCACGGTCGCGCTCTCGGCCAGCCAGTCGACGTATCCGTCCTCCTGGCCCGGGAGCTGAAGGTCCACGTCACGCGTGCGCGGGGGTTCCTGGATGCGTGCCCGCAGCAGGACCGAGAACCAGCGGTGGACGCTGCCCGTGTGCCTGACCAGCTCGGCCAGCGTCCAGCCGGGACAGCTGGGCACCGCCGTGGCCAGGTCGGCGTCCTTGACCGCCGCGACGAACCGGGCGGTCTCCGCCGCGACCGCGGTGCGGTGATCGACCGACGTGGCAGCGGGCGCGTGCTGGGTGTGGTCGGACGTCGTCATCGTGACATGCCTTTCGGAGACTGCGGGTTCAAGGAGACTGCTGGATGAGGACTGCTCTGTCTTGGCTGAACCTCTCGATGATTCCGGACGGCGACAACGCCTGAAGACAGTGGCAGAGCCTGAAGACAGCGGCAGCGCCTGAAGCACGGTCACACGAGCTCGGCACCTGCCTCCGCCTCCGCAAGCCCCGCCGTCGAGGAGTCCGCGACCTTCCTCGGCACGGACGTACGAGGGGCGTGCGACGACTTGATGCCGACGAGGGCCACGGCGACGACCAGGCCGAAGGCCGCTCCGGCGATCACGAAGGTCGTCGTGAACTGGCTCTCCTGGGGCAGGGCGGGCCCTCCGCCCGGCAGCGGGATGGTCTTCGACGCCAGCAGCGAGGTGATCACCGCGCTTGCGACGGCGCTGCCGACCGAGCGGGAGATGGAGTTGATGCCGTTGGCGATGCCGGACTGGTGGGCGGGCACGCCGGCGACGATGAGCGCGGGCATGGCGGCGTAGCCGAAGCTGATCGCCAGGCCGATGACCATGCCGGCGCCGATCACCGAGGCCGTCACATCGTGCGCGACGCTCAGCCACGTGAAGCCGAGCACTCCGAAGCAGGCCCCGGCGGCCAGTGTGAAGCGCGCGCCGAGCCGGCGCACCAGGACCCCGCCGAACTGGGCGCCCACGAGCGAGACGAGTGTGGTCGGCAGCAGATACACGACGGAAGCTTCGAGCACGGAAGCGCCGAAGCCGTAGCCGACGACGCCTTCCGGCATCTGGACGAGGTACGAGACACCGATGAACTGGGCGAACATCGCGAAGCCCAGCAGCAGCCCGGCCAGGTTGGTGAAGAGAACAGGCCGGTGGACGAACATCTTCATGTCCACCATGGGTTCCTTGACCCGGCGCTCGGCGACGACCCACACCGCCGCCATGACGACGGCCCCGGCGAAGGAGCCGAGCGTACGGCCGGACGTCCATCCCCACTCGTGTCCCTGCGAGACCGGCAGAAGCAGCAGCACCAGCAGCATCGCCAGGGTGCCCGCGCCCAGCCAGTCCGTGCGCCCGCCCGTGGTCGTCCGGGAAGCGGGCACGGTGAACAGCACACCCGCCAGCGCCATCACCGCGAGCACCACCGCGAGCCAGAAGACCCGGTGGTAGTCGGGGTCGGAGCCGCGGGTGAGAAGCCCGGCACCGACCAGCGCGAGTCCGCTGCCGAACGCGAGCGTGCCGCTGACCAGGGCCATGGCGCCGTGCAGCTTCTCCGGCCTGATCTCCTCACGCAGGATGGAGAGGGCCAGCGGGAAGATCGCGGTGGCCGCACCCTGCATCACTCGGGCGACGATCAGCCACGTCAGCGAGGTGGTGGTGGCGGCGAGCACCGAGCCCGCGATCATCACGAGCAGCACCCCCACGAGGGTGGGCTTCTTGCCGTGCTGGTCGCCGAAGCGGCCGAGCAGCGGTGTGAAGACCGCGGCCGACAGAAGCGTGGCGGTGGTCACCCAGCTGACGTTGGCCGTGGTCGCCCGCAGGTCGCTCTGGATGATTCCCAGGATCGGGACGACGAGCGTCTGCATCATCGAGACGACCATTGCGGCGAGGCCCAGCACCAGGACGACCGCGGTGTCTGCTGACTGTCTCCGGGGCGCCGTCTGCTGCGCGTGAGGCACGGATCTCTTCCCTACGTGAGAGCTCGACGAACTACTTGAGAACATCGAAGCTTGAGAACTTCAAGTAATGAGGGAGACCGTAGCCATCGATATTTGAGATCGTCAAGTTTTCCGGCGTAAGGTGACGCTCATGACAGCACCCTCTCGCGTCGACACCTCCAGGCTCATGGAGCTGCTCTCGGTGTCCCTGGCTGCCTACTACGGCGACTTCACGGTCGCCGCCGCGAGCGAGAACCTCACGGCCAGCCAGGGCAAGACGCTCAACGTGCTGCGCCGGGGACCCGCCTCCATGAGCACGCTGGCCACCACGCTGACCTGCGACGCCTCCAACATGACCGGAATCGTCGACCGGCTGGAGAAGCGCGGCCTGGTGCGCCGCGAGCCGAGCCCCTCCGATCGGCGCGTCAAGAACGTCCTGCTCACCGAGGAGGGCGAGCAGGTCATCGACGTGATCCGCGGGAAGATGAACAAGACGCTGGCCGGGCTGAGCAGACTCAGCGAGCAGGAGCAGGACACTCTGTACACACTGCTCGAGCGCGCGTTCGCCGCTCAGCCCACCACGGCCTGACGGTCTTCTCAGACACCGGCAGGCTCGCCGGGACCAGGGACCGTACGGAACCGGAACGGCTCCGGATCGCGGCCGGGCTGGATGAACCAGCACTCCCCCGTGCCGTCTCCGGTGAGGATCCGCAGCACGGTGTCCGCCACGACCTCGGCCGGAATGACCGACAGCCCCTGCTTGGAGAGCATGTCGCGCAGCGGATCGATGATCCGCGACTCCGCGAAGCCGGGGCAGACGGCGTTGAAGCGCACGTTGTCCGCCGCGAGAGCCGGCCCCAGGGAGCGGGCAAGCCCTACGACCGCGTGCTTGTTGGCCGCGTACAGAGGATCGAGCGGTACGGCGGCAAGGCCCGCCAGGGACGCGGTCGCCACGATGGCCCCTCCCCCGCGGGCCCGCAGCGCCGGCAGCACCGCATGGGTGCCGAAGACCACGCCGTCGAGGTTGGCTCCCATCGCGCGACGGTAGCGTGCCAGGTCGAAGTCCTCACCGACGCCGCATCCGGTCGCCACCCCGGCGTTGAGCAAGGCGATGTCGACGCCGCCGTACTGCTCCTGGGCGAAGTCCACCAGCGCGCGGTTGGCGTCGGGATCGGAGACGTCGCAGGCACGGAAACGGCCGCCGACCATGTCGGCCACCTCGCGGCCGCCCCGCGCGTCGAGGTCCGCGACGACCACGCGCGCCCCCGCCTCCGCCAGCGCCAGCGCCGTGGCCCGGCCCAGTCCACTGGCACCGCCGGTGACGATCGCCACCTTGCCCTGGAGCGCGGCGCCGTCCGCCTGTCCCGGCCGGGCTGCGACGGCGCTCTCGACGGCCGTCATGCCAGCTCCAGGACGAGCTTGCCGACGTTCTCCCCGCGGAAGAGCATCCCCAGCGTCTCGGGGAAGTCGTCCACGCTCCCCTTCACCGCATGCTCCTTGACCTTGATGCGGCCGGCCCCGATCCAGGCGGAGATCTCCTGCGCCGCCTGCGCGTAGCGCTTGGCGTAGTCGAAGACGACGAAGCCCTCCATGCGGGCGCGGCGCACCAGCAGCGAGAGGTAGTTGGACGGGCCCTTGACCGGCGTGGCGTTGTTGTACTGGCTGATCGCACCGCAGACCACGACCCGCGCGTGCATCGCCAGCCTCGTCAGGGCCGCGTCGAGGATGTCCCCTCCGACATTGTCGAAGTAGACGTCGATGCCGTCGGGGGCCTCCCGGCGCAGCGCCTTCCTGACGTCCTCGGCGCGGTAGTCGATGGCCGCGTCGAATCCCAGCTCGTCGACGAGCATGGCGCACTTCTCCGGGCCTCCGGCGATGCCCACGACCCGGCAGCCCTTGGCCTTCGCGATCTGGCCGGCGATCGTGCCGACCGCCCCGGCCGCCCCCGACACCACGACGGTCTCACCGTCCTTCAGCGCCCCGACGTCCAGCAGACCGAAGTAGGCGGTCATGCCGGGCATGCCCAGCGCGCCGAGATACGTCGAGGGCGGGGCGAGGGAGGTGTCGACCTTCAGGGCACCCTTGCCGTCGGAAACCACGTACTCCTGGACGCCGAACGTGCCGACCACGTGATCGCCCGGCTGGAAGTCGGGGTGATTCGACGAGGTGACCTCGATGACCGACCCGGCGCGCATCACCTCGCCGATGCCCACCGGCGGCAGGTAGGAGGGACGGTCGTCCAGCCAGCCCCGCATCGCCGGGTCCAGGGAGATGACGCGCGTCCGGCCCGCGAATCGGCCCGGGCCCGGCTCGTCGACGGGCCCTGAGAAGTGCTCCCAGTCCTCGGGCTTGACCTCGCCCACGGGGCGGGCTGCCAGACGGATCTGGCGGTTGGTCGCAGACATCGCGCCTCCTGTCGTTCACGGCTTCCGCCGCAGGGTACCGACCAGTAGGTATGCCTGGTGCATGATGTTCGCCACACGCCGGCACGCCGCCCGCCGACCTGCACCCAGAGAGCCGTACCGACCCCGAAACGTGACCCGCGATGACCTTATGGGCATTCCAACCAGTCGGTATCGTGCGCCGCTCACAGCCATCGCCGTAGCGGAAGGCCCTGCGATGACATTCGCCGACGAGAACCGGTATCCACCCTCGGACACGGGGTGGCCGCCGCCCCACCCCGAGCACCAGCGGTACGGACACAACGCCCCGCGGTACGAGCCGTACGGGCAAGCCCCCTGGACCGAGTCGTACGGGCAGGCTTCGCGGACCGAGCCGTACGGACAGGCTTCCTGGGACGAGCCGTACGCGCACGGGACCCAGCGGCCCGATGCCGACCTCGCCGCCCTGCGCTCGGCCTACCGCGCGCTCCGCCGGATCTCCACCCTCACCGCGCTCGGCTCCTTCGTGGTGTATGTCGTGCTGTCCTGCTACGCGCCTGGCCTGATGGGGGCCAGTGTCGCCGGGGAGCTCAGCCTGGGAATGGCCCTGGGGGTCTTCCAGCTCATCGTCACCTTCGCGGCGGTCTCCTGGTACGGACGCAGCGCACAGCGCTCGGTGGATCCGTTGGCCCTGGCCGTGAGGGAGCGGGCGGTCCCCGCCGGCCGGAACGCGGGGACGGCGAGATGAACGGCTTCGGCTCCGGGACGCAGGCTGTCGTCCTGGTCCTGTTCACCACGCTGGTCACCGTCACGCTGATGATGTGCGTGATGGCGGGACCGGAACGCGACGATCTGACGAACTTCTACACCGGCTACCGCTCGCTCACCCCGCTCAAGAACGGCCTGGCCATCGCGGGCGACTACATCTCCGCGGCCACGGTCCTGAGCACCACGGGCATCATCGCGCTCGCCGGTTACGACGGCTACGTCCTCGCGGTCAGCACGGCTCTGTCCCTGGTCCTGCTGATGTTCCTGCTGGCCGAACCCCTGCGCAACGCCGGCCAATTCACCATGGGTGACGTCCTGGCCCGCAACATGCCCGGGCGGGCGGTGCGGGTCGCCGCCTGCGTCGTGACGCTCTCGGCGACCGTGCCCTTCCTCGTCGTCCAGCTCTCCGGGGCCGGGTCACTGCTCACCTTCATCCTGGGCATCCCGCACATGGCGGGCGCCAGGACGGCCTGCATCGTCATCGTCGGCAGCCTGATGATCATTTACTCGGCGCTCGGCGGTATGCGGGGCACCGCGCTCATCCAGATGATCAAGATCGTGATCCTGATCGGCACCAGTTTCGTCGTCGCCGCTCTGGTGCTGAACCGATTCGACTGGAATCCCGGCGACGTCCTCAGGGCGGCCCAGCAGGGCAGCGGCGCAGGCCCGGCCTTCCTCCAGCAGGGCCTTCAGCTGGGCACCTCGGCCGTCGATCGGCTGGACTTCGTCGGTCTCCAGATCACCGTGGTCCTCGGCGTGGCCTGTCTCCCCCACATCACGATGCGTCTGTACTCCGCGCAGGACGTGCCGGCCGTGCGGCGCTCCATGTCGTGGGCGGTCGGCACGGTCACCACCTTCTGTCTGCTCGTGATCGTCATGGGTACGGGCGCGGCGGCGCTGGTGGGATCGCGGTACATCACCGCGGCCGACCCGCAGGGCCGGACGTCGGTGCTCATGCTGTCGCAGGTGCTCGGCGGAGCCTCCTCCTCCGCGGGTGCGATGATTCTCTACTCGGCCGTGGCGGGCATGGTGTTCATCACCCTGCTGTCGTCGGTCGCGGGGATGACCCTGGCCGCGGCCTCCTCGCTCGCCCACGACCTGTTCGCCCACGCGGCCCGGCGGGGACAGGCCGAGCCGCGTACGGAGATGACGGTGGCGGCGTGGACGAGCGTGGGTGTGGGAACCGTGGCCATCGGGCTCGCCACGCTCGTCCAGAACTGGAACGTCGGTGTGCTGACCACTCTGGCCATCTGCGTGGGCGCGTCGGCGGTGGCACCCGCGCTCACCTACTCCCTGTTCTGGCGCGGATTCACC
The DNA here is from genome assembly GCF_053593775.1 of Streptomyces sp. NPDC002092. Classification (NCBI taxonomy): domain Bacteria; kingdom Bacillati; phylum Actinomycetota; class Actinomycetes; order Kitasatosporales; family Streptomycetaceae; genus Streptomyces; species Streptomyces sp. NPDC002092. The sequence continues at coordinate 47,025 of NZ_JBSFDG010000006.1, forward strand.
CGCACCGGCCTGCTCGCCACCCTCTACGGCGGTGCGGCCTGCGCGTTGCTGCTCATGATCTTCTCCAAGGCCGTCTCGGGCACACCGTCCGCCGTCTTCCCGAACGCCGACTTCGACCTGTTCCCGATGCAGTCCACCGGGCTGATCTCCATCCCGTTCGGCTACCTGGCCGGGTGGCTGGGCAGCCGCCTGGACCACCGGCGTCGCGCCGCCGACAGCCGGGTGAACCGGCGGCTGTACGACGAGAGCGAGGCACGGCTGCTCGCCGCAGCGGAATGACCGCGGCCCGAGAGGGTCAGGTGAGCATGCCGGTCAGTGACTGCTCGGTCCACACGGTCTTGCCCTCGCGGGTGTAGCGGGTGCCCCACCGTTCGGTCATCTGCGCCACCAGGAACAGGCCGCGCCCGCCCTCGTCGGTCGTACGCGCCCGGCGCAGGTGGGGGGAGGTGTGGCTGGTGTCGCTCACCTCGCACACCAGGGTCCGTTCACGGATCAGCCGCAGAGTCGCGGGGCCGCCGGCGTACCGGTGCACGTTGGTGACCAGTTCGCTGGCGATCAGCTCGGTGGTGAACGCCAGATGCTCCAGACCCCATTCGGTCAGCTTGGCCGAGGTCAGCGCCCGTGCGCGGGCAGCACTGGCCGGCTCCGGCGGCAGCTGCCACGAGGCAACGTCGTCGTGCGGCAGCATGCGCGTACGGGCGATCAGCAGGGCGACGTCGTCGCCGGGGCGCGACGGTACGAGGGAGTCGACCACAGCCTGGCATGTTCGCTCCAGGGCGTCCGCCGGGCGGGTGAGCGCCGCGCACAGTTTGGACAGGCCCGCGTCGGGGTCGAGGTGGCGTTCGCCGAGGACGCCGTTGGTGTACAGGCACAGCAGGCTTCCCTCGGCCAGTTCGACCTCCCTGGCCTCGAAGGGCAGACCGCCCAGGCCGAGCGGCGGGCCGGCGGGCAGGTCGAGCGGTGCCACGTGTCCGTCCGGTGTGGTCACCACGGGCGGCGGATGGCCGGCGCGGGCCACGGAACACCGCCGCGAGACCGGGTCGTACACGGCGTACAGGCAGGTGGCACCGACGACCTGCTCGCCCACGGGCCGTTCGCCCGCCGCCTCCTGTTCGACGGCCAGCAGGTTGACCATGTCGTCCAGCCGGGAGAGGACCTCGTCCGGTTCCAGGTCGAGGCTCGCGAGGGTGTGCACGGCGGTCCGCAGCCGGCCCATGGTGGCGGCTGCGTGGATGCCGCGTCCCACCACGTCGCCGACGACGAGGGCGACCCGGGCCCCGGACAGGGGGATCACGTCGAACCAGTCGCCGCCCAGGCCCGGAGCCGCGCTGGCCGGCAGATACCGCAGCGCCACCTCGACGGCCGGCTGGTCCGGGACCGCCCGGGGCAGCAGGCTGCTCTGCAGGGTGAACGCGGTCTGCTGTTGCTGGGTGAAGCGCCGGGCGTTGTCGATGGCGACGGCGGCGCGCGAGGCGAGTTCCTGGGCGAGGGTGAGATCGTCCGCCTCGAAGGGGTCGGGGCGGCGCGAACGCCACAGGGTCATCACGCCCAGCACCAGGCCGCGCGCGGCGAGGGGTACGACGATCAGCGAGTGGACGCCCAGGTCCGGAGCGTGGGCTCCCTGGTGGCCTTCCGTCGAGAGCCAGTCGGGCGGCAGCACCGGTTCCAGGACGGGCCGCCCTTCGGACAGGCTCCTGGCCTGGGGTGAGTCGGGCGCGAAGTCCACCGGCTCGCCGTGGGGGTGCGGTGGGCCGGGTTGCTGGGCCCCCACGCTGCTGGCGCCGAGCCGTACGACGGGCCCCGCCAGGGCCGGTGCCAGTTCCTCGCCGCGCGTCACCGGCTGGAGCAGGTCCACCGACGCGTGGTCGGCGAGATGGGGCACCATCACCTCGGCGAGTTCCCGGGCGGTCTCCGCCACGTCGAGGGTGGTTCCGATACGGCTGCCGGCCTGGTCGAGGAGGGCGAGCCGGCGCTGGGCCCGATGACGGTCGGTGATGTCCTCGATCATCTCGGCCACGCCCAGGACGCGGCCCGCGGGATCCTCCATGCGGAAGGACGAGACGAGGGCGACCCGTTCCCGTCCCGGCTCCTGCTCCAGGCGGACGAACTGCTCGGAGTAGACGAGCGGTCTGCCGGTCTCCATCACCTGGCGCACACGGTCCACGGCCTTGCGTGCGTCGTCGGGGATGAGCATCTGCCCGCTGGGCAGCCCCTCGAAGCCCGCCGCCGGGACGCCGCTGAAGCGTTCGATGGCCCGGTTGACCCGGAGAAGCCGCAGGTCGGTGCCGTGCACGACCAGGCCGATCGGGCTCTGGCGGTACAACCCGTCGAGAACTGCGCGGTCCCGCTGCCACTCCAGGACGTCGGCCGCGAGTGCCCCGGCCAGGAGCCACTCACAGGTCTGGCCGTCGCGGGAGAGCGCATGGGCCCTGAGCCCCATCTCCACGAGCCGCCCGTCGCGGTGGCGCACCTTCAGCACCCCGAACCAGCCGCCGGCCTTCCTGCACTTTGCCGCGGCCTCCCTGGCGGCCGGCATTTCGCTCAGGCCGACAAGGACCTCGAAGGCCGGACGGCCGATCACGGCCGTGTCGGGATGGCCGAGCAGCTCCTGCGCCCGCCGGTTCCATCCGACCACGACTCCCCGGTCGTCGAGCACCGCCAGGGCGACGAGGTGCAGGGCGAACGGATCGTCGTGGCTTTCGCTGAACTCCGTCATCCGCTTCTCCACCGCTGTACCGGGACAGTCCCACTCTGACAACGTCCGTAGCCCGCCGCTACGGGACCGCGCCATGAACGGGGCCCGCCTGGCCGCGCGGGGGTGTCCTCAGGTCGCGTGCCGCCAGGGCCCAGCTGAGCTCCGCAGCGGTATCCGCACTGTCCAGGCCGACACCGGTCAGCTCCTCGAACCGGCGCAGCCGGTAGCGGACGGTGTTGACATGGACGTGTGCGCTGCGGGCGACCTCGCGGATGTGCCGCCCCTTCTCCAGGTATCCCCGCACCGACTCCTCGATGAGCGCTCCGAACTCACCCTCCGCCTCGAGTGGGCGCAGATAGCGGTCGATCAGCAACTCGGCGAGTTCCGGTTCGGAGACGACGGCCACCCGCCAGGAAAGGTCGCTCAGGTCGTACACGCCGCGCAGACCGTACGCACGGGCGGCATCCAGCAGCCGGCCGGCCGTGCGGAAGGAGCGGTGCGCCGCGGTGAGGTCCGTCGGCGGGCCGAGCCCAGCCGTCACCTCCAGATCGCCCGTCTCCGGCTTCGCCTCGACGACTCCGGCGACGGCGTCGTCCAGCACGGTGAGCAGCGCGCCTCGGCCGTTCCTGCGGGCGTGGGACTCCAGGGAGCGTTCGAGCGCGTCAGGACCGAGGTCGCCGTTCGGTACGGCTCTGACGGCCCGGTACGGCCGCGACGGGTCCAGTCCGTAGATCGCCGCACCGCTGTGGATCTCTACGGCGCTCAGCGTGCCGTAGAGCAGTCCGCGCAGGAAGTCGGCGCGGCGGCCGGCGTCGGACAGGGCGGAGGCGACCTCCGCCTGCCGGTGGACCGCGGCGATCCGCAGGCCGGCGACGTTCGCGAACTCCCACAGGCACTTGGTTCGGTCGACGACGAGGCCGGGGTCCAGACCGTGTTCGGTCGCCTCGGCGATGAACAGATCCCGGATCGCGCTCAGCGCCCGGCGGAAGGCGCGGAGCCCGTCGTCGAGCGGGACGCCCCGCGCGACCCGGTCCCGGGCCACGTCGGCTTCGTCGAAGTCCTCCGGCGCGGGCACCGTCCCTCCCGCAGCACGGTGAGAGCCCGCTGGAAGTGCCGATGCCAGATCTGGCCGAGGAGTTCGCGCGGGACCGCACGGTAGGACGGGACGTGGTCCGCCAGATCCCCGTGCAACCGCCCGCCCACGTACCGCTGTTGCGCGGCCATCGCGGCGATGACCTGTTCGAGGGGCGCCGCCGCGCCCGACTGTCCGGGCATGGACCTCACCTTCCCCCCTCCGGCACCCGGCCGTTGTGCGAGTGAACAATATGCGGCCCTCCGGCCTTGGCCGGGGAGCCGTCGACAACTCCCCGCCCCTGAAAGCACAGTGGCACGGCGGGCACGGAGCCCATCGGCGCACGCGGCAGGGCGCCGATCGACCGTGCTCCCCCCGCCCTCGTGCCACCGGCCCACCCCGACGAACCGTGCGGAGACCGCCATGACCGACGAGCACCATGACCGCCCCCACCACCCCGGCGCCGACACCGGCCCGCGCCTCGCGCCGCTGGCCGAGGACGACTGGGACCCGGCCACCCGGGAGCTGCTCGCCCTGATTCCCCGGGACGCCGACGGCCGCCTCGCCAACGTCTTCACCACCTTGGTACGGCACCCCGACCTCTTCCGGCACTTCCTGCCGTTCGGCAGCCATCTGCTGCGCGACGGCCGTCTTCCCGCTCGGACCAGGGAACTGCTGATCCTGCGCACCGCGTACCACACCCGGGCAGCCTACGAATGGGGACGCCATGTACCGCCGGCCCGGGCCGCCGGGGTCACCGACGAGGAGATCCGACGGATCGGCGCGGGCCCGGACGCCCAGGGGTGGACGCCGGCCGACGTCCATCTGCTGCTCGCCGCCGACGAACTGCACCGGGACGCACGCCTGTCCGCGGCCACCTGGTCCGCTCTCGCGGCCGACCACGACGAGGCACAGCTGATCGAGCTCACCATGCTCGTCGGCCAGTACCACATGGTCGCGTTCTTCCTGAACTCCGCCGGTACCCGGCTCGAGCCCGACTTCGAGTCGGAAACCCTGCCCGCGCCCACCGGAGCCGGCGCGGACGCGGCGGACGGGACACACGGCGATGCCTGAGGCCCTGCAGCCCGCGCCCCACCCGGCCGGTCTCCTGACCGGCCGGAACGTACTGGTCGTCGGTGCCGGCACGCGTCCCAGCGACGATCCGAAGGCCCCCGTGGGCAACGGGCCGGCGATCGCCGTGCTCGCCGCCCGCGAGGGAGCGGCCTGCGCCGACGTCTCCCCCTCCGCCGCGGCGGCCACGGCCGCCCTGGTCGATGAGGAGGGCACCCGAGGCATCGCCGTGGTCGGTGACGCCACGGATCCCGGCGAGTCCTCGTCCATGGTCGCCGAGGCCCTCCGCGAGCTCGGTGCGCTCGACGCGCTCGTGGTCAACGTCGGCATCGGACTGGGCGCGGGCCTGGCGGACACCTCACCGCAGCAGTGGGAACTTGTGCTCTCGCTCAACCTGGGCGCTCCCTTCCTCGCCGCCAAGTACGCACTGCCCGTGCTCGCCGACGGAGGCTCGGTCGTCTTCGTCGGTTCCGTGGCGGGACTGCGCGCGGCCACCGACTCGCCCGCCTACGACAGTTCCAAGGCGGGCCTGTTCGGACTCACCCGCCATGTGGCCAAGGAGGGCGCGCCGCGCGGGATCCGCGCCAACCTGGTCGTGCCCGGTCTGATCGACACGCCGATGGGCCGCGAGGCCTCGGCCGGGCGGGCGTCGCGCTCGGCCTCGTTCACCCGCATACCGCTCGGGCGCCAGCAGTTGTGCCGCGCGGATGTGGGCGCGCAGGTTGACGTCGATCGACAGGTCCCAGTCCTGCTCGCTCGCGTCGAGGCCGGGTGCGCCGGCGATGCCCGCGTTGGCGAAGTAGAGGTCGACCGGGCCGAACGTGCTCTCCGCCAGGTCGATCAGCTCTTGGATCTGGGGGGTGTCCGACGCGTCCGCGCCGGCGCTGACAGTGCTCCCCGGACGGTCGGCGTTGACCCTGTCCGACACCGCCCGCGCGCTGTCCGTGTCGAGGTCCGTGACGACGACCCGGGCACCCTCGCGAGCGAGCCGCGCGACCAGCGCGCTGCCGATACCGCCGGCACCACCGGTGACGATGGCGACTCTTCGTGCAACGTTCACAGCGAACCCTCTCCGGAGATGGTGGGACCGTGCACCGTCCGCCCGAACTGTATAGTTGAATCCGACGTCAGGTTCAATAGTTGGGCGTGCGTCACCCCACCCAGGGGGTGGTGGGGGCATCGCCCCGGCTCAGGCCGCCGGATCAGCGGTGGTCAGGGAACCGCAGCGCGTTCGCCCAGAGCCGGCTGACCGTGGACACGAGCTCCTCGAAGTCCACCGGCGTGCCTTCTTCCTCGCGCTCACCGAGCACGAAGGCGTTGTAGGCCATGACGCTGACCATGCCCGACAGCGCACGGGAGGCCAGTATCGGATCGACGTCCCGGTCTGCGGCACCCTGCGCCTGCAGGTCGGCGATACCGCGGGCATTGCGGCGGATGAACGCGTCGGCGCGCCGGCTCCGGAATGTACGGAACTCCGGTTCGACCTGCGCCACTTGCTCGAGCAGCGCCATCAGCTTCGCGTTGCGCTTGTACGCCTGGAGATACGCGCGATTGCTCGCCTCGAGCACCGCATAGGGGTCGTCGGCATCCTCCACCCGGGCCATGCCGGGGTGCAGCATGTCCTCCTGCGCCTCCAGGAGGACGGCGGCGAGCACCTCTTCCTTGCCCGCGAAGTAGGTGTAGAACGACCCCGCCGCGCACTGCGCCTCTTTGGTGATGTCGGTCAGGCGGGCGTCGAGGTAGCCGTCCCGTTCGAACACCTTCCGCGCGGCCTTCACCAGAGCGGCCCGCGTCCGCGCTCCGCGCTTCGTCGCGGGCGGCTCACGAAGGTGCGACAGGGGCGCCATGGGGGGTGGCTGCTCGCCGTCGATCTCCTCGGGCGCGGTGGTGTCCATCGCGGGAACCTTACTTGAATCCGACGCCATAGTCACAAACTGCGTCCGTCCGAAGAAGGCCGAAGAGGCCCATCCAGCAATTCCCGAGCGGTCGATCGATCAGGCGCCGATCCCGAAGCTTTCGGCGAGCCGACGGCGGGTGTCGGCGGCGCTGGTGTGCAGTACGCCGCCGATCCCGATCCGTGCCGCCCCGTCGAGGTTCTGCTGCAGGTCGTCGATCATGACCGCCTCCTCGGGGTCGACGCAGAGACGTTCACAGGCGATCGCGTAGATCCGCCGGGAGGGTTTGCGGATCCCGACCATGGCGGAGATGACGACCACGTCGGCGAGCGAGGCCAGATCGACACCGTCGTACGTACCGGTACCGAAGGAATTGGACACCAACGCGACGGGATGCCCGGCGGCTCGGAGATCGCCGAGCAGGGCGAGCATGTCCTGGTCGATCGACATGCCTGCTTGCATGCGGGCGGTGAGCCCCTCGGCCTGGACGTCTGCACCGTGAGCCCGGAGACGTTCGGCGAATCCTCTCTCGAAGGCTTCGGCGTCGATACGGCCGCACTCGTGGTCGGACAGCAGGGCGCGTGACGGCTGGTCCCGGCTGAGGAGCTCCAGCGGCAGGCGCGGATCGCCGCCGAGGGAGGCGCCGAAGTCGGTGAACGCCTGCAGCACGCTGGAGGTGATGACCCCGCCGAAGTCGACCAGGACCGCGGTTCTGGTCTTCTCCATCAGGCGACCTCGAACAGTCCGGCCGCACCCATTCCGCCGCCGACGCACATCGAGATCACCACGTACCGGACCCCGAGGCGCTTGCCCTCGACCAGCGCGTGTCCCACCAGTCGGGCACCGGTCATTCCGTACGGGTGACCGACCGAGATCGCGCCGCCGTTGACGTTGAACCGCTCGGGGTCGATGCGCAGCTCGTCGCGGCAGTACAACGCCTGGGAGGCGAACGCCTCGTTGAGCTCCCACAGGCCGATGTCGTCGACGGTGAGGTTGTGCTGCTTCAGCAGCTTCGGGATGGCGAACACCGGCCCGATGCCCATCTCGTCCGGGCCGCAACCGGCGACGGCCATGCCCCGGTAGATGCCCAGCGGTTCCAGTCCGCGGCGCTCGGCCTCCCTGGACTCCATCAGCACCGACGCCGAAGCCCCGTCCGAGAGCTGCGAGGAGTTGCCCGCCGTCACGCTGGACTGCGCGCTCACCTGGCCGTCGGGCAGCACCGGCGCCAGACCGGCCAGGCCTTCGAGCGTCGTCGACGCGCGGTTGCCCTCGTCCCGGGTCAGGGTGACCTTCTCGCGCCGCACCTCTCCCGACTGCTTGTCGAGCACCTTCTTGACGCTGTCGAGGGCGACGATCTCCTGGTCGAACCGGCCGGCCTCCTGCGCCGCCGCGGTGCGCTGCTGCGACAGCAGCGCGAACTCGTCCTGGCGTTCCCGGCTCACGCCGTAGCGTTCGGCGACGATCTCCGCCGTCTGCAGCATCGGCAGGTAGATGCTCGGCTTGCGCTCGACCAGCCAGGGATCCGTCATGCGGTGGGTGTTCATGTGCTCGTTCTGCACAAGGGAGATCGACTCGACGCCCCCGCCTACCGTGACCTGCATGCCGTCGGCGACGATCTGCTTTGCGGCCGTCGCGATGGCCATCAGGCCCGACGAGCACTGCCGGTCGATCGTCATCCCCGACACGGTGTCCGGGAGCCCGGCGCGGAGAACGGCCTGGCGGGCGACATTGAAACCGGATGCCCCCTGCTGCGCGGCGCAGCCGAAGAGCACGTCCTCGACCTCGCCTCCCTCGAGCCCGGCACGCCGTACGGCGTGAGCCAGGGCATGGGCGGCGAGTTCCTGCGTCTGGGTGTCGTTGAACGCGCCGCGGTACGCCTTTCCGATCGGCGTCCGTGCCGTCGAAACGATGACTGCTTCCCTCATGTCGCCTCACTGTCTCTGGTGGCCCGACGCCACGTTATAGTTGAACCCGGCGTCAAGTTCAATAGCGTCCTGCCTCCGCCAGGAAGCAGGCGCGCCCGCGGCCTTGACAGTCCGCCTCTGCACCTGGAGGCTACCGACCAGTCGGTATGGAAGGGCGGGTCGTGACCGAGCTGAGCATCTCCACCAGTGCGGGCGTCTTCGACGCGATCGAGGGGGGCCCACCGGAGGGCCTGCCGGTGCTGTTGCTGCACGGCTTCCCACAGACGGCGCCGGCCTGGGAACGGCAGATCGCGGCGTTGGCCGCGCAGGGCTACCGGGTGGTGGCGCCCGACCAGCGCGGCTACTCCCCCGGCGCCCGCCCCGAGGACTATCGCATGAGCCTTCTCGTCGACGACGTGGTCGCGATCACGGAGGAACTGGGGTGGTCGACGTTCGACCTGGCCCGCCACGACTGGGGCGGCGCGGTGGCCTGGTGGACCGCGAACGCCCACCCCGGCCGCGTACGCACCCTCACGGTTGTCTCGACACCGCATCCCGGAGCCCTGGCCACCGCCCTGCGCACCGACGAGGACCAGCGTGAGCGCTCGCACTACATGATCGACTGGCGCGATGTGCCCGCGACCGAGGAGCGCATGCTGGCCCACGATGCCCAACTGCTTCGCGCCCTCTACGCCGGGAAGGTCCCGCAGGACAGTGTCGAGGCCTACATACGGCACCTGTCCCGGCCGGGCGCTCTCACCGGCGCGCTGAACTGGTACCGGGCAGGCCGCCCCGACGGCAGGATCGGCACGATCGAGGTGCCCACGCTGTACGTCTGGAGCACGAACGACAGGGCGTTCGGCGCGGCGCCGGCACACGGGACCGGGCGGTGGGTGGAGGGGCCGCACCGCTTCGAAACCCTCCAGGGCGTCAGCCACTGGGTTCCCGAGGAGGCACCCGACGCGCTGAACCGTCTGCTGCTCGAACACCTGCGAACGCACGGCTGGTACCCGAGTACGAAACCACAGCGAACACCCCGTTGGCCGACTATCCGAAGAGGTGACCCGTGAGGACAGCGCGTACGGCCTGGCGCGGACTCGAGCCCGTGCACGGCATGATCTACTTCGTCCCCGAGGCGAGGCGACGGTACGCCGACCTCGGACTGAGCGGACGCGCAGGCTACTTCACCTCGCGGAGCGCCGCGTTCGGCCGGGCCTCCGCCGAGTTGGTCATCTCGACCTTCTACAACTTCAACCCCGGTCTCGTACGGCAGGCACTCGACGGCGCCTGGGACGCGACGACCCCGCAGCAGGTGCTGGACGCCCGGTACGCCGCCGCTGGCGAAGCCTTGCGGCGGGCTGGAATCCACGAACTGCCCGAGCTGGACGAGGTCCTGGCGCTGACCCGGCGGGCCGCCGAGGCGGCCTGCGAACACGCTCAGGGCCGCCCACTCTTCGCCGCGCACGCCGCCCTGCCCTGGCCGGAGGAGCCGGTGCTGCGACTGTGGCACGCCCAGACGCTGCTACGGGAGTTCCGTGGCGACGGCCATGTGGCGTGCCTGCTGAGCGAGGGCGTCGGAGGCCTGGAAGCCCTCGTGCTGCACGCCGCCACGGGTGAGGTTCCCGTCGACTTCCTCAAGATGAGCCGCGCATGGCCCGAGGAGGAGTGGGCCGGCACCCAGGAGAGCCTCCGTGAGCGGGGCCTCCTCGACGGCGACTCCCTCAGCGCGGAGGGCGTCACCCTCCGCCGGCACATCGAGGACCGCACCGACCGTCTGGCCCTTCCCGCCTACGCCGCCCTGGGCGACGCCGACTGCGAGCGTCTCGCCGAACTCGCCGGCTCCTTCGGACGAGCCGTCCTCGAAGCCGGCCTTCTCAAGCTCGGCTGACCCGGCCTGTCCGCCCGGCACCCTCAAGTGACGACCATGTCCGTCCAGTCGTCGTTGGCGTCCTGTGCTTCGGCGAGAACGTTCCAGGTGCCGGCGAGGGCGTTGTGGTCGAAGTCCCGTGCGGCGTCCACCTCGAAGCTCATCTTGCAGGTGGAGGTAGATCGGTCGGTGGGCGACACCGGTGCACGTGCCCGCCGGAGAGGAGGTCGACAGGATGCCGTCGGCGTCGTCGGTGTATGGGCCGTGCTTCAGGTAGGCCCAGGAAGGGGTGACGCCGACGGCGCTGCCTGAGGGGCGTGGCCGTGTGGTCTGCGCCGGCATGGCGCTCATCCGGGCTCGCGGACGGCAAACCAGTGCTCCGCAGCGGTGGGGCCCGTATCCGCCTGGGCCGTCAGGGCCTGTGCGGGAGGCAGTTTGTCAACGGGCCGTGTCCGGCGAGGTCGGTGGCGCGCTCGACGAGGCGGGGGATTCGCTGCGGCACCGGGTGGAGTTCTTGGTGTACCAGTTCCACCGGGGTGACGCGGCGGGGGAGCCCGTCTTTGCCGCGTACTCCGATGACCGGCATCCGTCCTCCGGGGGCTGACGGGTCGGGTACTGCTTTCCACTCGCCTCCGAAGTGGTGGATCAGGAATACCGCGACGAATGCGGACAGTTGAGAGTGGATCCAGATCCAGTCGTCGTTGTCGAATTCCTGCCAGGGCATGCGGGTGATGAGGTCGTCCAGCACAGCCATCGCGGACAGCGGATCTGCGTCGACGGCCTCGACGTCGCCGCCGAGACCGTCGATCAGGTCGCGGATCGCCGGTCGTGCTCCGCTCGCCCACTCCTCGAGGTCGATGTCCATCCCCGGATCCTATTGATCAGAAACTCATGGGGTTCTCGTTCAGGACGTAGCGGACGTGTGGGCCCACCTCACCCGTCGTGGGTGAGCACCCCCACCACCTGGAGCACCGCCGACCGGATGCCGGGTGATGCCTGTTGCGCCGCATCTGACATGGTGGCGCGTGTGATGATCTCATCGGCGGCAGCCGGCGGAATGGCCCTGGTCGAACTAGGAATGGCACTGACGCCGGGCCCGAACATGGTGTACCTGGTGTCTCGGAGCGTCAGCCAGGGCCGCGTGGCTGGGCTTGTCTCGTTGATCGGGACTGCGGCGGGCTTCCTCGTGTACATGACTTTGGCCAACTTGGGGTTGGCGGTGGTCTTCGTTGCCGTCCCGTGGCTGTACATCGGTTTTAAAGCTGCCGGTGCGGCCTATCTCGCATTCCTGGCCTGGCAGGCGCTCAGGCAGGGAGGCCGCGGGTTGTTCGAGCCACGCAGCCTCCAGCGCGACTCGCACTGGAGGCTGCTGCGGATGGGACTGATCACCAACCTGCTCAACCCGAAGGTCGCCATCCTGTACCTCGCGCTCATCCCGCAGTTCATCGATCCCGCACGTGGCCACACCACGGCCCAAGGGTTCACTCTCGGCGTGGTGCAGATCGCGGTAGGCCTCACCGTGAACGCGGTGATCGTGCTCGCGGCTGGATCAATCGCCAGCCTGCTCAAGAGCCGCCCGGCATGGGCCAAGTGGCAACGGTGGACCACTGGGAGCCTTCTCGGCGCCGTCGCGATCGCCCTCGCCCGGGAGGTACCCGCCCGCGCGCGGGCTTGACGTCCGTCCACGACCTTCTTCGCACCTCAACCTCGCCGTCAGTTTCGGGACCTCCGGTGCACCATGGATGGCGCGCTTTCCGGATCACCGTGCAGGTGTCGACTGTCTTGTTGATCAGAAGCTCGTGCGGTTCTCGTCCAGGACGTATCGGACGTGTGGGGCGCCGAAGTAGCCACGGACGATGTGCGGTTGCCGTCGGCGTTTCTCGGCCACGGCCACGGACGGCGAGGTGCGGGCGGCGTTCCGGACCCCGCCCACGACGGCGAACGTGAAGACGGGCAACGGCGGGATCGACCTCACGCTGCCGAACTCCGACTACGACATCCAGGCCGACAGCGCCAACAGCACCCTCCAGATCGGCCTTCCGGTGGACCGCAACGCCAAGCACACCGTGATGGTCAAGAGCAACAGCGGTGGAATCAACATCCACCGCTGGCAAGCCGCCGCCGTCGGAGTGACGGACCCCGGTGCCCTCCCCCGAGCACCGGTTTCCGGCGGCGGCAGAGTGCAGGTAGACGTACCCGCCCTTGGCGCCACCGGTCTTCGCTCGCTGTGCGGCCCTGGCCTGCTCGGAGCCGCGTCCGTGGCCCGCCACCCGCCGCCGTCGGGGATGCGTCCGACCCTTCTTGACGTCCAGGTGGACCATGTGGCCCGGGTAGCGGGCCACGATCCGTTTCGACGGGCGCCTGTTGGCCGAGCCGTCGGGTCGAGGAACCGGCGGTGGCCGATGCCCAGACGCACCAGCCACCGGCCTACGGTGCGCTCGCTGATCTGCACGTTCTGGCCTGCGAGTTCGAGGGTGATCCGCGGGCGGACCACTTGTTGTCCCGCCGCAACCGCCCGATCCGTTCGACGACACGGGGTGCACCGGGTGGGGTCTGGGTCGGCGAGGATCGCGGGACGCTTGGGCGGTCCTGCAGCCCGACTTCGCCGTGCGTGTCGTACCGGTTCTTCCACATGGACAGGCAGGCGCGGAAGACACCGGCCTCGGCGGCGACGTGCGCGATGGGACGGGTGCGGCAGCGCTCCACGAGCCTTCGGCGTCCCTCGATGTTCAAGGGGGGCGTTCGCCTGTGTCACCGGAGCATCTCGGTGCTCCGGCCGGCCGTGATAGCGGTGCGGAGAGGGAACGCGATGAGCAGCGCGACCCCGACGAGGAGTCCGCTTGCCCACAGCGGCCCGAGATCCCCGGCTTCGGTACTGAGGGTGGCCGCAGCGATGACGGGGCCGACGGCGGCGCCCACGTTGAGCGCCGCGGTCGCATACGAGCCGGCCATGGTGGGAGCTCCCGCGGCCTCGTAGAGGACCCGCGTAATCAGCGTGCTGCCCAGCGCGAACGACAGTGCGCCCTGCACGAACACGAGGATGAACAGGGCGACCGGCTCGTTGACCAGCATCGCCAGGGCCGGCCAGCCGATGAGCAGCAACGGACCGCCGACTGCGATGACCGGACCGGGACGCCGGTCGGACAACCGGCCGGCGACATTGACGCCCACGAAGGAACCCGCACCGAAGAGCACCAGAGCGACAGAGATCCACAACTCGCCCAGCCCGGCGCTGTCGGTCACCACGGGGGCCAGGAAGGTGAGGCTTGCGAAGGTTGCCGCGTTCACCAGCGCACCGAGCAGCATCACCAGGATCAACCGCGACCGTGTGAGCTGGGCGAGCTCCGCTCGCAACGCCGGCCTGCCAGTCGCCCCAGCCTCATCACGCCCTGCTGGGACTCCCTTCAGGATGCCGAGAGTTGCAGGCAAGCAGAGAGCAGCGACCGCCCAGAACGTGGCCCGCCAGCCGAACAACGTGCCGAGCACCGAGCCGCCAGGGACACCGGCGATCGTGGCCACCGTCGTGCCCGACAGCAGAACGGCCAGCGCACGTCCCTTCCTGTCGGGTGAGACCAGCGTGGCGGCAGCCGTCAGAGCGACGGCAAGGAACCCTGCGTTCGCGAGTGCGGCGACGACCCGGGTGGCGAACAGGATGGGGAAGCTGATGGTGATGGCGCCCACGGCATGAGCTGCCGCAAAAACGAGGACGAGCCCGAGAAGGCTGGAGCGCCTGGGCCAGTTACGGGCAAGCGCGGCCACAAGGGGGGCACCGACCATCATGCCGACCGCGAAGGCCGAGGTGAGCGTTCCGGCTGTCCCGACTGTGACATCGAGGTCTGAGGCGATGTCCGGCAGGAGGCCGGCGAGCATGAATTCCGAAGTGCCCATGGCGAAAACCGCCATGGCAAGCAGGTACAGCGGGAGAGGCATCGAGTGGCTCCGAGGTGAGGAGAAGCGAGAAGGTCATCTCGTCACCGCGGCCAGCCCCAAGGGCGCAGTCGCCCGGCCGCAGGATGCGGCGCGACGACAGGGCTACGAGTTCAGTGGTTCAGGGGGCTGACGGCGTGACCGAAAGCCCCCACCTTGTCTGACTCAGGACTCGACATGGCCCGCACGCTACCCGACCGATGCCCGTCCCAGCACCTCGGTTTTACTGATCGGCCTGTGTCACCAACGTCATGTCCCGCAACGCCTAGCCAAGTGATGGCACGTCTGAGCACGGGTCACCTGCGCCTCCGAGGAGGCAAGCCAAGCAGTAGTTCGGTCATGGCGCGGGCATCTCGCCGCCGATCTGGCTTCGCAGACCAGACGCCGGGGACAACGACGCAGGCCAGTAAGGCCAGCGCGCCGAACAGAGGGATGAGAGCAACCCACGGGTAGGCCACTGCGACGGGTATCAGAGCGCCCCCTGAAACCAGGCCAAGCAGCGGCCGCGCCCTCACGGGTCGATAGTGCTCGCCATGCGCACGAGGTCCTCTCGGTCCAGGGAGCTTCGGGCTCCAACCGCCTTCCACAACGCGTTACGCCGACACATCTCCGACGTCGTTTATGGAAGCACCTCGCGTCCGACTCTCTCGGCTGGCGAACCCGAGTTCGTACGGTGAGGGGCGTCCAAATCCCCCGAGCGGAATTGAAGCCATTGTGGCGTACAAAGTTCACCAGGTGAAGACCTGTCAGCGGCACGGAAGTAGCTTCGAGAGGAGGCACGTTGTGGAACATTCGGCGATCGCTTCGCTGCTTAGGGTCAAGCTGGGGAACGCGGGAAGGGGGCGCCGCTGTCCCTGCGGCTCCAGCCTCGAAGTTTCGTGACGGTCTGGAGACGGAGTCGGTGGACTGTTTTCATGCCGTGAGTTGAGGCTGAGCAGGCCGAGGGCCCGGGTGTCGCCTCGGGGTGGGGCGCCGGTTTCCACTGCTCCGGATGTTGCTGCTGTCGTGGGGGCGGGGAGTCCGCTGGTCAGCCGGGGTTCGGTAGGAGTGTCAGCCGTTCGAGGGCGGCGGTTATGTGGCGGGTCCAAGGCCAGTGCCGGGCCAGGCGGAGGATCCGGCGGCGGCTGGTGGTGACGAGCTGTCCGGCCGGGGTGAAGAGCCGGAGTCGTAGGCGGCGGGGCTCCCCGAGGCGGGCCTTGCCGGTCAGGGCGAGCATCGGCATCCAGGCCAGCAGATCGAGAGCGATCTGCACGATCTCCAGCCAGCTCCGGTTCTGAGCCGTGCGCTTCAAGGGCAGGTTCCGCAAGCCGGTGGCCCGAGCAGCCCGGCTGCGGTCCTCGGGCCCGGGCCCGCAGCCGGTGACGGAGCTCGAGCTCGGCGATCGGCCGCCCCGATGTATTGGTGGCGAAACAGGTCAGCCGCATGCCGTCCGCGTCCGTGAGTCTCAACTGGGCTCCGGGATGGGGCCGTTCCTTGCGGATGATCAGCCGCATCCCCTTCGGCCAGCCGTCCAGGACGTCGCCGGTGAGTTCGGCGACCCAGGTGCCGTCGCGGGTCTCTCCGTCCGCCTCGACGGCCGCCGTCCACGAGGCCGGAACCTTCAGGACGTGCTGGTGGATCGCGTCGGTGATCACCATGCCGACCGAGTAGGACAGCCACCGTCCCCGCCGGGCGAGCCAGGCGACGAAGTCGTGGGTGCCGCCCGCGGAATCCGTGCGGATCAGGGTCTGCCGGCCGCGCCGGTACTTCTTCGGCAGTTGGACGAGGGCCAGTTGGGCGGCGGTGATGTGGTCGGATGCGGGTGTTTTTGCCCGGGCGCTGGGAACCACGCGACGACATCCGCGAAGCCTTCCTCGGCCTCGCCACCTGCCTGATCACCCACCGCCACGTCCAACGCCTTTGTCAGGAACTCTAAAACGCGCGCAACCGGGCACCGCACCCACGCCAGACTGCGAAACTAAACTGGTGCCTTGTCTCACTGGATCGTTGGACGCCGGCCGGCGCGGATCAGCAGTTCGGCCACGTGCAGGGCCCCGGCCGCGTCTACGCGGTTGCACCGGCCGTCGATCGAGCCAGTAACAGCCGTAGCGGCCCCGGTGAAGTCGTCACCCCGCCTGCGAGCCGCACTCAGGACCCTGTTCAGTGCTTCGTAATGGGCGACAGCCTGCAGGCCACCACCGATCTTCCAGGGCTCGGCAAGAACGAGCGCGGCCAGTTCGACGGTGTACGCGGGGTCGAACTCGGCACGGCACTGCTCGATGGCCTCGATGAGGCGGGGGACGCCCCAGACGACGAACGTGGAGTCCTGCATGCCTGTTGAAATCGCGACTTGGCGTGTGACTGCGAACGACGCGTCCCGAACCTCCTCGATGGCGGGCAGAAAGACACTGAACGTGCCTCGCACGCGGTTGAAGCGGTGGGACTTGAAAACGAGGCGGTAGTTCGTGAGGTAGATCCGCCCCCCGATGGCCTCCTTCCCCTGCATGCCGACCAACCACATCAGGTCGTCAAAAGCGAACCGCGACAGTCCAGCCTCGCGCAGGTCGATGACAGCGTTGGCGTTCTTGCGCAGAATGATGCCTTCGCCGGGCAGTAGTTCCTCAGGTTTCAGTGGCGCTATCGCCATGTTCGCTCCCCCATGCCGGTCCTGTTGCTGATCGTGAAGGGATTGTAAAGCTGCTGCACAGCCCAGGCTTCGGTGTCATCACTTGATGGCCGACCACGGCATGTGCCGCGCCGAGCATGTCGCCGACCCGCAGTCACGCGCCGTCCTCGGCGCAGGTGGTGTACCGCCGCGTGCCTTCACCGCGCCGCTCGCTCAGCTACTGGGCCGTTGGCGCTGACCGGGTCAGCGGGAGCGAGCGCTGCGCTGCCCGCGACGAGCCCGTGGCGATTGACCTGACTCGCGGAGGAGTTGAGACCGCCGAGGGACGGCAGGTGGGTGAAGTCGCCGTTGTCGACGCGAGCGATGAAGGCGAAGGGGTTGGGGGCGAAGGAGTTGGGGGCGAAGTTGTCACCGACCACGAGGTGCCCCTTGATCTGCTTGACCTCGGTGACACCCCGGCCGGGAACCAATCGTGGAAGTTGTGTGCGTCGTGAGATCGAACGAGCCACAGTTCGTCCGAGACGATCCAGGGCCGCGACTGACGTGTTCCCACGACCAGACCAACGAGCATCCACACCGACTCACATGATGGGTGTGTCAATTTAACGGCCCTGTCGCACTTTCGGTGGTGACGGAACGTGCGGCTATCCGAGGAGGATGCGGTGGCGTAGCAGGGTGAAGCCTGCTCGTCCGTGCATCTGGCGCGCGATCCGCTTGGTCTTGGTGTTGACGCCCTCGGTGGGGCCGTTGCTGTAGGGAAGTGTGAGGGCGGCGTTGACGGCGTCGCGGTCTCGTTCCAGACCTCGGGTGAAGGCATGCAGGTGGGGCAGGTCGGTGCCGCGGACCTGGACGATCCAGCGCGAGAGTGCCTCGGCGTTGTCGGCGTGCGGTGCAAGGAGCGGGGTGAAGTCGCGGATGCCTGTGGCCAGTTGGGTCATCTCGGGGCAGGCGGCGGTGAGCTTGGCCAGGAGCTCGTGTTGCTCGGCCTTGAGGTTCTCGGGCCTGGTCAGCAGCATTCGGGCGAGCTTGCGCGGGGAGATGTGGCTGCGGTCGGCGTCCGCGCGGCCCTGGTTGATGTACTTGTGCAGGAGGTTGAGGCAGCCGGTGAAACCGAGTGCTTTGATCTCGTCGAAGAGGTGCTTGACGGGGACGCCGGGATCCTCGGTCCGGCGTTTGCGCAGGTGCTCGCGGTAGGGGTCGACGAGGCTGGCGCGGTACTTGGGGACGCGGAGCATGCGCTCGGGCCGGTCGGCGCGGGCATAGCGTTTGACGGTGTTCAGGGCCAGTTCCAGGCGGCGGGCGCATTCGAGCAGGCCGACGCCCTGGGCGAGCAGGTCGTGGACCTGGTGCCAGCGTTCCAGGGTGGTCTGGGCGCGGGGTCCGTCGTAGATGGGCGCGTCCAGTACGGTGGCCCAGCAGGTGCTGTGCGCCTTGACCTCGCTCAGAGCGGCTTCGCACAGGTTGTGCCACAGATGCCACCGATCACCGACTTGCGTCGCACGGGGCAGGGCGCGGCGGATGGCCTCGGCGTAGGTCGCGGAGCCGTCGCGGCACACGATCTCGATGTCCGGATGCTCGCGCAGCCATGCTTCCAGGGTGTCGGCCGTGCGGTCGGGCAGCACGTCGATTCGCTCGTGGGTCTCGGCATCGATGATTACGGTGGCGTAGCGGTGCCGCCGGCGCAGCGCGAAGTCGTCGACGCCGATCACGCGGGGCGCTCGCCCTGCGGGCAGCGGGATCCGCAGCAGAGTGCGCAGAGCCGTGTGACGCGAGACGCCCGCCGCGAGTATCGCCAGCAAACGTGCCCCCGCCCGGCCCGCTAACTCCTTGACCACCGCCTTGACTTGCCTGGTCGGGCGGGTGGTGCGTCGCTGGTATCGGTCCAGGACTCCGGGCACCTGTTCGCGGAAGGTATGTCGGCAGCCGCGGGTGGGGCACACCAGGCGTCGCACCCGCACACGGACCACCACCCGCCGGCCGTCGACCGGCACGTCGGCCACCGTCCGCCAGTGATAGCCGTGCACCCGCCCCGACGACACCCCGCACACCGGGCAGGCCGCAGGGTCCTGCGGAGTCCGTGCCCGCACCACGACGCGCTCGCCCTCGTCGACCACATCCTCGATGACCAGTGGGGACAGCCCTGAAAACACCGTCAGCACAAGCTCGTTGACATCCTTCACATGGATACCAACGACACCTCACCACTCTGCGTCACCACCGAAAGTGCGACAGGGCCGTTAGATTTACACTCCCTGGCACGGCGCCAAACGAGACCCTACTGAACTTGATTGAGTGATGTCAGGGCGTGCTGCAGGGTGGCAGGGGGCAGCTCGCGCCTTTCCCGGTGTCGCCGGACGAGGATGATGCTCGCGTGATCAGAGACTTCCCGCCGTTGCCGTTGCCCCAGTACGCCGTGGTCCGTATCGGCTGCTCACCAGGGGTGCCTGCCGAGATCGCCGCCGTTCTGCGGGAAGTTGGCGTCCCGGCAGGGCTGATCGGTTATGAGTACCAACCGCTGACTGAGGCGACGCTCCTGGACGGGATCGGTGAGAGCGGGTTGGTCGTCTTTGGGTCCAGCGGCGTGTTCGGTCGGCTCGGCGTTGATGTGGCTTCACGTCGCGTCGTGCAGATCCCCAAGATCGGGTCGGCGACCGCTTGGCATGTGAACAGGGACCTCGGGGCCTTCCACCGGTGCGTCGCGGGCACCATCGCCCGCTTCCCGTTCTACGAGGAAGACGAGGAAGACAGGTTCCAGGAGGTGGCGGACGAGCTTCGTCGGCTCCTCGCTGCTCTCGATGCCACCGCACTCGCAGACAACGGGTTGTGGGAGACCTTTTGCGATGGCGTGGCGATGGGCGACTACGCGAACTGGGAGGAGGAATGAGCCACGTCAGTCCTCCAGGGTCAGGCCGGTGGTTGTGAGGCAGCCGTCGACGAGTTCTGGACGGTACTGGATCCTCTTGAGCCGACGTTTCACGGCTCGGGTGATCTGAGTGAGGTCCGCGGCGGCGAGGTTGCTGATCCCGCGCATATCAGCATCGACCACGCGTCGAAAACGACACGCGCGTCACCAGGCACCGACCGGCCCCATGCACACCAGCGGCGCCCGAGACCCGTATCCCGGACGCCGCTCAAGACTGCTCCTTGACAGACCGGCCCACATATCAGTGCTGTGACCGCGAAGGTTCACCGGGCGTGACTGAGCGCTCCAGTTGGCCACTGAGCGCGATAATCGGCCCCACTGAGCGCCGTAGTTGGCCGCTTCGTTGATCTCGCGGGTGTAGACGTCTTTGGGCTGGCTGGGCTGGGCCAGGGCTGGGAAGGTCGGTTGGCCTAGAGTCTGTGGTGACCGAGCAGCCGGAGGTGCCATGTTCCTGCAGATGAAGGCATGCGCAAGAACGCTCGCATGCACGGAAGAACAGGCTTTGGCGGCGATTTACCAGCTGGCCTCCGGCCTCGGACCCCGGCCGCAGTCTGACGCGGAGTTTCCTGGGGGCATCTGTGAGGACGGGCTGTTCATGGGGTCTCAGCGCGTCCAGGGCTTCCGGGGACGCGTCGAAGCGGAAGCCGCGGTGGACAGATGACAGCGCAGGGCCGGCGGCGTGAGCTTGCCGAGTTCCTCCGCAGCCGGCGGGCGCGGCGCACGCCTGCGGAGGCGGGGCTGCCAACCTTCGGGCGGCGGCGCACTCCCGGGCTGCGGCGCGAGGAAGTCGCGACGCTCGCCGGGGTGAGCATCACCTGGTACACGTGGCTGGAGCAGGCCCGCAATATCCGCGTCTCGCGCCAGATTCTCGGGAGCCTGGCCACGGCACTGGGACTTGATGAGGTCGAGCGTGCCCATCTGTTCCGGCTGGCCGATGAACCGCCTCCGGACGGGGCGCCCACGCGTGCCGAACTGCCACCACAGTACGAGCTGTTGCTCGCCCACCTCGACCCGAACCCGGCCTTCATCGTGAACCCGCGGTTCGACATCCTGGCTTGGAACCGCGGCTGCGAACTCCTCTACGGCGACCTGGGCGCCCTGCCCGCGCCGCGGCGCAACGTCCTGTGGCTCACGTTCACCGCACCCGAGGTGCGGGAGATGGCCCGCGACTGGGAGACGGAGGCCGCGCTCACCGTCGCGTTGTTCCGCACGCAGGCCAACGAACGCATCCTGTCACCCGAGATCACCGGACTCGTCGCCGAACTGGCCGACGCCAGCCCCGACTTCGCCCGCTTGTGGCGACGCAAGGAGCTGGCGCCGTTCGTGCCCGAGGCCCGTACGATCGACCATCCGCTGCTCGGCGAGGTCACCCTCGACTACGTGAAGCTGCACGTGGCGAACGACGACAAAACGCTGGTGTCGTATCTGCTGCCACCGGGCTCAGAAGTGGAGAGCCGGTTCCTGAAACTCATCAGGAATCCGGGTGCGTGAACATCAGGCGACCGTGAACCCGCCGTCGACCGGGAGGACCGTGCCCGTCACGTAGTCGGCGCCGATGAGGTAAGCGATCGCGTTCGCGACATCGTCTGGCCGTCCGATCCGCTTGGCCGGAAGGTCCGCCGCCACGGCGGTGAACTGGGCCGCACGCTGTTCCTCCGGCAGGAACGACCACCAGGGAGTGTCAACAGCCCCGGGGGCCACGGCGTTGACCCGCACCGGAGCCAGTTCGGCGGCGAGCGGGGACACGATCCGCTCGATCGCCCCGTTGACTGCGGCGAGCGCCACGCTGCCGGGCAGCGCGGCCCTCGCGGTGGCTGCGGAGATCATCGTGACCGAGCCGGTGACGTCGGCCTTCTGGATCGCGTACAGGTACGGGAAGAGCTTGCCGTCGAAGGCGCCCCTGATGCCGGCCAGGCTCACGTCCGCGAGCGGCCCGAACCCGAGCGCGCCCGGACTGAATGCCAGCACGAGATGGTCGATGGCGCCGATCCGCTCGAAGAACTCCTTCACGTCCGTTTCCGAGGCGCCGTCGATCTGTTCGGCACCGGCCACCCGGCCCTTGGCTGCCGCCAGCTTCTCGGGGTCACGTCCGGTCACGATCACCTCGGCGCCGGCAGCCGTCAGTCTCTCGGCTGCCGCGAGGCCGATCCCGGACGTCCCACCCATGATCACAACGCGCATCGCGTGCGTCTCCGATTCCGTAGGGCTGTGTTGTGTTGCCCCATCAGCCTCGGGAATCCGGAGACAGTGATCCAGATACGCCTGATGCTGGTGGTCCGGCCACCCCCCAGGTCGTGCCCAGGGGAGGTTCGGATCGGTATCAGCAACACGACGGGATCGCTACCCTGCGGCCAACTGAGACGCTCAGAGTGGCCAACTGAAACGCTCAGTCACACCGGGTTGGGCCGTACTGATGGCTCTCGGCGCCAGTACAGTCGGTGCGCTGAAGGAGCAGAGGAGTCCCGGTGCGCAAAAGAGACAGCAACGCTGATGGGCACAGCCAGCGGGCCATGGCTGTCAGGTGGATACAGGTCGTGCTGTTCGGAGTCGTTGTCCTGCTGGTCGGATTCCGTATCTGGGAGCGGGATCACGGCGATGGTTCGAGCTCGATCGTGTTCGGGCTGATGGCCGCATCGGCACTGTCCATTGGCGTACGAGACAAGACCATGATCGACGCCTTCAGCCCGGCCGTGACCACCTACCAGGCGGTCGTCCATACCGGCGGCGACCTGGTCAACGCCACCCGCGCGGCACACGATGCCGCAGTTCGGGGCCTGAAGCAGACCGCCGACATGCAGGCCCGGAAAGGCCGCGCCAGCTATCTCGGCGCCCGCAGCATCGGCCACGTGGACCCCGGCGCGGCGTCGACCGTCCTCATTCTGTCCGCCCTCGCGACCGTGTGCTCGGGGGGCGAGCGGCGTACGGACGGCCACCAGTAATCCTTTGCACGTTTGGTCGGCTGATTGGCACACCCCGGCGAGGGTGGCCTCCTCGCCGGTCCGGACACGGCCGACCTCGACGTCGATGCCAGGCCCACGCCGCCGGGGGCACACACGACGGACGGCCGAGCCCAGGTACTGAGCGGATCGCCACAGCGACCGCCGCAGGGGAAGTGATCGAGGTCCCCAACAGCTTCTAGGCCGGCACGTAGTTCGCGTCCAACGGCCATCTGCCGGCGGACGCACGAGGCGATGGCCTCCTTCACCAACGTCACGTTCATCACGACACGACAAGCGCACTCGCGCGATGAGCGCAGCGCCCGCGACGCGCGGACGCGCCTCGACGATCTGGTCGCCCACCTTGACGAAGAGGAGACGCCAGGCCGCCACGCCCCTACCGGTTGGCGGCCGACCGGTCCGGCGGAAAGCTGTTCGGGCGGGCCGCACCGATCCGTGAGCCTGTGAGCCAGCCATGAGGTTCCCGTGTGTGAACTGTTGAACGGGGTGCAGGGCTGGCTTCCGAGGGCACCTCGATGCAACGCAACAGCATGGAAGTCGGGCATCCCGCGCACTGTTGATGTACCAAGAACGCAATCGAAGATGTTGGATTCTGTTTCGACTTGCCCCTTCCGTCCGCTACCTGACGTTCGCGATGCACCTGGGCCCCTCTGTCTCTGGTGTCCCGTCAACAGGGCGGGATCTCCTTGAGGTTGGCGGATGCGTAAGGTCCCGATGAGGTTCCCGTCCACGATGAATCTTGAGCCGCCCTTGGGAAGACCTTGGTTGTTCATGTTGGCTTTCGGCGAGGAATCTGACAACGTCGCGTGATCAAACGCTTCAGCACGTGGCGGCAGCAACGGGGGCGGAGGCGTCGCGCATGTGTGGCCTGATGGCGAAACCGCCCTTCGCAGTGGATTCACTTCCTTCCACGAGCGCAAAGGACGGCCATGGTCAGACGAAGACATCCATCCGGCTCCTGCTTCCGGCTCGCTTCCTCTCTCAGATCCCTGCTGCTGGTTCTCACCCTGGCTGGCGGCTCGCTGTTCGCGTTCTCGGGCCCGGCTTCGGCCGACAGCTGCAAGGGGTCGGACTGCACCGGCCAGAGCCCCGCCACGATGGGCTGCGACAACGATGCCCGGCTGCTGGAGGAGATCGACGACACGGGGTACTCCCTGCGGTTCTACTACTCGGGCACCTGTGACGCCTCCTGGGCGTATGTGACCGTCGACCCGGCGTCGAACACCTTCCCGCAGGCCGCGAACATCTTCTACGTCCCCCAACTCGGCGGCAGCGAGGCGTCGTTCTCCGCCGGATTCGTGAACCAGGACGACGTGGCCAAGGCAACGCCGATGGTCGGCGGAGACGCGACGGCGAAGGGCTGCTCCACCGACACCGGGCCGGGCTTCGACCCGGCGCCTGAGACCTGGAAGCAGGAAGGGACGAGCGGGGTGTGCACGCAATGGCACTGACCAGGAGTACCCCGACCGCACGCCGCCGGACCGCCAGGACCGCCGCCCTCTCCTGCGCCGTACTGGCCGCGGGCCTGCTGCCCGCCTCGCAGGTCACCGCGGCCGCCGCAACACCCCAGCCCTCGGCGCACACCGACGGCCGGCTGTTCCCCTCGCCCGCCCGGGCATTGGGCGACAACTGGCAGACGTCCTCCGACCGTGCGGTCATCGGCACCGGCGACTCCGAGGGCTTCCACATCCTGGTGGCCGACGAGTCGCGGTCGTTCCGGTACCGGGAGCTGGCCGACCTCACGGAGGCCGGGCTCGACGGTATCGGCCCATGGACCGGGTACGTCTGCACCACCGGCTCCGGCCGGTACGCGGCCGCCGTCTACGCCCCGTCCATGGCGGCCAACAAGCCCGTCCTGATGCAGCACGGCGCCTTCGCCGCAGTCGTGGACCTGACGACCGGAAAGGTCACCCGGTCGGTCACCGGCGTGCAGCTCGCCTACTTCTCGCCCGGCTGCGGCCAGGGCGACACCGTCACCTTCACCCGCAGCGCCGTCGGCGACTCGGCCAGCGGATCCACCGAGCTCTTCGACGTCGACGCCGAGACCGGCAAGACCCTCGACCACACCTCAGTCAAGGGCCAGTTCACCAATCCGCTGCCGACCGCCGACGGCGACCTCGGCGTGCTGAACGGACGGCTGGTCAAGGCCGCCGCCGACGGGACGACCACCACCCTGACCAAGCTCCCGGGGCGCCTGTTCGGGCTCGCCCCGAGCGCCGGCGGGTCCCTCGACCTGGCCGTCGTGGCAAGCGGCAAGGACGAACTGCACCGCTGGAACGGCCGGAAGCTGACGAAACTCGGCACCGCACCGCTCGGACAGCTCGGTCTCTTTGCGCGCCGCGGCGGCGACCTGGTCGCCGGCAAGGTGTCCGGCATCGACACCGCCGACGCACCCGGCCTCATCAAGGCGGATGCCCCCGGCAAGCCCCTCGCCGCCTCCCGACAGGGCCATCTGCTCACGACCTCGGCGGCGTCACAGGAGCTCAAGGGCATCACCTCGAAGATCGGGGCCACCGGCACAGAGGGCGCCGGGCTCATCGACGTACAGGCCCTGGCGACCGCCAGTGACACCACGGCGACCACGCAGGTGACGACCGCGGAGGCCGCCGCCGACACCACCGACGACACGGAGCCCGACGTCGGCGGCCAGCCGGAGAAGGACGCGCTCGCGCAGTCCGGAGTGACCCCGAGCGACCCCAATCCCCAGTCGCACTACTCCAATTGCCTCGTCAAGCGCAACGACGTAAACGCCCAGGCCCTGCAGCCGAGCGCCAACATGGTCGAGTGGGCCGTGGACCAGGCGGTGCACGGCGACCTGAACATCACCCGGCCGGCGAACTACCTCGGCACCGGCAGCGACGCCTACGACCCGGAGACGCTCTTCCCGAAGGTCCCACTGACCGACGGCGGCACCGTCCCGGCCCAGGTCGTGCTCGGCGTCCTCGCCCAGGAGTCCAACTTCAAGCAGGCGTCCTGGCACTCCGTCCCCGGCGACGGCGGCAACCCGCTGCTCGGCGACTACTACGGCAATGCCGACAGCATCCACAACTACCCCAACACAGGCGCCGCCGACTGCGGTTACGGCATCGCCCAGGTCACCACGGGTATGAACGAGGCCAAGCCCGACGCGTACGAGCCGACCCAGGCGTACGCCATCGCCACCGACTACGCGGCCAACATCGCCGCCGGTGTGCGCATCCTGAGCCAGACGTGGAACCAGCTCAAGAGCCTCGGCATGAACGTCAACACCGGCAACGCGGCGTACATCGAGAACTGGTCCATGGCGCTGTGGGGCTACAACAGCGGCGTCTACACCGACACCTCGCAGAACGACGGCCACACGGGCCTGGGCTGGTTCAACAACCCGGCCAACCCCAACTACCCGGCCGATCGCGCCCCGTTCCTGCGTGACTCCTACGACGACGCCGCGCATCCGGCGAACTGGCCGTACGAGGAAAAGATCATGGGCTGGATCGAGACCCCGCAGCTGACCTACAACAGCCAGCCCTCCTACGCCCTGCCGCAGTTCCCGATCGGCGGCACGAGCCCGGCGGGCAAGCTGAATCTGAACCTGAACTACCGTGCCTACTGCGGCAGTTCCAACAACTGCGATCCCGGCGCTGCATCCGGCAGCGACCCGTGCCCGGCCGAGAACGAGACCTGCTGGTTCCACGGCTCGGTCTCGTGGGGCGCCGGCCAGGACAGCACCGACGGCTCCACCGAGAACCTCGTCTACTCGCTCGGCAGCGGCGAGCCGGCCCTGAACCGGCAGTACAACGCGGGCCCCTGCAACAATGCCCCCGCAGGGCTGCTCGTCGACGACCTGCCCGACCCGGACGACAACACCCAGGGCTGCACAGAATCGCAGTCAGCCGAGGGGAAGTTCACCCTGCAGCTCGGGGACAACTTCACCTACGACCGCAGTGACGGCACCTGGCGGGCCACCGGCGACATCGCACCGATCGACCTGCACCAGCTCGGCGCCGGATACGACGGACACGCCTGGTTCACCCACGGCTACCCGGGCGGATCCGGCAGCAGCGCCGACCTGTGGCACAAGGTCACCGCGACATGGACACCGAACCCGTCCCTCATGTCCGAGCCCGGCACCACCGGCCTGCTCTACGACATCTACGTCCACCTGCCCAACCACGGCGCCCAGGCCATCGTCCCGTACCACGTCAACGTCGGCATGAACACTGCCGGCGTGACCGCCACCCGCACCTGCAGCGTCAACCAGGCCACGCGGAGCAACGGCAACGACGTGTGGGTCGACCTCGGCACCGTGCGGATGTGGCAGGGCGGCAACCTCCAGGCCGACAACACCAGTCGTTCGGACTACACGGGTGACCAGGACGTCGCCTACGACGCGGTCGTCTTTTCCGCGACCACGACGGCGTCCAGCACCGGCATCTGCTTCCACGACGCGATGCCCTGATCCACCGCCGCACACCACGGCACGGCGGTGCGT
Organism: Streptomyces sp. NPDC002092; assembly: GCF_053593775.1. NCBI lineage: Bacteria > Bacillati > Actinomycetota > Actinomycetes > Kitasatosporales > Streptomycetaceae > Streptomyces > Streptomyces sp. NPDC002092. Next base: position 74,412 of record NZ_JBSFDG010000006.1, read on the forward strand.
CCCCCGGCCCGGAACGCCCGGGCGCGTGGGCGCACCGCCTCTGGCACACCTCCCTCGCTACGGAGCCCACGTCCATGAAATTCCCCCACGCCCTCGCGGCGGCGCTGGCCGTCTGCGCCCTGATCGCCGGGTGCTCGTCACCGCACGGCTCCTCACCGGGCTCCGCCTCCTCGACGTCAGCGGGACCGGGCGAGGGTGAGGTCACGCCCTCCGCCACCGCCACGACCACCCCGTCGGCGACGGCCACCCCCGGCCTCGACGACTGGCCCACCAAGCCTGCGACCGCCGACAAGTTCCCCACCGGCATCCACAGCACCGCCTTCGCGAAGGGGTACACCGGCGCCGACTTCCTGGCCCGGCTGGCGAAGCGGTGGAACATCACGCTGAGCGCCAGGAAGAAGAACGATTTCAAGGCGCATGACGCCTGGCCCGCCGTGTGGATCTCCTCCGGATCGGCGCACCCCACGTCCGGCATCGAGTTGAGTATCGCCGTCGTCTGGAGCCTGGACGGAGACCTGGAATCCCTCACGTGCACGGCCGACCGGAAGGCCACGGGGCACGCCGACTTCCTGCGGCAGTGCGTCGGACTGGATCACCCGGGCGCACACCCGCAGACGGCGGCGAGCTGGCTCAAGACGACCACACCGGCCGTCGACAAGGCGTTCACCCAGGCCAAGAAGGCGGTCGGCAGCCCCCTGCACCGATCCGGCCCGGCCGCCACCTACCTGCAGGAATACGGCGCCGGTCAGGCCGGGGCGACGTACTCGCTCCGGATCTTCGGCGCCGCCTCATAAGGAACCGAGCACCTCACGCACTGCCCCGGCCCCGGGCACCACCCGGGCCCCTGCCTCAGCCCACCCGGCATCAGGAGTGTGCGTTGACATCCACAACACCCCTGCGGGCGCTGTCCACGGCCGCAGCCTGCGCCGCGCTGGTCGGCGCCTTCGTACAGGCCACACCCGCCACCGCCTCATCCGGACCGTCACCGTCCCCGGCGCACAGCAGTGCCACCGATCCTGACAACACGCTCGGTTCAGCCTGGCAGAAGTCATCGGACCGGGCCGTCACCCTGGCTGCAGACACCGACGGGGTCCACCTGCTCGTGGCGGACAGCCGCAGCGCCTACAGCTGGAAGGACGCGGCCGTGCTCGCCGAGCCCGGCGTGCAGGCGGACACCTGGATCGGCAACGAGTGCGTCATCGACCACTCGCACGCCGCTGTCGCCTACGCGCCCCGCACCTTCACCAACCACGAACAGCTCATGGAACGCGGCGCGTTCACGGCCGTCGTCGACCTCGACTCCGGGGACGTCACCAAGCTGCCTTTCACGGCGTCCCTCGCCTACTTCTCCCCGTCCTGCAACCCCGGCCTGCGCCAGGCGACGTTCACCGCGCTCGGCGACGACAGCACACGTCTGGTCACTGTCGATACGGCAGGTAAGACCGTCAACTCCCCAGTGGTGGCAGGGGAGATCACCTCGGCCGTCCCCGTGAAGGACGGATTGGTCGCCGGACGCGACGACCAGCTGGTGCACATCCGCGCGTCGGGCACCGTGAAGAACCTCGCCAAGACCGCGGGCACCCCCTACGAGATCCACGCCGGTACCGACGGCCGGATCGCCTACCTCGACCACACGGCGACCACCAGCCGCGCCAGAGTCCTCGTCGCAGGGCACGTCAGCACCGTGGCCACCGGAAAACTCGGCGCCATCGGCCTCGGCCAGGGCGGCGGCCGGAAGGTCTTCCTCACCGGCACGCCCACTGGCTCCGAGCACCTGCCGGCCGCCGGCCTGACCCGGCTCGACGCGCCGGCCGACAGCGCCGTCTCCAGCGACGGACGCCTGGCCGTCTCCGCCGTCCTGACCCCCGGAGTACGGGCCGGACTGAAACGGATCGCCGACGCGGGCCGCGACTTCACCGGAAACAAGTCCGCCACCACGGCATCTGGACCGGACACCGAGAAGGCCACCACGGTGACCGCGACTGCGACGGTCACCGGCGAACAGATCACCGGAACCGTCCAGGACAGCGGCTCCCCGGACGCGTCCGGCAAGGCGGCTTCCCCGGCCATCGCCACGGACGGGCAGCCCGGCAGCGCCCACACCATGGCCCTCGCGTCGGCCGACACCGACAGCGTCTCGCACGACACCGTCGACAGCGACCGCTATTGCTCCGTCCCCCGCAACGACGTCGACACACAGGCCCTGCAGCCCACCCCCAACCAAGTCGAATGGGCCGTCGACATGGCCGTACGGAACGATCTGAGCTCCGGCTGGATCAGCCAGGGCGGATGGCGCTCCCAGACCGGCCTCGGCACGATCGACCCGCAGTCGCTGTTCCCGCTGCCGCAGTTGACCGGCGGCGGACGGATGCCCGCGCAGGTGCTCCTCGGCGTGCTCGCCCAGGAGTCGAACCTGTGGCAGGCCGAAAGCGGTGCCGTCCCCGGGCAGATGGGCAACCCACTGGCCTCCACTGCAGGGTTCTACGGCCATCAGGCCGACCCGGACAACCCGCTGTCGTACTGGCAGATCCACTGGGAGGACTCCGACTGCGGCTACGGAGTCGGCCAGATCACCGACGGCATGCGCATGGCCGGCCACGAGAAGACCGACGAGACCGCGCTCGCCCCCGACGTGCAGCGCGCCGTCGCCCTGGACTACACGGTCAACGTCGCCGCTTCCGCGCGGATCCTCGCCCAGAAGTGGAACGAGATCCACTCGGGCGACCAGACGATCACGGTCAACAACGACTCGGCCTCCGCCATCGAGAACTGGTTCGCCGCACTGTGGGACTACAACAGCGGTCTGAACACCCTCGCGGACGCCCCGGACAACGACGGCCACTGGGGCCTGGGCTGGTACAACAACCCGGCCAACCCGCTCTACCCGCCGGACCGGCAGCCGTTCATGGACACCAGCGTCGACCCGGACGCCAACCACGACGCCGCGCACCCGCAGGACTGGCCGTACGAGGAGAAGGTGATGGGCTGGGCCGCCTGGTCCATCGACACCGGTTACTCCTACGACACCAGCGGCAATCAGGACCGGGAAGGGGACACCGGCTACAACACCGCCGGCTTCTACCCGGCCTGGTGGACCGACGCCGACCTGCGTACCCAGATCAAGCCGCCGCTCGCCACCTTCTGCGACAGCAGCAACGACTGCGACGTGAGTGATCCCCCGCCGTGCGAGACCCAGCACATCGACGGCTGCGACGAACTGCACTGGTGGAACGCGCAGAACGCGACCTGGAAGAACGACTGCACCGACGACTGCGGACACGAGAACCTCAAGTACGCGACGCTGCGCAGCGAACCCGGACGCGGCTACAACCTGCAGTACGGCACCCCCGTGTGCACCAACGACGGTCTGCCCTCCGGATCCGTCGTCGTCACCTCCGTACCGAACGGCACCCCGACCTGGAGCGACTGCGGCGCCGTCAGCGCGGACGCAGGATCGTTCCAGTTCACCTTTTTCGCGGACTCCGACAACCACTTCGAGGCCCGCGGCGACCTCCACCAGATCGGCGGCGGCTACGACGGCCACTTCTGGTACGCGCACACCCGCTCCACCGATACCGGCGTGAGTGACCTCAACCAGACCGCCACCTGGTACGACGCCACCACCGGGGAGTTCGTCGCCGACGGGGATGCGGCCAAGCAGTTCGCCGCCACCCCGGTCGATGCCGGCGGCAACATGGCGATCACCGGCGACTGGAACGTGGGACAGCATCTGGACGGCTGGCAACGCGTCTGGGTTCATGTCCCCGACACCGGGATGACCGCCCAGCAGGCGATTTACACCATCCACACCGGATCCGGCACCACGAACCGCGTCATCAACGCCCACATGAAGGCGAACACCTGGATCTCCCTGGGCGCGGTGGACTTCTCCGGCACCGACTGGCAGGGCATCAGCCTCACCGACTTCGCCTTCGGCGCCACCGCCGACAACACGATCGCCTGGGACTCGGTCGCCTTCACCGCCCTGCCGGGCAAGCCGAAGGACACCGTCGTCCAGCTCGGTGACTCCTACGCCTCCGGCACGGGCGTCGGCGACTACTACCCCAACACCGACACCGGTCCGCACCTGGTGAGCGGCGATCCGAAGCCGGCCACCTACGACGCGTGCCTGCGCTCGAAGAACTCCTGGATCCGTCAGACGGTCCTGCCGGGCACCTCGACGTCCGTCGGCGCCCGTGAGGACGCCTTCGACACCTCGATGGACTTCCACTCGGCAGCCTGCAGCGGAGCGACGACCGAACACGCCTCGCGCAACGGCCAGTTCGGGGAGATACCCCAGCTGTACTCGGGATTCCTGAGCTCCGACACCAGCCTGGTCGCCATGACGATCGGCGGCGACGACGCCCACTTCACCAAGATCCTCACCCAGTGCCTGCTGACCGGATGCCCGGACGACGCCACCGTCCAGGACTATCTGACCACCGCAGCCGCCAACGACAAGGCGTTCCTGGCCAACGTCCATCTGGTGGCGCCCAACGCGAAGATCGTCCTGCTCGGCTATCCGCTGTTGTTCGACCCGTCCGTCACCTGCGCGTCGGTCTTCACCACACAGCAGATGGAGTTGTTGCACGACTGGGGCCAGGACCTCAACGACGACGAACAAACGGCCGTCGCACAGAGTGCGGACTCGACGGACGGCCAATCCGTCTTCTGGTCCCCGGACGCCGAGTTCGACGGACATCTGCTGTGCGACTCGGACGAAGCACTGCACGGCTTCACCCAGACACCCTCGGACGACATCGCCTCGGACAACCAGTTCACCGCGACGGCGCCGTCCAGCATGGAGTCGTACCATCCCAACGCGGAAGGGGCCCGGCTGTACGCGTCGGCCCTTGAGCACGTCCTGACCAACATCGGTTACTGATCGGCCATCAGAAGAAGTGCGCAGCGCGGAAAAGGGAGAAGAGGGAACGGTGAACATGGCACGCAAGCTCTCCAGAACCCTCATCGCCCTGCTGATCCTCACTGCCCTCGCCATGGGCGGGGTCATCTTCGCGATGCAGATAAAGGCGCACCGCGAAGAGGACGCCGCCCGCAACAAGCTCGCCGCACTCGTCACCCAGGTGGAGAAGCGGATAACGGACGGCTACCGCGCCGACGGAAGGCTACCGACCGTTCCGCGTGACATCGGAACGCCCACCGTCATCAGCCAGAACACCAGCCATGCCGCGGTGTACGCCCATCTCAGCGTCGACTACAACAGCACCGTCCTGATGCCGTCCGAAGACACGGTGGCCACCTGCCAGCTGTTCACTCTGGAGCGCATCGGAGGAAAGGTGCAGGTCTCGAAGAAGAAGGTCTCCTGCGAGACGGGCACCCGCCCACCGGTGAGCGAGGCTCCCCACCTCACCGCCGCCTTCATGAGCGGCATCCGCTACTGAGGGTCGGCCCCCGGCTTCGGCTGAGACCCAACAGGCCATCTGCCAGGAGTGCTGGGGGCGTGGGCCTGAGAATGCCTGTCCCTTGAGACATGACCAGCAACAACGAGCCGCAGGTCGTACGGCCGCTTCGCGAGCGGCATGCGACCAGGAGGGGCAGCGGCTGCAGCAGATCGTGCGCCGACGACGCCTGCGGGCGATCAGCGCCGCCGCCTGACTACGCACCCGTCCGGCCCGGCTCCGCTACGAGCCGTTTTCCACCACGAAGCGCAGGTAGGCCCTGCCACGCCGGGGCGTCAGCGGCCGCCCTGCGGCCGCGCCCTCCGCGCTGCCAGGAACACCAGCGCGCCGCCCGCCACCAGCAGGAGAGCGGTGCCCGCCCGCAGCAGGACGCCGTCCGCGCCCGTGGCGGCGAGCCCGCCGCCAGTCGTCGTCCCGTTCCCGGTTTCCGCCCCGGAACCGGACGGGCTCGCGGTGGCAGTGGCCGACGGGGACGCAGCGGCGCTGGGCGACGGGCTGGACGTCGCCGAGCCGGTGGCCTTCACCGCGATCGCCGCGGTGTCGTTCGCCGCGTCGTCGTCACGATTGGGGTACTCGGGATTCTCCACCGCCCGCACACTGCCCCGCGCGCCGGACACGACCCGGCCGATCCGCACCGTGAACTCCTGGGTCACCAAGTCGCCCGGCCGGAAGTCCGTGCTGGAGATGGCGCAGGTGTAGCTCTTCGCGCCGGCCTTGCGCGGTGTGCAGTTCCACAGCGGCCCGGGGTCGCACTGCTCGCCCGGGCCCGGGGCGCCGGTGATCGTGGTGCCGGCGGGCGGGGTCACCACGAACGTGCCGGATATGCCGGCGTCCGCCCAGCTGAAGCCCATCCGGCCCGGCCCGTTGTTCCGCACGCCCACGGTGATGCTCACCGTCTCGCCGACCTTGCCCTCGACCGCGTCACCGATCGCCTGGTAGTCGGCGTGCTGGGTGGTGGCGAAGGTGCCGTACCCGGAGCCGGTGAATCCGGAGCCGGGGGCGACGGACTTCAGGCCGAGCGGTGCGCCGGTGCCGGTGCCGGGGAAGTCGGACGGGTCGAAGGAGTCGGGCGCGGTGCCGCCGACCGGCCACACGACGTAGGTGTTGTAGCCGTGCGCATGGACTCATCCTCGGGGAAGTCGGCCTTCAACCGGTGCGAGATCTGTTCCGGGCTCCATGCTGTCGCCCACCGCCTGTCTTGCCGGTGCGGCTTGTTCAGCCCTTTCCACGGAGGCGTCCGCGGTCCTGCGGCGACCGTCCCGTCAGACCGGTGAACGTTCCCCGACAACCTCTCCTGAACGTACTCACGCAACCGGTCATTGCCACGGTGCGGCCGCCGCGTTGCTCAAGCACGCCCTGCACGCCGCCCAGCGCACCGTCGGGGCGGACTTTCCCCCTCGCCGCCTGACGGCCAAGATCCGTGACATCGGCGCCGACCTCATCCGCACCGCCACCCGGCCACGGCCCGGCCGCCGATCACCCCGCGCCACCAAAGCCCGACACATCAACTGGCCCACGCTCCAGCCAGATCAACCCGCCACCGAACGCATCACCTACACCGTCCAGCTCCACCCACTCACACCACAACCGCAGGCACCCTGAAACGATCAAGGAAGCGACATAGGGGGTCGACACCCCGATGGGTTCAGGGAAAGACACCGCGCCGACCGCGTGGCGCGGCTAACGTCCGGCCGAGCGCGGCGCTCCGGCCGCGGTCTGGTTTCTACTGGTTCGTTCCAGGAGGAGAGCCAGAAGAAGGGGACGGGCATGGGGAACTCAAGCAATTCCGACGGGGAGTGGATGGACCTGGCGGATGCGATCACGCTGTTGCGGGACCAGGTCGCCGAGGCCCAGGAGCGGATCGCCGACCCGGCCAGCGGCGGCCACCAAGGGGTGCTGTTCACTCTCGGGGAGATCACGTTGGACCTCGGTCTGGAGCTAACCGGCACCAAGGGCGTCAACGGCGGGCTGCGGTGGAGTGTGCTCAGCTTGGGCGGGAAGAAGGAGAGCGGCAGGAAGGCCACCCACACGTTGACCGTGAAGCTGCAACCACATCTGCCCGGCGGCGGCGACATCGACGTACGCGACGAGGAGTAGTCCGGGCCGCGCGGCCGGCCTTGGGCATGTCAGTGAGCAAGGAACGGGGAAACCGCTCATGGAGTTGGATCGCCGGGTGCAGATCCGGGTCCGCAGACGAGACACGGACAAGCGCGGGTTCGGCTCGGGCTACCTGATCGCGCCGCGGTTGGTACTGACCGCCGCGCATGTCCTGGACGGCATGGACGGTGCCGGCCAGGACACGCTGACGGTGACTCAGCCCGACACCGGCGAGAACGAGTTCCCCGCGACCGTGCGCTGGCGTCCCGCGGACGGGACTGTGGATGCCGTGCTGATCGAGGTCAGTGAGGGCCGGGGCTGGCGGACGCCGGAGTCGCTGAGCGATCTGCTCACCCGGCCGCCGCAGAGGTTCGGCCTTGTGATCGGCACCCGGCCGGTGCCGGTGACGATGACCGGTTTCCCGCGTATGCAGAAGGACGTTGAGGCCGGCCTGCGCCTGGACGAACAGCTCATGGGCGCCATCTTTCCGGGCAGCGGTTCCTTGGCCGGCCGCTATGAGATCTCCAGCACCGACCCCACCTTTCCCGCCGCGTCATCCACCGGGTCGGGCAGCCGCTGGTCGGGAGTGTCGGGTGCCGCCCTCCTCGGTGACGACGGGCTCGGCGGGGACATGCTGTGCGGTGTCGTGGGCCAGGACCGCCAGGCCGACAGCGGTAGCCGGCTGATCGCTGTCCCTGCCGCTCGTCTTCTCACCGATGAGGGCTTCCGGGCCGCCCTCACCGAGCACACCGGCTGGGAGCCGGCCGTGGAGCCGGTGGAGGCCGCCGGTCTGCTCACCCCGGCGGCGTTCGAACGTGATCTGAACTCACCGGCCGCGCTGTTGCGTGCCGATGCGGAGGCGGTCGCCTTCCACGGTCGCGACAGTGAGCTGGCCGAGCTGCGCTCCTGGTGCGAGGGTGGCCCGCCTGCCGTGGCGGTGCGGGTGCTGACCGGGCCCGGTGGGCAGGGCAAGACCCGTCTGGCCCGCCGTCTCACCGACGTCCTCAGCCAACAAGGATGGGTCACCGGACACCTGCGCTCCGACCTCACCGACTATGACGCCCCACCCGACCTCGCCCCTCTGACCACTTCCCTGCCCTTGCTGGTGGTGGTCGACTATGCCGAAACACGGCCTCGTCTGCTGCGCCGCCTGATCACCCACCTGCACCGCTCACGTCACCGGGTCAGGCTGCTGCTGCTCGCCCGTTCCGACGGTGAGTGGCGCACCGATGCACTCAACGCCGCTCCTGCCGTACGCAGTCTGCTCGCCGCGGCTCCGATCACCGTCCTTGCCCCTCTCATCTCCCGAAGCCGGCCCACCCTGGACCGCTGCACCGCGTTCACGAACGCCGCCCTCGACCTCGCCCGCCTGCTACCGCGTGTCCCCACCGTGCCGGCGTACGACTGGACGGCCCTGGCCTCCCGGCTCCAGCCCCCGGACGAGCTGAGCCACCCCCGCTACGACAACGCCCTCACCCTGCAACTGACCGTCCTGGTAACCCTGTTGCAGCACGGCCCCAAACCCGCCGGCGCCTCCCCCGGCACCCCGGCGGAGGAGATCCTCTTACAGCACGAGGGACGCTTCTGGGAGGACAGCGCCGAAGCTCCCGCCTTCAAACTGAACCTGCCCACCGCCACGCTTGCCGCAGCCGTCGCCGTCGCCGCCCTGTGCGGAGCCACCGCCAAGGACGGGGCTGCCCAGGTCATCGGCACGGTCCCCGACCTGCCGACCGACAAGACAGCACGCACGGCGGCGTGGCTGGCCAGCCTGTACCCGGCCGAACCCGACCGCTACTGGGGCTCCCTCCAGCCCGACCGCATCGCCGAGTACCACGCCTCAAGCGCCCTCACCCACGGCAGCATCCTGTTGCCCGGCCTGCTCGCCGCGGCCGACTCCGGACAGCAGACACAGCTCATCACCGTCCTGGCTCGCGCTGCCATAGCCCACTACAACGCCGGCCGCCCCGCAGACAGCCAACATGTCCTACTCGCCCTGGACACGGCCCTGGACACAGCCCTGCTCCCCTACTCAACCGTCCGGGCCGTCTCAGCCGCGCTCCCGTATACATCCCGGATCACCGCCCCTCTCGCCCTGCGACTCACCAGCGCCCTCGCCGGAGCCGACCAGCAACTGGCGGCAGAAGACCCGGCCGCTCACGAACCCAGCCTCGCCTCCTCGCTGTCCACCCTGGGCATCCTGCTGTCGGAGGCGGGCCGCCGCGGCGAAGCACTCACCGCCGCGCAACACGCGGTGGAGATCCGCCGTCGCCTCACGGCCGAGAACCCTGCCGCCCACGAATCCGACCTCGCCCGTTCGCTGTCCAACCTCGGCCTCCAGCTCGCAGAGGCAGGCCGCCGCAGCGAAGCACTCGCCACCGCCCAAGAAGCGGTGGAGATCTACCGTCGGCTCACAGCCGAGAACCCAGCCACCCACGAACCCGACCTCGCCCGTTCGCTGTCCAACCTCGGCCTCCAGCTCGCAGAGGCAGGCCGCCGCAGCGAAGCACTCGCCACCGCCCAACAGGCGGTGGAGATCTACCGTCGGCTCACAGCCGAGAACCCCGCCACCCACGCACCCGACCTCGCCCACTCACTGGGCAACCTCGGTGCCCGGCTCGCAGAGACAGGCCGCCGCGGCGAAGCACTCGCCACCGCCCAAGAAGCGGTGGAGATCTACCGTCGGCTCACAGCCGAGAACCCAGCCACCCACGAACCCGACCTCGCCGGCTCACTGTCCAACCTCGGCATCCACCTCTCAGAGGCAGGCCGCCACAGCGAAGCACTCACCGCCGAGCAACAGGCAGTGGAAATCCGCCGTCGCCTCACGGCCGAGAACCCTGCCGCCCACGAATCCGACCTCGCCCGTTCGCTGTCCAACCTCGGCCTCCAGCTCGCAGAGGCAGGCCGCCGCAGCGAAGCACTCGCCACCGCCCAAGAAGCGGTGGAGATCTACCGTCGGCTCACAGCCGAGAACCCAGCCACCCACGCACCCAGCCTTGCCCACGCGCTGGCCGGCCTCTGCATCCGGCTCGCAGAGACAGGCCGTAACGGCGAAGCACTCACCACCACCCAAGAAACGGTGGAGATCCGCCGTCGGCTCACAGCCGAGAACCCCGCCACCCACGCACCCGACCTCGCCACCTCACTGTCAGTCCTAACCCTGCTTCTAGGGCTGAGAGGCGATCTCTCCGAGGCGCTGATTGCGAGTGGGGAAGCCGTCGAGCTGTACCGCAACCATCTCGGCGCGACACCTGCTGTGCTCCCGCAACTCCATACTGTGCTGGGCCTGCAAGCGGATCTGCTTTCGGGGCTCGGGCGTGAGGGGCATGCGGAGGAGATCCGTCGCTGGCTCAGGGAGAATCCGCTCGCGCCCGATTCTGACAACGTCATTCACCCCAGCGGCCAGTCATGCCCCAACACTCCCGCCAGCTGCCCGAACCACTGCCGCAACCGCTGATCTCGAACGAAGCCCTGCGGCTGCTGCTGGCTGTACGGCGGATATGCCATCGCCGGCAACGGGCCACGCGGACAGCGCGTCACCGTCCGGGTCCCGGTCTACACAGACTCCCCGTCGGGGCACGGCGGCAGAAGCGCCTCAGGTGTCACCGGCGTGTCACCCACCCCGTAGACACCCTCGCATCACAGGGCACCAACTCGGACATACCCGCTCGTCATGGACCATGTGGACGCCCCTGGACGGCTTCTACGACATGTGCCATGTGGTACCGCGGCCCACTCGCTAGCACCGCGTACCACTCATCAAGATCCGGACCAGGTGCGGACCAACTCAGCCTGGCACTCGACGTTTCCGCTCTTTGTCGCAGGTCAGGAGCGAGATCAGGCGTGTACCACCAGCAGACGAAGAATCTGCTGCGGCACCCTCGCACCGCAGCACTCGCCCCGGACAAAGCTTGCACCAGCAGGCAACCACAGACCCTGAATCTTGTCGACTCTCTACAAGGCGCCAGAGCGAGTACCGAATTCCCTCGCCGGCGTACAGCACACTGCCCGCCAGGACATCACTCAGCCGCCGCCGTCGACCCGCCAAAACCGCTGCCCGCCACACAGCCATGCGCTGCAGAACCTCGCGAGATCAACTGACGAAGCGTCAGTAAAGTTAGCATTGGGTTAGCAAGTGTCCTGCCACAACTGCCCACAGACGGCGAAACCATGGAAAGGCCGAGCGCTACACATTGAGCCTGGAGAAGCGCCCAGCCTCCCACCAGCGAGCGATCGAAAGGTGGATACAAGACACTGCGCCAAATCGCCCACCTGTCACCGAGCAACCACCCATCCCTGCAGGTCAGCGGACCCTTCCTCGCGGCTTCAGCGGCGTCGACGGCAGCTCGGGGGCCGGTAGCGGGTCCCCGTCGTACCCCTTCACCTCGCCGAATCTTGCACCTTCCATCCAGTCCCGACGGGCCTGCTCGATCTCCTCCTGCGACCGTCCGATCCAGTTCCAGAACATGATCAGCTCTTCCTCGAAAGGCTCGCCGCCCAGGAGCATCAGGCCTGCGTCCGACTCGGCGCGCAGCGGGAGTTCGGTGCGGCCGCAGCCGAGGTAGAGCATCGAACCCGGCAGGACCGGCACGCCGTCGACGTGGGCCTCGCCGGACATGGACAGGACGGCGTACTCGAAGTCCGGCTCCAGCGGCAGGCGTACGTCCGCGCCGCGGGCGAGAGTGAGGTCGGCGCCGACGATCGGGGTGTACGTCGTTCCGGGCGAGGTCGCGCCGTCGAGGGTGCCGAGGATCAGCGTGGCCTTGAGGCCGGGTGCCGTGACGCGTGGCAGTTCGGCGTGGTGCTCGAAGTGGGGGTCGGTGTGGCGGTGGCCGTCGGGGAGGGCCACCCACAGTTGCGCGCCGTGCAGGAAGCGGGCGTGCGGGCGGGGGCTCTCCTCGGAGTGGCTGATGGCCCGGCCAGAGGTCATGAGTCCCAGTTCGCGGGGACGGATCGTCTGCAGGCTGCCGGTGGAGTCGCGGTGCAGCACCTCGCCCTCGTGCAGCCAGCTCACCGTCTGCAGGCCCATGTGCGGGTGCGGCGGCACCTGCATGCCGGGTTCGTCGGCGATGTCGTCGGGGCCGTAGTGATCGACGAAGCACCAGGCGCCGACCATGCGGCGCCCCAGGTTGGGCAGCAGGCGGCGCACTTCGGTCGACTCGCCGAGCTTGACGCGGCGAGGGCTGAGGAGTTCGCGCACGGGCTCCGCCACCACGAATCCACGGCCGCCGCACACGGCGGGAAGCGGCTCGCGATCAAGATTGCTCATGACGCCCAACCTAACCCTGCCGGGGGCGTCCCGTCAGTCCGTCACCCGGGCGTCCTCGCCTGCCCTCGGAGAAATAGTAGCCATGGACATAGTAGCCATGTACTGTATCTAACATGAGTGCAGGATCCGAGAAGGCCACGCCTGGCTTCCTGGTGTGGCGGCTGTCGATGAAGTGGCGGGTGGCCGTCGACCGGGCGGTGGCCCCGCTCGGGCTCACCCACGCGCAGTACTCGCTGGTGGCCTCGCTGTACGGCATGCAGCGCAGCGGGGAACGTCCCAGCCAGCGCCGCCTCGCCGACGTGACGGGCCTCGAGCCGCTGTACGTGTCCAAACTGGCCCGCGCCCTGGAAGCAGCCGGCCTGATCGAGCGCACCCGGGACCTCAAGGACCCGCGCGCCGTACAGCTGGCCCTCACCGAGCAGGGCATCGAGGTCACCGGGCGTGCGATCAAGGTCGTACAGGGGCTTCTGCAGCAGTTGCTGCAGCCGCTCGGCGGCCTTGACAGCCCCCGGACACGGGAGTTCACCCGGGAGTTGGCGACCCTGCTCGACGCACCTCTTGATCCGTTCGGCGAGAAGACCGACAGCGAGAAGGAGTAGTCATGACCACCACCGCACCCACCGCCGCATACAGCAGCGCACCGCCCGCCGGCCCTCGCGTCATCGCCCTGGCCCACTACGCGGGCCGCGCCGTCCTGGAGCATGTGCTGGCCCGTCACGGCGCCACCTTCCAGCAGCAGATCACCCTGCGTCCCCTCGCCGCCGAAGGGCCGCTCGAACGCGAGGAACTCGTCGCACAGCTCACAGCCGCACTCAAGGTCGACGCGGCCGAAGTGCAGGGCGTCATGGAGGAGCTGATCACCAAGGGGCTGGTGGCCGCCGAGGACCGCGGCGTCCGCGCCACCGATGCCGGGCGGGCTTTCCACGCCGAGGTCAGCGCCGAGACGGCGGTGATCTCCGCCCGGATCTATGCCGGTATCCCGGCGGAGGATCTGGCGGCGGCCGGGCGCGTGCTGGCCCTGGTGGCCGAGCGGGCCGACACAGAGCTGGCCGCACTGGCGGCCTGAGCGCCTCTCCCCCGACGCGCCCGCACATAGTGGAATGCTCAACGACCTCGTTCGGTTGGAGTGCACGAAGGAGGTCACGAGTGGAGATGACGTACTACGACCACGGAACGCCGGCGGAGCGCTGGGAGCGCGCGCAGCTGTTCTTCGACGCCAAGGACTACGCCGCCGCGGCGCGCGTGCTGGGCGGACTGGTCGAGGAGGTGCCGGAGCAGACCGGACCGCGGCTGCTGCTGGCGCGTGCCTACTACCACTCGGCCCAACTGCGGCGTGCGGAGGGCGAGTTGCGCGTCATCGTCGAGCGCGACCCGGTGGAGCACTACGCCCGGCTGATGCTGGGACGCACGCTGCAGCGGCAGGGGCGGCACGAGGAGGCCGAGTCGCACATGCGGATCGCCTCGGCGCTCGCGGGCCACTTCGAGCAGGTCTGAACGACGCCGTGGCTGTACGGCTCTGCGGCCGGGGCCCGGTTCCATGAAGGAACCGGGCCCCGGGCCATCTCAGCCCGCGCCAGTCCGCTACTGCACGGCCGGTGCGGGGGTGGACCGCCCCTTCCGGTGGGCGATCTCGCCGAGCAGGACGTCGACGGCGATGAAGGCCGCCAGCGGAATGCCGAGCAGCGGCACGAAGTAGCCGAGGACGGCGATGACGGCGACCGCCGGGACGAGGAGTTGCGGGGGTACCTGCTGCCAGGCGCCCCGTGGGACCGGCCTGCCGAAGGTCGAGCCGCGGCCGCGCTGCCACCACATGCGGTATCCCCAGACGATCAGCAGGATGAGGGAGAGCGCCAAGAGCATGAGGGCGATCTGGTTGACCAGGCCGAACAGGATGCCGGTGTGCAGGTCGATGCCCCAGCGGGTCAGTTTGGCAAGCAACGGGTAGTCGGCGAAGCGCAGTTCGTCGGTGACTTTGCCGGTGGCGGGGTCGACCGCGACCGAGTCCTGCTTTTCGGGCCAGCTGCGCTGCACCTGCCTGACGACGTATGCGGAGTTCGCATCGGCGGGCGGCACGATCTCCACCGGGTCGGTCAGGTCCTTGGCACGGGCCGCCGCCAGCACCTCGTCGAGGCCGACGCCGTGCTGGCCGGACCCGGTGGTGGCGGAGGCGCTGTGCCCCGCATGCTCGCCACCCGCCGTAGCCGAGACCGACGGGGTGGCCTGACCCAGCGAGGTACGCAGCGTGTCGATGTTCGCCCCGGCGTAGGCCGACCAGGTCAGACCGGTCGCCGACAGGAAGATGAACCCGGCGGCTGCCCAGACGCCGACGGTGCCGTGCAGACCGAGCGTGCGGCGCCGCCCGCTGGTGCCTCGCACCTTGCGCAGCGCCCGGCGGCGCGAGAACCACAGCATCAGACCGCCGCCGGCGATCACCCACAGCCAGCTCGCGGCGAGCTCGCTGTACAGCCGGCCGGTGTCGCCGAGCTGCAGGTCGCGGTGGAACTCGTCGATCCAGGTCCGCAGTGGCAACGCGCCCGTCGAGCCGTACTGTTCGAGGGCGCCGCGCACCTTGCCGGTGTACGGGTCGACGAAGACGGCGAGGGTGTGGTCGGGGTCGACGCCCTTGACGCCGGACAGCATCACGCGGGTGGTGACGTCGGCCTCCGGGGAGGGTCGTACCGCCGAGAGCGTGCCCTCGGGGTGCGCCTTGCGCGCGGCGGTGACCTGCTGGGATATCGGCAACTTGGTGTCGCCGACCTTGGCAACGGTCAACTCGTGGGCGTACACGAGCTTCTCGGCCTGGAACGCGCCGGCGTACAGGAAGCCGGTGACGGCGGCGATGAGCAGGAACGGCGCCACGAACACGCCGGCGTAGAAATGCAGTCGCAGCACCAGCGGACGCAGCGGCGCCAGGCGACTGGGGGACGGCGCCGGGGCGGCGGCCGGTTGCGGGGCCTCGTCCGGTGGGGGTCCCCCCGCTGGAGCGGAGCCGGAAGCGGGGGAGGTCGAGGGA
This sequence comes from Streptomyces sp. NPDC002092, assembly GCF_053593775.1. Taxonomy (NCBI): domain Bacteria; kingdom Bacillati; phylum Actinomycetota; class Actinomycetes; order Kitasatosporales; family Streptomycetaceae; genus Streptomyces; species Streptomyces sp. NPDC002092. Next base: position 90,211 of record NZ_JBSFDG010000006.1, read on the forward strand.
ACGGTGGACATCGGCGGGCTTCTCCGGGGGACGGGGACTTGAGGTGGGTAGCGGTCCAGTAGTCGGGGCCGCAGGACGCCGAGTTCCCGGCGACGTAAGTGGCGCGCGTCACATGCCGGGACGGCAGCGACCGAAGTCCATGGCATCCTGGCCCGATGGCGACCCCCCGTGACCACGCGCCCCTTGCCGAGCACGTCGAGGAACTTCTCGCCGTCGGCGGCCCGTTGCCCATCGTCTCGGCGGGCGACCCGGTGTTGCGGCGCGGCACCGAGCGCTTCGACGGCCAGCTCGACCCCGCCCTGCTGGCCCGCTTCGTCGAGGCCCTGCGCCTCACCATGCACGAGGCGCCGGGCGTCGGCCTGGCCGCACCGCAGGTGGGTGTGCCGCTGCGGATCGCGGTGATCGAGGATCCGGCTCCGGTGCCCGAGGAGGTGCGGCTGGCCCGCGGCCGGGTGCCGCAGCCGTTCCGGGTCCTGGTCAATCCGACGTACGAGCCCGTCGGGAGGGCGCGGGCCGCCTTCTTCGAGGGCTGTCTGAGTGTGCCGGGCTGGCAGGCGGTCGTGGCGCGGCACGCACAGGTGCGGCTGACGGGCGAGGACGAGTACGGGAAACCTGTGGACGAGGTGTTCAGCGGCTGGCCCGCGCGGATCGTGCAGCACGAGACGGACCATCTCGACGGGACGCTGTACCTGGATCGGGCCGAGCTGCGCTCGCTGGCCTCGAACGAGGCGATGGCTCAGCGGTGGACCCAGCCGACGCCTGAGGAGGCGGCGCAGGCCCTGGGTTTCGACCTGCCGTCACAGCCGTGAAAAGCGCTTCTTGAGGTACGGGCGCCGCGCAGTGAGGCGTCCCCCCTCAAAAAATCCCAGGCGTCCGTCCGGGCGCCACCGCTACGCTGGCCGCATGTCCACGCCCCGAATCTCCTAGCTACAGGACCCGCTTCCACGCCACCCGTGTGTCCTCTTTGCTTGCTTCGGAGCGTTTCTCATGATCACCGTTCATGGTGTCGACGTGCGCGTCGGCGCGCGTCTGCTGCTGTCCGGCGTCTCCTTCCATGTCTCCCCCGGCGACCGCATCGGCCTGGTGGGCCGCAACGGCGCCGGAAAGACCACGCTGCTCAACACCCTTGCGGGCACGCTGCGTCCGGCCGCAGGGACCGTCGCCCGTACCGGTGCGGTCGGTCACCTGCCGCAGGACTCCCGGGCTGCCGATCCGGCAGTCACGGTCACCGACCGCATCCTGTCCGCGCGCGGTCTCGACCAGGCCGTACGCGACCTGCGGCGTGCCGAGGCGGCCATGGCCGACGGGTCGGAGCGGGCGATGGACGCCTATGTGCGTGCGGAGGCCGAGTTCCAGGCCCGTGGTGGGTACGCGGCTCAGGCCGAGGCGGCTCGGATCGCCGCCGGGCTCGGCTTGCCCGACGATCTGCTCGGCCGGCCGCTCGGTGCGCTGTCGGGTGGGCAACGCCGCCGGGTGGAACTGGCCCGCATCCTGTTCGCGGACCGCGGCACCCTGCTGCTCGACGAGCCGACCAACCACCTGGACGTGAGCGCCATCTCCTGGCTGCGCATGTTCTTGACGAGCCGTCAGGCCGGGCTGGTCCTGATCAGTCATGACACCTCCCTGCTCGCCCACACCGTCAACCGGGTCTTCCACCTGGATCCGCAGCGCGCCGCGATCGACGTACACAACACGGGCTGGGACACCTACCTCGCCCAGCGTGCGGCCGACGAGCGGCGGCGGGCGCGGGAGCGGGCGAGCGCGGAGCGCAAGGCTGCGTCGCTGCACACGCAGGCGAACAAGATGCGCGCCCGTGCGTCGACGGCGGTGGCCGCGAAGAACATGGCACGGCGAGCCGACCGCCTGCTGGCCGAGCTCGAACCTGTGCGGCGCGCGGACAAGGTGGCCCGCATCCGACTGCCCCACCCCGCGCCGTGCGGGCGGATCCCGCTGGGTGCGATCAGCCTGACGAAGTCCTACGGCGGCCAACAGGTCCTCAGCAGCGTGGATCTGGCGGTCGAACGAGGCAGTCGCCTGGTGGTCCTCGGGCCCAACGGGGCCGGAAAGACGACCCTGTTGCGCATCCTGGCCGGGCGGGTCGAGCCCGACAGCGGCAGGGTGGTGCCCGGGCCCGGGCTGCGGCTCGGGTACTTCGCCCAGGAGCACGACACGCTGGACGCCGAGTCGACGGTCGGCGCCCATCTCGCGTCCGTCGCCCCGCACCTGACGGACGGCGAAGTACGGGGTGTGCTGGGCTCGTTCCTGTTCAAGGGGGACGACGTCCACAAACGCGTCGAAGTCCTGTCCGGCGGGGAGAGGACCCTCCCCCATAGCCCTAAGGGCATGGGGGGACCCCCACCGCCCTGGCGGGCCTGGTCCACTCCGGCGCGAACGTGCTGCTCCTGGACGAGCCCACCAACAACCTCGACCCGGCCTCCCGCGCCGAGGTCCTGGCCGCGGTGGGCACCTATCCGGGCGCGATCGTCATGGTCACCCACGACGAGGCCGCCGTCGCGGCGCTGCGCCCGGACCGGGTGCTGCTGTTGCCGGAGTCCGAGGAGGATCTGTGGAGCGAGGACTACCTGGAGCTGGTGGTGTCCGCGTGAAGTCCCCTTCCCAGGCGGTCAGTTGTCCCGGTACGCCTCCAGCAGCCGCAGCCACACCTCGCTGATCGTCGGGAACGACGGCACTGCGTGCCAGAGCCTGCTGATCGGGACCTGGCCGGCGACCGCGACGGTCGCCGAGTGGATCAGCTCGCTGACGCCCGGTCCGACGAAGGTGACTCCGCGCAGGATCTCCTCGTTCAGGTCCACGACCATGCGGGCGCGGCCGCGGTAACCGTCGGCGTACAGGCCGGCGCCGGATGCGGAGGTCATCTCGACGTCCACGGCCCTGACCCGGTATCCGGCCTGTTCCGCCTCGGCGAGGGAGAGGCCGACGGCGGCCGCCTCCGGGTCGGTGAAGACGACCTGGGGAACGGCGTGGTGGTCGGCGGTGGCGGCGTGGGCGCCCCAGGGGTCCGACTCCAGGAGCGGGACGCCGGAGGCGCGCGCCGCGATGGCGGCGCCCGCGATGCGGGCCTGGTACTTGCCCTGGTGGGTGAGGAGGGCGCGGTGGTTGACGTCGCCGACCGCGTAGAGCCAGTCGGTGCCGGTCACGCGCAGGCTGTCGTCGACGGGGAGCCAGTTGCCCGGCTCGAGACCGACGGTGTCCAGGCCGATGTCGCCGGTCTTGGGGCGGCGGCCGGTGGCGAAGAGGATCTCGTCGGCCTCGATGCGGCCGCCCTGGTCGGTGACGACCACGACGGTGCCGTTCTCGCGGGTGACCGACTCGACCGAGGTGCCGGTGCGGATGTCGGCGCCGGCCTCGGTGAGGGCCTCGGCCACCAGTTCGCCGGCGAAGGGTTCCATGCGGTTGAGCAGGCCCTTGCCGCGGACCAGGACGGTGACCTGGGAGCCGAGGGCCTGCCAGGCGGTGGCCATCTCGGTGGCGACCACTCCCCCGCCCACCACGACCAGCCGGCCGGGCACCTCCTGCGCGCTGGTGGCGTTCCGGCTGGTCCACGGCTTGACGTCGGCCAGGCCGGGCAGGTCGGGCAACACCGCGTCGGTTCCGGTGCAGACGGCGACGGCGTGCCGGGCGCTGAGCACCTTCTGCCCGCCGTCGGAGCCGGTGACGGTCACCGTGCGCGGGCCGGTCAGGCGGCCGTGGCCGCGGTGGAGGTCGGCGCCGATGCCCTCCAACCAGCCGGCGGCGCCGTCGTCGTGCCAGTCGGAGGTGTAGTAGTTGCGGTGGGCGAGGACCGCGGCGGCGTCGAGGGGGCCCTGTACCGCCTGGCGCAGGCCCGGCACGCGGCGGGCGTCCGCGCGGGCGATGACCGGGCGCAGCAGGGCCTTGCTGGGGATGCAGGCCCAGTACGAGCACTCGCCGCCGACCAGCTCGCTCTCCACGACCGCGGTGGACAGGCCGGCCGCACGGGTGCGGTCGGCGACGTTCTCCCCCACGGGCCCGGCCCCGAGCACCACGACGTCGTACGCGATGGTTTCCGTTTCCGTCATGGGGTCAGTCTGGTGGGTGGTGTGCGCTCAGGCCACACGGGTAGGGGCGCGGAATACGTGACCGGCCGGCCGCGTTGTGCCGACGGCTTCGCCCCGACAGCAGGAAGAGGGATTTCAGGTCATGAGCAGCACCGTGGAGCTCACCAAGGAGAACTTCGACCAGACGGTCACGGACAACGACTTCGTCCTGATCGACTTCTGGGCGTCGTGGTGCGGGCCGTGCCGTCAGTTCGCGCCGGTCTACGAGAAGGCGGCCGAGGACAACCCGGACCTGGTGTTCGGCAAGATCGACACCGAGGCGCAGCCGGAGCTGGCCGCGGCCTTCGGCATCCAGTCGATCCCGACGCTGATGATCGTCCGCGACCAGGTCGCGGTGTTCGCGCAGCCGGGCGCGCTGCCCGAGGCCGCCTTGACGGACGTCATCGGCCAGGCCCGCAAGCTGGACATGGACGAGGTCCGCAAGGCGGTCGCGGAGCAGCAGGCGCAGGCCGGGCAGAACGGCCAGTAGCCCTCTGTGGACCGGTAGCCCTCTCTAGAAGGGATACGGCGCCACATCACCGCGCACCGTCGTCCAGCGCACGTCTGTGAAGGCCTCCAGGTTGGCCTCGCCGCCGAAGCGGGCGCCGGTGCCGGACGCGGCGATGCCTCCGAAGGGGGCCACGGCCTCGTCGTTGACCGTCTGGTCGTTGATGTGGACGATGCCGGTCGGGATGCGTTCGGCGAGGTCGAGGCCGCGGGCCGCGTCGCGGGTGACGATTCCCAGGGACAGGCCGTACTCCCCCGCCGATGCCAGGGCCGCCGCCTCGTCGGCGGTGGCGAAGGACCGTACGGGCGCGACCGGGCCGAAGACCTCCTCGGCGTAGGCGGGGCTCTGGTCGTCGACGCCCGCGAGGACGGTCGGACGGTAGAAGAGGCGGTCGTGGGTGCCGCCCGCGGCCAGTTTGGCGCCGCGGGAGGTGCTGGCCTCGACCAGGCCGTGCACCTTGGCGAGCTGGTTGTCGTCGATGATCGGGCCGAGGTGGACCTGTTCGCGGTGCGGGTCGCCGACGGCGAGGGAGTCGGCCTTGGCGGCGAGGCGCTCGACGTACTCCTCGTAGAGCGACTGGTGCACCAGGTGGCGGCCGGTCGTCATGCAGATCTGGCCCTGGTGGAAGAACGAGCCCCAGGCGGCCGTGGAGATCACCGCGTCCAGGTCGGCGTCCTCGAGGACGACCATGGCGGAGTTGCCGCCGAGTTCCAGGTGGACGCGCTTGAGATGGCGGCCGCCCGCCTCGCCGACCGCGCGGCCCGCGGCCGTGGAGCCGGTGAAGGAGATGACGGGGACTTTCGGGTCGGCGACCAGGGCCTGGCCGACGTCCGGGCCGCCCGGCAGGACGTGCAGCAGGTTCTCGGGAAGGCCTGCCTCGGCGAAGACCGCGGCGAGGGAGAGCCCGCCGCAGACCGCGGTACGCGGGTCCGGCTTGAGGACGACCGCGTTGCCGAGCGCGAGGGCCGGGGCCACCGAGCGGATCGAGAGGATCAGCGGGGCGTTGAAGGGGGAGATCACGCCGACCACGCCGACCGGGATACGTCGCGTGTACGACAGGCGGGGTGCCTCGCTGGGCAGGATCTGCCCGGCCGGTCGGGAGGCGAGGGCGGCGGCCTCGTAGCACTCCTGGGCGGCCACATGCAGCTCGAATTCGGCCTTGCCCGGGATGGAGCCGGACTCGCGGACGAGCCATTCGCGCAGCTCCTCGGCGTGCGCGGCGAACAGGTCGCCGGCCTTGCGCAGCACGCCGGCTCGGACGAAGTGCGGGACGCGTGCCCACTCGGCCTGGGCGGCGCGGGCGGCCTCGGCGGCCGGGCCGACGTCCTCTGCCGAGGCGAGGGTGACGGTCGCGAGGGTGTCCCCGGTGGCGGGCTCCGTCACGGCGTATTCCGGTCCCGACAGGGGTCGGGGCTGCCAGGTCTTCGGGTCGAGCAACGGCATGACGGCTCTCCGTTTCGTCACCGGCGGGACTCAGGTCATGAGCGGAAGTCCCGTGTAGTTGGCGGCCAGTTCGGCGGCCGCGTGGCGGGATGCGGCGATCCGGCGCAGACGTGTCAACTGCAGGCGGTTCTCGAACGCATCCCCATCTGGTTGAGCATGCAACATCTTAGTCATGTCGTAGGAGAAGCGCGTGGCCTGCCACACCCGTGCGAGGCAGATCTCCGAATAGGTGTCGAGGAGTTGCTCGGATCCGCTGCGATGCAGCTCGGCGAAGGCGCGGGCGAGGACGCGGACGTCGGAGACGGCGAGGTTGAGGCCCTTGGCCCCGGTCGGCGGCACGATGTGGGCGGCGTCGCCGGCCAGCAGCAGCCTGCCGTGGCGCATCGGTTCGTGGACGTAGCTGCGCATCGAGGTCACGGACTTGGCGGTGATCGGGCCGCGGTGCAGGGTCCAGTCGGCGTCGACGGCGAAGCGGGCGGCGAGTTCGTCCCAGATGCGGTCGTCGGGCCAGTCGTCGGGGTCGGTGTGGTTCGGGACCTGGAGGTAGAGCCGGGACAGGTGCGGGGAGCGCATGCTGTGCAGGGCGAAGCCGCTCTCGCCGCGCGCATAGATCAGCTCCTCGCAGGAGGGTGCCACGTCGGCGAGGATCCCGAGCCAGGAGTACGGGTAGTCGTGCGCGTACGGGCGGCTGCTCGCGGCGGGGAAGGTGTCGCGGGAGATGCCGTGGAAGCCGTCGCAGCCGATCACCCAGTCGCAGGTCAGCGTCTGTTCGCGGCCCTCGTGCAGGAAGCGTACGACGGGCGAGGCGCTCTCCGGCTTCTCGATCGCGAGGGCCTCCGCCTCGAACAACAGGGGTGGTCCCTCCGCCAGTTGGAGGGCGACGAGGTCTTTGACGATCTCGGTCTGGGCGTAGATGGTGACGGTACGGCCGCCGGTGAGGGCCGGGAAGTCGATGTGGTGGCGTTCGCGGTCGAAGCGCAGCTCGATGCCCTGGTGGACCAGGCCCTCGGCGTTCAGGCGGTCGGCGGCGCCTGCATCGCGCAGGGCGTCGACGGTGCCCTGTTCCAGCATTCCGGCGCGCTGGCGGTGCTCGACGTACTCGCGGTTCCTGGACTCCAGGACGACGCAGTCGATGCCCGTGCGATGCAGCAGCCGGGCCAGGAGCAACCCGGCCGGGCCGCCGCCGATGATGCCGACCGTCGTGCGCATGGGCGCCTCCCGGGGGTTCAGCTGGAGTCGCGGTGGACCACCGTGGCTCCCAGCACCTTGTGCGTCTCGGGCGCGGCGCCCGGGTTGCGGACCGCGCGGTCGACCAGTTCGGCGAGGTCGCGGCCGGACGGCAGCTCGATGTGGACCGTGCTCAGCCGCGGCCTGAGCAGCCGGCCGAGCATGAGGTCGTCGGCGCCGATGACGGCCGTGTCCTCCGGGATGCGCACCCCCGCGTCCTGCAGGGCGCGCATCAGCAGCATCGCGTACTCGTCGTTGTACGCGAACACGGCGTCCAGGTCGAGTTCCCGCCAGCGGGCGGCGAGGCGCGCGGCGGATTCCTCCTCGTAGCCGAGGGGCAGTTCGGTGACGGTGGCGTCGGTGCCGTGCAGGGCGCGGCGCACTCCGTCGAGGCGGGGCAGGGAGAAGGACTCCAGGCCCGCTTCCTCGGGTACGACGACGCCGACACGGCGCCGGCCGCGGTCGAAGAGATGGCTGCCGGCGCAGTGGCCGACGGCCTCGTGGTCCATCAGCAGGGCGTGGGCGCCGTCGACGGAGTCGGGGCCGAGGGTGACGACGGCCCGGGCGCCGGAGCGCTTGAGCACGGTCACGCCCTGCGGGGTGAGGGAGCCGGGGCCGGGCACCAGGACCGCGACCGGGCGCAGCTCGGCCCAGGCGCGGGCGGCCTCGTCGCCGTGCACGCCGACGGAGCCGTACTGCACGACCGTGTAGTCGAGACGGCCCAGCGCCCACTGCAGCTCGCTGATGAACTGGCTGTAGAGCGGGCCGACCGGGAAGCTCGGCGCGGGCATCAGGACCATGCGGCTGTGTCCGGCGCGCAGGCTGCGGGCGGCCGCGTGCGGCACGTACCCGAGTTCCTTGGCGGCCTCGTGGACGCGGCGGCGCGTGGGTTCGCTGATCCGTACGGCGCTGGCGTTGTTCAGCACGTAGGAGACGGTCGCGCGCGAGACGCCGGCCAGGCGGGCCACATCGGCGCTCGTGGGTACGGAGCGCGGTGCGGGCGACGAGGACGCGGGCGTTTTCGGTATCTGCACCATGACGTACGGCATCTTTGCAGAACCTGTGTCCGAGGCCACAGGCGGGGCGTCGCGGACCCCGTCCGAGCCCGGTTCAGCAGGGCGGGCGGCCGCCGGTGACGCGGTCGACCAGGTCGATCCAGCCCTTCTCCAGGCGTTCCAGGGGCATCCCGCACTGCTCGGTGAGGTGGTGTATCAAGGCAGGGTCGAGATACCCCATCAGCGTCCGGGCCAGCAGATCGCAGTCGGCGTCCGGCACGACCTGCCGCAGCAGGATCGTGACGTGCATGGTCAGTGCCCGAGTCGACGGGTGAGTGAACCGGCGGGTCGGCTCCGGCTGGGCCGCCAGTTGCAGGTCCAGCTGCTCGGCCGAGCGGTAGAGCACCGCCACCCCGAATGCCCGCAGCCGCTCCAGGGGCCGCGCCCCGGGGCCCAGCGGCGGCGGTCCGCCGAGGAAGTCGGCCTGCAGCTTCCTCGACGAATGGTCCAGCAGCGCCGTCAGCAGCCCGGTGCGGTCGCCGAAGCGGCGGAAGACGGTCCCCTTGCCCACATTGGCCGCCGCGGCGACCGCCTCCATGGTCACCCCGGCCGCCCCGTGCTCCGCGATCAGCCGGGTGGCCGCCTCCAGCAGCCGGGCCCGGTTGCGGGCTGCGTCGGCGCGCAGGCACGGCTCGTCCCCGGCGGAGCTGAGCTGCAGCAACTCGGGCTCGCCGGTGGGCTCTTGAGGCCTCGGGAAGGGCGGCAGCGTGGCGGACATGAAGACAGCGTAAAGCATCGGGAACAAAACTGGACCGCGGTCCGGTTAGGGTGCTACAAAATAAACGGACCTCGGTCCGGATCGTAACGGCAATGTTTCAGCATCCTCTGGAGTACCCCATGTCTGTTCGCATCCTTGCGCTCGTCGGCAGCCTCCGCGCCGGTTCGCACAACCGCCAGCTCGCCGAGGCGGCCGTCAAGCTCGCCCCCGAGGGCGCGGACGTCGTGCTGTTCGAGGGCCTGGCCGAGATCCCCTTCTACAACGAGGACATCGACGTCGAAGGCAGCGTCCCGGCCGCCGCCGCGAAGCTCCGCGAGGCCGCGCAGGCCGCCGACGCGTTCCTGTTCTTCTCCCCCGAGTACAACGGCACCATCCCGGCCGTCCTGAAGAACGCCATCGACTGGCTGTCCCGCCCCTACGGCGCCGGCGCCTTCGGCGGCAAGCCGGTCGCCGTGGTCGGCACCGCCTTCGGCCAGTTCGGCGGCGTGTGGGCGCAGGACGAGACCCGCAAGGCCGTGGGCATCGCCGGCGGCAAGGTGCTGGAGGACGTCAAGCTCTCCATCCCCGGCTCCGTGGTCCGCTTCGCAGAGACCCACCCGGCCGACGACACCGAGGTCGCCGCGCAGCTGACCGAGGTCATCGCCCGCATTCACGGCCACGCCAACGAGGCCGCTGCCGCCTGAGCGGACGCGACTGCAGCAGAATCCCAAGGGGCCGGAGCGGATCAGCTCCGGCCCCTTTGTGTGCCTGGTCCGGGTGTCAGGCCACCGCTGTCGGCGCCAGTTCGCGCAGTTCCCGCAGTGCGGCCGCGATCGCGGGCCGTTCCCGGGCGCCACGGCGGGTGCAGGTGAGCAGCTTGCGGTGCGGGTTGCCGGTGCAGCGCACGCGGGTGATCGGCAGATGCGGGGTCAACTGGGCCAGCCGCGGGATCAGTGCGACGCCGAGGCGGCTCGCGACCAGGTGGGCTGTGACGTTCCAGTCCAGCGCGTGATGGACGATGTCCGGGCTGAACCCGGCCTCCCCGCAGGCCGACAGCACGTGCGGGCGGCAGGGGCTGTCCGCCACGGGGGCGATCCAGTCCTCGTGCGCCGCTTCGGACAGGTCCACGCGCTCGTGCCCGGCCAGTGGGTGGTCCTCGGGGACGACCAGGTCGAACGGGTCGTCCAGGAGCGGCTGCTGGTCGAAGCGGGCGTCGCCGAGGGGTGGGTTGTGCGGCGTGGCCTCGACGACGGCCAGGTCGGTCTCCCCCTCGAAGAGCAGGTCGAAGCTGCCGGGGACGCCGGCCTCCTGGATGCGCACGGACAGCCGCGGATGGCGCTCGTGCAGCCGGACCGCCATCGGGGCCAGCAGCACCGAGACGGCCACCGGGAACCCGCTCACGCGCAGCGGCCCGGCGGGGGCGTGTTCGGCGCGCAGGTCGAGCTCGGCCTGTTCCCAGCGGGCCTGGATCGCGTCCGCGTGCGCGAGCAGGCTCTCGGCGGCCGGGGTGAGCCGCACCCCGCGGCCCTGCGGTTCGAGGAGGTCGACGCCGAGGTCGCGGGCGAGCTGGCGGATCTGCTGGGAGGCCGCGGACGTGGTGAAGTGCAGGGCGCGGGCGGCCGCGGTGACCGTGCCGTAGTGGGCCACCGCCCGCAGGACGTGCAGTCGGCGCAGGTCAATCATGAAGCCCAGGCTTCAAGGTCGGGTCCACAAAGTCAACCTGGACGTGTACGGATTCCGCGCTGCACCCTGGCTGTGTCGCGACGGTCCACCAGTCAGGACGTACGAGGAGTTGCCATGATCAGCACGACCGGCACCAGCTGCCCGCACTGCGGTTGGCCGGACGGCGCCGAGCCCTTCCAGGTGGTGTCGAGGCACAGCACCGCGTCGGGCCGCACGGAGTGGACGCGTTGCGGCTGCGGCTCGCTGCAGGTCCGGGTGGTCGACGGCTGCGGGATGCGCGTCGTCTCGCGCAGTGGTCCCGCGGAGCCTCACTCCAGCCCGGCCAGCCGCTGAACGGCGGGGGCCGCGAAGCTCTCGATCCACGCCGCGGGCTCGCCGAGACGCGGCACGAGGATCACGGTGTCCAGGCCGAGCTTGGTGTAGCCGGAGATGTCCCGCGTGAAGGCGTCGAGGTCGCCGGCCGTGGCCGACTCGCTGGTGTAGGCGACCGTCTTGCGGATCCGGTCGTAGTCGCGCCCCTCGGCCTCGCAGTGCCCGCGCAGCACGTCGAGCTTGTGGCGGACCTCCTCCGGCGAGGTCGCGAACAGGTTGCAGGCATCGCCGTACCGGGCGACCAGGCGCAGCGTCTTCTTCTCGCCCCCGCCGCCGATCATGATCTCGGGGTGGGGGCTGCTGACCGGTGCCGGTACGCACAGGGTCTCGGCCAGTTCGTAGTGCTTGCCCTCGAAGGGGCCGTTGGCCTGCGGGTCCCACATCTGCAGACAGATCCGCAGGGTCTCCTCGAGCCGTTCGAAGCGCTCGGCGAGCGGCGGGAACGGTACGCCGAGCCCCTCGTGCTCGCGGTCGTACCAGGCCGCGCCGATACCGAGGGTGGCGCGGCCGCCGGACAGCACGTCAAGCGTGGTGGCGATCTTGGCGAGCAGTCCGGGGTGCCGGTACGTCACGCCGGTCACCAGCGCGCCCAGCTGAACGGTGGACGTGTGGCCCGCGAGATAGCCGAGGGTCGTGTAGGCCTCCAGCATGGGGTCCTCGGCGCCGCCGTTGAACTCCATCTGGAAGTAGTGGTCCATGACCGACAGCCGGCTGATCCCTGCCGCCTCGGCCGCGGCGCCCGTCGCGGCGAGTTCCGCGCCGAGGGCGGGCCCTCCGCCGCTGTGGTTGAACCGGTTGATGTGTACGCCCACCCGCATGACCGTCTCCGTCCGCCCGGACCCTTGCCGTCCCCAGTGACGCTAAAGCTTCGAGCGCTCTCGAAGTCAAGCGTGCGCCTGGCCGCGCCGCCTGGATGTGCGGCCGAACCGCGGCGGACTCCGCCCGCCCTGCTCAGCCGGCGCCGCCCGCTTCCGCCGCGTCCGGCTGCTCCTGCGTCGCCTGCCTCTCCTGCTTCTTCGACGCCCACAGGCTGGTGATCGTCGTCACCGTCAGCCCGCCGTTCGGCGGGCAGGTTCCGCCGGACGGCGGCGGTCCGTACGGCGGCCGGTGCGTGAATCATGTCGGCCAGAGCCGCCGCGCCGTGCGTGAGGAGACAGTCATGACCCTGGTCCCGCCCCCGTTCGATCCCGAACTTGCCGCAGCACTCGAGCTGATCAAGGACGTGGTCCAACCCGGTCTCACCCTCGACGAGATCGACCTGGTGCGCCAGGGCCCGGGCATCGCGATGCTCGCCCAGCTCGACCTGACCGCGGGCGGGTTCTTCGAGGTCGAGGACCGTACCGTGCCCGGCCCCGAGAACGCGCCTGACATCTCCCTGCTGATCTGCCGCCCCGCCGGTTCGCCGGTCGCCGGTCCGCGGCCCGTCGTGTACCACGTCCACGGTGGTGGGCTGGTCATCGGCAACAACCGGGTCGGTGTGGACGTACCCCTGGCGTGGGCGCAGCAGCTGGACGCGGTCGTGGTGTCGGTGGAGTACCGGCTGGCTCCGGAGCATCCGTATCCGGCGCAGATCGAGGACGTGTACGCCGGGCTGCTGTGGACGGCGGAGCACGCCGAAGAGCTCGGCGCCGACCCGGAGCGGATCGTGATCGCGGGTGCCAGCGCGGGCGGTGGGCTGAGTGCGGCGCTGGCCCTGCTGACCAGGGACCGCAAGGGCCCGCGGCCGCTCGGCCAGGTGCTGATGTGCCCGATGCTGGACGATCGCAACGACAGCCCGTCCACGTACCAGATGGCGGGCCTGGGCGTCTGGGACCGCACCGCCAACGAGACCGGCTGGACGGCGCTGCTGGGCGAGGAGCGCGGCGGCCCGGACGTACCGCCGTACGCCGCGCCCGCCCGTGCCGAGGACCTGTCCGGTCTGCCTCCGGCCTTCCTGGACGTCGGTTCCGCGGAGACCTTCCGCGACGAGACCGTGGCCTACGCCTCCCGGATCTGGCAGGCCGGCGGAGTGGCCGAGCTGCACGTCTGGCCGGGCGGCTTCCACGGCTTCGACGGCTTCGCCCCCCAGGCAACACTGTCCCAGGCGGCCCGGGCGGCCCATCTGGACTGGCTGCGGCGGTTGCTGGCGCGGTAACGGGCGGCGGTCAGGAGGGTTCCTCCACGACGACCGCGCCGGCGAGTGCGGTGGTGGAGGCGAAACCTCCCATGGCGGTCTCGTACAGCAGGGCCGCGCGGGTGGGTCCGAGGAGCCGGGCGAGTTGTCCGGGGGCCACGGGCGCGTCCGCGACGACGGTCTTGTCGACCGGGTAGACCAGTACCGGCAGCAGACTGTCGTCGAACAGGGCAACGGGCCGTCGCCGGCAGAAGGACGAGGGCATCAGCAGCGGACCGCGGCCCTCGAGGACCAGGTCGCGGTCGACCGGCACCACGGCCTGAACGGGAACACGCTCTACACCCTCGCCTCAGGCTGGACCTTCCCGTCGCACGACTTCTCGCCCGTCTGGGCGGTGCGGAACTGCTGACGCCCGCCGTCCACTGACAGCAGCGCATCGCGGCCGCACCGCTCCCGCAGTGCGGCCGCGATGCCGCAGGTGCTCCTCATGGAGTGCGCCATGGCGCATCATGGCCGGTATGAAAGAGCTGGCCGGGCGCCTGACCGCGCTGGATCCCGATGCCGGTGCGGCCGTGCGGGTCATCGCCTACTTCGACCGGCTGGCCGAGACCAGGGCCGGTCTGGAGGCGCTGGTGCGCGGGGCGGCCGTGCTGGCCGGTTGTCCCGCGCGGCTCGTCGATGCCGGCCGGCTCGTGCGGGTGAGGGTCGAGCCCGACGGCGCCCGCAAGGACACCGGAGCGCCGCCGGAGCCGGACTGGCCGAGCGCGGCACTGGAGCCCGGCGGCGCCCCGGCGCTGTGGCTGGAGCGGGCGGGTTCCGGGCCGAGCGTCGTCGACGCGGTGATCCTGGAGCGGGCAGCCGGTGCGATACGGCTGGTCCTGGACCGCACCCGGGGCCGCGCCCCGGCCTCCCCCGCCGACGACCCGGCTCTGATCGAGACGCTGCTCGACGCCACGGTGCCCGAGCCGGCCCGGCTGCACGCGGCCCGCCGCCTCGGCATCGACCCCGCCGACCCGGCCGTACGGATCCGCGCCCTTGCTCCCGGCGACGGACCACCCCGCATCCTGGCGGCCCGGGCGGGTGCCCGACCGGGCGACGCCGAGCTGCCCGCCGGTCGCCTCGGCGTGGGACCCGCCGTACCCGTGCCCGACCTGCCGGGCTCGTGGGCGGCGGCCCGCACGGCTCTCCGGTTCACTGCCGACGGCACACCACGGGACCCCGGCCCGCGAGTGGTCTACGCCGACGAACTGGGCGGCATCGCGCTGCTCGCGGATCTCGTCGTACCGGGTGCCGAGCCGCCGCCCGACGTGCGGGCCCTGGAAGCGGCAGCGGGCGCGCTGCCCGGGCTGCTGGCCACGCTGCACGCCGTGGCCGCCACGACGAGCCAGCGCGCGGCGGCCGCCGAGATCAACGTGCACCACTCCACGCTCCAGGACCGCCTGACCCACGCCGAGCACCTGCTCGGCTGGCCGCTGCGCACCCCGCAGGGCCGGCTCAGGCTTCAACTGGCGCTGACGATGCGGCACTTGGCGCGGCCGTAGCCCCTCGGTGCACGAGTTTCACCTGAACTCGTGGATCACCTGGATCTCGCCGTCGATATGGGCGTTGAACTCGTCGAGCTCCTCGGCCGGCACCCACAGCTCGAGGATGGTCTCGCCGCCGGCCTGCCGCACGGGGTACCGGCTCAGGAACTCCGTGTCGACCTCGAACCGGGTGACGAAGCCTGCGCCGTCGTGCTTGACGTTCCAGTCCCGCGCGATCTTGATGGCGTAGTCCTCGTTGAGCACCGGATAGAAGATCGGCTGCTCGGGCAGCCGCGGCGGCCAGGCGCGCCACTCCAGCTCACGAACCAGCTCCAGCTCCCTGGGGCCGGTGGGGCGCCACAGGGTGGTCGTCGGTCGCGGGCTGGTCATGGCGTTCGCTTTCCGGAGGGATCGGTGGCCGGTGCGCCGGTCGGGAGTCCGGACGGTACCGGCGAGGCCGGTGCGGCGGCCAAGGAGTTTCGGGCGGCGAGTGGGTTCCGGGCCGCTACCGGAGAGCGAAGGACGCCCGGTGCAGCCAGTCGGTGCCGTCGTACGCCACGAGGTCGACCGTGGGCACGCGGGCCGTGAAGGGGAGGGCGGGGCGCAGGCCGGCCTCGATCTCGTCCAGTACGGCCTCGTCCTGGCCCTGGGCGACCGTGAGGTGCGGGTGCGGGTCGTACTTTCCGCCGTACGGCGGGGCTTCCGGCCAGCGCTCGACGACCGCGTCGGTGAGCCCGCGGAACGGAGCGTCGGGGGTGGGCGCGAGGTAGAGCACCCCGGGAAACCGTCCGGATTTCTCGAACCGCACCTCGAAGGAACGGCGGCCCCCGAAGATCTCGTCCAGGGCGGCGCAGGTCCCGGCGTCGACCAGGGAGGCGGGCAGGAAGGGGAAGACCACGGTGACGTGGGCCGGGACGCCGGCTCGGGCCGCCGGGTCGAAGCGGTCCCGCCAGGACCGGACCACCGCTTCCGCCTCGGGTACGGGTACGACGAGCGCCGTCTGCCCCGCCGTGAAAGGACCGGATTCCTCGTCTGCCATGCCATGGGTGTACCAGGCGGATACCCGCGGGCGCGACCCGACACCCCTTGCATACGCGCCTTACCAGCGCTCGATGAAAATTTCACCGATGCCCTATCCTGGGCCGCAGGCACTTCGGGACGGAGGACCCAGCCCATGACCGCGACGGATCCGGCGCTCACCGCGCTCGCGTCGAGCTGGTCGGCCCTGTCGCTGTTGCACGGCAGGATCGAGGCCCACATCGAGCGCGCCCTGCAGGCCGGGCACGATCTGAGTGTGCGCGAGTACTCCCTGCTGGACGTGCTGAGCCGGCAGCACGACGGAGAGGGCGGACACCTGCAGATGAAGCAGGTCGCCGACGCGGTGGTCCTCAGCCAGAGCGCCACGACCCGGCTGGTCACACGCCTGGAGGACCGCGGGCTGCTGACCCGCTACCTGTGCCCCACCGACCGGCGCGGCATCTACACCAACGTCACCGAGGCCGGCCTCCGGCTCCTGGAGGAGGCCCGCCCGACCAACGAGGCGGCCCTGCGCGAGGCCCTGGACGAGGCCGCCCAGAGCCCGGAGCTCGCCCCCCTGGTGGAAGCCGTCGAGACGCTTCGCGTTCCTGCCTGACACCAAGCCCCGCCGCGGAAGTCGCGCTGCGGGGCTTTCACCTGGCCACATACTTGCAGACACCTACTACCCGCCTCAGCCATTCCATGCGATTGCATTTATCGAGCGTATGCAACTATTGTCAACGCCTGTAAGCGTTACACGCAATCACCTGGAAGGTACTTCCCATGCCTCTCGCCCTCCTGGCCCTGGCCATCGGGGCCTTCGGGATCGGCACCACGGAATTCGTGATCATGGGCGTGCTGCCCGAGGTCGCGGGTGACTTCGGCGTCTCCATCCCCACCGCCGGCTGGCTCGTCTCCGGCTACGCCCTGGGCGTCGTCCTCGGCGCGCCCCTGCTGACGGTCCTGGGCACCAAGGTCTCCCGCAAGAAGATGCTCATGTTCCTCATGGGCCTGTTCGTGGTGGGCAACACCCTGTCCGCGTTCGCCCCCACCTTCGGCGCCATGCTCGCCGGCCGGGTGATCGCCTCTCTCGCGCACGGCGCGTTCTTCGGCATCGGCTCCGTGGTCGCGGCCGGTCTGGTCGCGCCGGAGAAGAAGGCGTCCGCGATCTCCCTGATGTTCACGGGCCTGACCGTCGCCAACGTCGTGGGCGTCCCGCTGGGCACGTACATCGGCCAGGCCGCCGGATGGCGGGTCACCTTCACCGCCGTCGCCGCGCTCGGCATCGCGGGCCTCGTCGGGGTGGCGAAGCTGGTGCCCGAACCGGGCCGCCCGGAATCCGGAACCGTCCGTACCGAGTTCGCCGCCTTCCGCAATGTGCAGGTCTGGATCGCGATGGCGATGACGGTCCTCGGCTTCGGCGGGGTGTTCGCCGCGATCACCTACATCACGCCGATGATGACGGAGGTCGCCGGCTACTCGGCCGGTGCGGTGACCTGGCTGCTGGTGCTGTTCGGGGCCGGGATGTTCCTGGGCAACCTGGTGGGCGGCCGGTTCGCCGACCGTGCCCTGATGCCCATGCTGTTCACCGCGCTCGGTGCCCTGTCCCTGGCACTGCTGCTGTTCACAGCGACCGCCCACGACAAGGTCCTCGCCGCGATCACCCTGACGCTGATCGGCGCGCTGGGCTTCGCCTCCGTGCCCCCGCTGCAGAAGTGGGTGCTCGACCAGGCCTCGGCCGCCCCGACACTGGCCTCCGCCGCCAACATCGGCGCGTTCAACCTCGGCAACGCACTGTCCGCCTGGCTCGGTGGTCTCGTCATCTCGGCCGGCCTCGGCTACACGGCGCCGAGCTGGGTCGGCGCCCTGATGGCCGGCAGCGCGCTGCTCCTGTCCTTCCTGGCGGCCTCCCTCGACCGCCGCACCCGTCCGGCCGGCCGGGTCGTGGCCGCGTCCGCACCGGCCGAGCACATCCCGGCCGCCGCACGGCACTGATCATCCAACTCGCAAGCGACTCAACGCACGTCTTCCAGGTCCCCGATGCCGAGACCACCGCCGGGGTGAGCGCCGCAGTGGAGGCCGGGTACCGCAGCATCGACTCGGCCGCCGTCCACGTCAACGGAGCCGACGTCGGCGCCGCGCTCGCCTCCTCCGGCATCACCGGGGGTACGACGTCACGCTCCGCGCCTTCGATGCGAGCCTGGCCAGGCTGGGCCTGCACTACCACACCGGCCCGCGACCCGTACCGGGAGTCCTGGCAGGCCATCGAGAAGCTTGCGGGCGACGGGCGGATCCGCGCGGCCGGTGTCTCCGACTTCCGGCCGTCCCGTCTGCACCGGCTGCCGACAGGCAGCGCGCTGGCGCCGGCTGTCAACCGGACGAACCGCACCCCGGCCTCCAGCAGCGTGAACCGCGCGCCCAGCACGGCACTTGGGCATCGCCACGGATACCTGGAGTCAGCCGGCGCAGGGCGCGGTGCTGGCCGAGCCCGCGCTGACGGAGATCGCCGAGCGGTACGGCAAGTCGCCGGTGCAGCTGGCGCTGCGCCGGCGTCTTCAGCTCGGCAATGTGGTGATCCCGAAGTCCGTCACACCCGCCCGCATCCGCGAGAACATCGACGGCTTCGACTTCGCCCTCGGCGACCAGAAGACGGCCGCGATCGCCGCCCTGGACCGGGGGCCGCGCACCGGCCCCGGCCCGGACACCCTCAACTGACCGCGGACGCGGCGCGTTCAGGCCGTCACTGGGCCCATTTCGGGGTCCAGGTGTCGGCGTCCCGCCGGGCGGTGCCGAGGTGGGCGCGGAGCGAGGCCAGGGCCGGATGCGGGTTGTCGGCGCGCCAGATCAGCGAGTGCGGGTAGACGGGCGTGGGGTCGCGCACGGGGATGCGGCGCAGGTCGTGGTCGGCCGGCCAGACCATGCGGGTCTGCACGCCGACGAAGGTCGCGAGCAGCGAGGAGTCGGCGATGGTGTCGAGGAGCGGTTCGGTGCCGAAGTCGGGACCGGTGACCTCGATG
This sequence comes from Streptomyces sp. NPDC002092, assembly GCF_053593775.1. Classification (NCBI taxonomy): domain Bacteria; kingdom Bacillati; phylum Actinomycetota; class Actinomycetes; order Kitasatosporales; family Streptomycetaceae; genus Streptomyces; species Streptomyces sp. NPDC002092. Next base: position 108,942 of record NZ_JBSFDG010000006.1, read on the forward strand.
GTGAAGCCGAAGGCCGCGGCCAGGTCGTCGTAGTAGGCGGCCCATTCGGTGCCCGCGACGTTGCCGGGCATCCAGATCCGGTGCCCGGCCAGCTGGGCCGGGGTGACGGCGCGGGCGGAGGCGAGCGCGTGCCGGGGCCCGGTGAGGAGTTCGAGGGGCTCGTCGTGGACGCGAGCCGCCTCGATGCCCTCGGGCAGCTGCCGGGCGGGCAGAGTGAGGGCGCGGAAGGACGCGTCGATCGTGCCGGAGCGCACCGCGGAGATCGCCGCGTCGGCGTCGAAGAGCGTCACGACGTCGAGGGCCGAGTCGGGGTGGGCGCGGTGGAAGTCCCGGATCAGGTCGGCCGGGGCGAGCCGGCGGCCGATCACGTCGACGCGCAGGGCACGGCGGCCGGGCCGTACGGAGGCCGCGGCGCGCTCCTCCGCCTGCAACAGTTCGCGGGCGTGGGGCAGGAAGACCTGGCCGTCGACGGTGAGCTGGGCGCCACGCGCAGTGCGGGTGAAGAGCCGCGCACCGAGGTCCTTCTCCAGCGCGGCGACCCGCTTGGAGACAGCCTGCTGGGTGACGTCCAGGCCGAGGGCGGCCTCCCGGAACTGTCCGGCGTCCGCGACGGCCACGAAAGTGCGCACTGCGTCGATGTCCACGCGCCCTTTTCTACAACGTCCCGTTGCCTGTGGGCCTACAACTTCAGGTTGTCGGACGACCTGCGCGTCGGTTGTTTGCCCCCGTGCCACAGGACCGGCTTTGATGTCGCCGGTCGGGATTGAGGCGGACGGGGAGGCCGGCATGCGGGGCAGGCAGGCGCTGGGGCGGCAGTTCGGATGGCTGTGGGGGGCGTACGCCGTCAGCGCGATCGGGACATGGCTCGCCTTCGACGCGTTCTCGCTGATAGCGGTGATCGTGCTGCATGCCGGGGCGACCGAGGTGGCGGTGCTGTCGGCGGCCGGGCTCGCGGTGGGGGCGGTGGTGGCGACGCCGCTCGGGCCGTGGATGGAGTTCCGTCGCAAGCGGCCCGTGATGATGTTCATGGATCTGGTCCGCTGTGGGGCGTTGCTGACCATTCCGGTCGCGTTCGCGCTCGGTGCGCTCACCTTCGTACAACTTCTGGTTGTGTCGATCGTCGTCGGCGCGGCCGACATCGGCTTCACCGCGGCGAGCGGGGCCTTCGTCAAATCGCTGCTGCCCCCGGAGGACCTGCTCGCCGCGAACGCGCGGTTCGAGGCGACCCAGTGGACCGCGACCATCCTGGGGCCGCCCCTGGGCGGGGCCGCGATGGGCCTGTTCGGGCCGGTGATGACCGTGGTGGCCAATGCGGTGAGCTTCCTGCTGTCGGCCGTCGGGATCCGCGCGATCGGCGGGACCGAGACGCATCCCGTACGGCCGGCGCCGGGGCCGGGGCAGGCGCCGACCGGCAGTCTGCTCGAAGGATGGCGGTACATCCTGGCCCATCCGACGCTGCGGCCGATGTTCTTCAACACGGTGCTGTACAACGCCCTGATCATGGTGTCGCTTCCGCTGCTCGCCGTGCTGATGGTCGGTGATCTCGGCTTCGCGGCCTGGCAGTACGGCCTGGCCTTCTCCGTACCCAGCATCGGCGGCCTGATCGGCTCGCGGCTGGCCCGCCGGCTCGTGCCGAGGTTCGGAGAGCGGCGGCTGCTGCTCGTCTCGGGGACGCTGCGCGCGTGTTGGCCGATCGGCCTCGCCTTCGTCGGGCCCGGCACTGCGGGGCTGGTGCTCGTCATGGTCGTGGAGCTGGGGGTGATCATGTCCTGTGCCGTGTTCAACCCGGTGTACTCCACCATTCGGCTGCGGCAGACGGACGCGGGCCGGGTGGCGCGCACGCTCTCCGCGTGGTCGGTCACCAACAAGGCGACGGCCGCCGCGATGACCGCCCTGTGGGGCCTGCTGGCAGGCCTGACCGGCCCCCGCACGGCGATCGCCGTCGCCGGTGTCCTTGTCCTGGCCACCCCGCTGCTGCTGCCCCGCCGTATCGCAGACCCCGCGGCGATGACGCAGCCGAGCGTCGACGAAGCGGCCTGAGCCGCCGGCCCCGATCCTCCGGGTTCCGTGAGGAGTTGCCGCTCATCGCGGCGGGCAAGGTGATGAAGGACCAACTGCGATGAGGACGGCCGGGAGCCGTGATCCGGTTCCCGCCGACGAAACGGAGATCCCTTCTGATGACAAATCACGCGGCCGGCCTGACGACGGACCCGTCCCTCGACCAGATCGAGCGCCTCGACGACGAGATCATCGCCCTCCTCGCCCGCCGCCGCGCGATGGCCCAGGAACTCCCGCCCCCGGCCCGCGCCCGCGCCGCCGATCCGGCCTTCGCCGAGACGGTACGAGGCATGACGGGCCGCTACCGGAGGGAACTCGGCGGCGCGGGCGAACTGGTCGCCCGCGCGGTGATGGTGCTGTGCGATCCCAGCCGGGACATCTGAGTCGTCGCGACGCACCGGGCACCGACGGGCACGTCACCGCCGCTTCTCGATGACCTTCGGGTGCACGAGCGTTCCGACGATTTCGATGCGCAGGCCGTCGATGGTGCTGACGGAACGGTCGTGAAGCGTGGTCATCGTGTCCTCTCTCAGCCGACGCGTACGGCGAGCGCGGGAACGACGGAATTCACCGGCCGGGCGGCCCGGGCCGTGAACTGGGGGTCCATCGTGACGGTGGTGACGCCGAGCGGTTCGGTCAGCGCGCGCAGAGCCGGCTCGGCAAGTCTGATCCACGCCTGCCCGGGGCCGAGCGTCGCGGTCAGCCGGCTCTCGGAGGTGAAGGCGACGGCCGTACGGTCGCCGAGAGGTGTGCGGAAGACTCGCGTCACACACCCCGAGGGTCCCGGCCGGACGGGAACGAACAGCGGTCCGACCGGGAACGGATCAGAGGGTTCCGGGTCTTCGCCGGACAGGATGTTGGCCATGGGACGCCTCCAGGAGGACGGTGGGACGCGAGTGGGCCCGGGCCGGGCGAGTGACTGGGCGCCCCGAACGCGGGGAGGCGGAACGGGGCGCACCGATGACGTTATGCCTGTCCGCCCCGGTGACCCGCCGGCTCATGACGCAACGCTGACGGGCATCGGGCAAACACTGACGTGGCGATGACGCCGACGGCGATGACCGCCCCGCTTCTCAGCCCGCCCGCGTTGTTGTGTACAAAGTCTCGCCAGGGTCCCGATGTCTGCTCCGACACATCACGGTGGTGCGCCAAGACACAGGTCATGACGCTGTGGGCAGCGTTGACATGGGCCCGGATTTGGCCGTACAAATCCGAGCAGAGGCAGGTACCCAATCCCCTGGGGGACCGTTGACTGTCGCCCGTCTCCTCGCGCAGTGGGCCCATGCGTATTGCGCGACGCCGGACGACCTGGCGCCCGCCGAGCGGGCGCCGGGGGACACCGTGGCCGTCTCGCCCGCCGCCCGTGCGCATCCCCTGCGGGGCGTCACCGCCGTACTGCCGGACGCGGCGCGCTGGGCGGGCATGGCGCACGTGCTCGACTTCGACGATCTGCACACCGACACCACCACGCACATCTCCGTGGTCACCGTCCCGGCGGTCCTCGCGGCCGGCGGTGACGCACGGGCCCACCCCGCCGGCGCGGGAGTCATGGCACGGCTCGGGGCGATGCTCGGCCGGTGCCACCACACGGCGGGCCGGCATGCGACCTGCACCGCGGGTGCCCCGGCCGCCGCGGTCGCGGCCGGGCTCGCCCTCGGCGTGGACGTGACGGGGCTCGCCACCGCGATGGCGCTCGCCGTGCCCGCCGCCGGTGGCGGGCAGGAGGCCTTCGGAACGCATGGCAAGGGGCTGCAGGTCGGGTTCGCGGCCGAGGCGGACGTACGGGCGGCACGGCTGGCGCGGGCGGGGCCACCGCCGATCCGCGGCTCCTGGAGGGCTGGCTGGAGCGGGTCGGCGGCAAGCCCGCCGCGGACTTCCCGGCGGCCCCGGCCGTCCCGGGAGGCTGGCCGTCAAGCTCTTCCCCTGCTGCTACGGCGGGAACCGTCCACCTTCTCATCCATGACCGCCCGAAGACCGGCCGTGCGGCGTCCGGCGGCGCAGGCGCTCGTCGGCCGCGTCCACGCCGACCGCGTCCACGCCGACCTGCTGCCGGGCGAGACCAGCTCCCTCCTCGACGGCCGGGTCCCGCTGCACGTCGGCCTCGCCGACGGCAGCGAGGTGCGCACCGAGGCCGCGCTGCCGCCGGGTGCGCCCGGGCGTCCACTGTCCGAGGCCGAGTTGCGGGCCACGGCCGCCGTCCGCGGTCCGGACGTATCGGCGCCGCTGGACGGGCTGACGTGGACGGGCGCGCCCGAACTGCTGAGAAAACACTTCCCGTACATCCCCACGAGAGCCAAGAGGCATGACGGTGCATCAGCTTCCCCTGTCGGACATCACGGTGGTCAGCCTGGAGCAGGCCGTGGCCGCTCCCTACGCCACCCGGCAGCTCGCCGATCTCGGCGCCCGGGTCATCAAGGTGGAGCGGCCGGGCGAGGGCGACTTCGCACGCCGTTACGACACGACGGTGCACGGCCACTCCAGCTATTTCGTCTGGCTCAACCGCTCCAAGGAATCCCTCACGTTGGACCTGAAGGATCCGCGGGGCATGCAGATCCTGCACCAACTCCTCGACGGCGCCGACGTGTTCGTACAGAATCTCGCGCCCGGCGCCGCCGACCGGCTGGGCCTCGGCGTCGACGCACTCGGCGACCGCTACCCGCGGCTGATCCCGTGCACGATCTCCGGTTACGGCACGAGCGGGCCGTGGGCCGACCGCAAGTCGTACGACCTGCTGGTGCAGTGCCAGACCGGCCTGGTCTCCCTCACCGGAACCGCGGACGAGACGGCTCGTGTCGGGATCTCCGTCGCCGACATCGCCGCCGGGATGTATGCCTACACGGGCGTCCTCACCGCCCTGTACACGCGGGCCACCACCGGCCGGACGCACCCGGTGGAGGTGTCCCTGTTCGAGGCGTTGGCGGAATGGATGGGCCAGCCCGCGAACTACACGCGCTACGGCGGCAGTCAGCCCGCCCGGCTCGGCACCCAGCACGCCACCATCGCACCGTACGGCGCCTTCACGACGGCCGACGGCAAGCAGGTGCTGTTCTCCGTCCAGAACGAGCGCGAGTGGGCCGTCCTGTGCGCGGACTTCCTCGGGCAGCCGGCGTTGACGAATGATCCGCGGTTCGCGACGGGCTCCGACCGCGTGGCACACCGCGACGAAATCAACGCGATCGTCGCCGAGCGCTGCGCCCGCTCCGAAGCCGAGGAGGTCCTCAAGGACCTGGAGGAGATCGGCATCGCCTGCGCCGGGGTCAACGACGTCGCCGCATTCCTGGGCCATCCGGTGCTGGCCGCCCGCGAGCGCTGGCGCGAGGTGGCCGTACCCGGCGCGACGGTGCAGGCCCTGCTCCCCCCTGCCGACCTCGCGGGCATCCCCGCGCGCATGGATCCCGTGCCGGCGGTGGGCGAGCACACGGACGCGATCCTCACCGGCCTCGGCCTCTCCCCCGACGGCATCCGGGCGCTGCGCGCCGACGCAGTCATCTGACCCCTGACGATGTGGAGTTGCGCCCCATGAGCGTCCTGGACATCCTCTCCGACGACGAACGCCTCGTCGTCCGAACGGTGCGGGAGTTCGTCGACAAGGACGTCAAGCCCGTCGTCCAGCAGCTGGAGCACACCGACACCTACCCCGAGAACCTCATCGGGCGCATGAAGGAACTCGGCATCTACGGCCTGGCCATCCCGGAGGAGTACGGCGGCAATCCGGTCTCCACACCGTGCTTCGTACTCGTCACCGAGGAACTCGCGCGCGGCTGGATGAGCCTGGCCGGGGCGATGGGCGGGCACACCGTCGTCTCCAGACTCCTCGTGCTGTACGGCAGCCGGGAGCAGAAGCAGCGGTATCTGCCGAGGCTGGCGACCGGGGCGGTGCGCGCCACGATGGCGCTCACCGAGCCGGGCGGCGGCTCGGACCTCCAAGCGATGACGACGATCGCGCGCCGCGAAGGCGGGGAGTACGTCGTCAACGGGGCGAAGACCTGGATCACCAACTCCCGCCGTGCCGCCCTGATCGCGCTGCTGTGCAAGACCGACCCGGCCGCCAGCCCCCGCCACGCGGGCATCTCGGTCCTGCTCGCCGAGCACGGACCGGGCCTCGTCGTCTCCCGCGATCTGCCCAAACTCGGCTACAAGGGCGTCGAGAGCTGCGAGTTGTCCTTCGAGGACTACCGCGTACCGGCCGACGCCCTGCTGGGCTGCGAGGAGGGCCACGGCTTCGCCCAGATGATGAAGGGGCTGGAGACCGGACGGCTGCAGGTCGCCGCCCGGGCCCTGGGAGTGGGGCGAGCAGCTCTGGAGGACTCGCTGCGCTACGCCCAGGAACGGGAGTCCTTCGGCAAACCCATCTGGCGCCACCAGTCCATCGGCAACTACCTCGCCGACATGGCGACCAAGCTCACGGCCGCCCGCCAACTGACGCTGTACGCGGCCCGGGAGGCCGATGCCGGGCGCCGGGTCGACATGGAGGCGGGCATGGCGAAGCTGTTCGCGTCGGAGACGGCGATGGAGATCGCGCTCAACGCGGTACGGATTCACGGCGGTTACGGCTACTCGACGGAGTTCGACGTGGAGCGGTACTTCCGTGACGCGCCCCTGATGATCGTCGGCGAGGGAACGAACGAGATCCAACGAAACGTGATCGCCGCGCAGTTGGTGGCAAGGGGCGGTCTCGATGGCTGAGCAACCGCACCGGGAGAGCACGTACTCGCGGCTCGGGAGGGAGTTGCGGGCGGCGATCCTGCGACACGACTACCCGGACGGCGTCCGGCTGCCCACCGAGGCGGAGCTTGCCGAGACCTACGGGGTGAGCCGGCAGACCGTGCGCCGGGCGTTCCAGGACCTGGTGGCCGAGGGACTGGTCTACCGGGTGCCGGGGCGCGGCACGTTCGCCACGCCCCGCGAGGAGCAGTACCTGCGGCAGTTCGGCTCGGTGGACGACCTGATGGGGCTGTCCATCGACACCCGTATGGACGTCGTCACGCCTCTGCACCGACGGGTCGACGTCGACGCGGCCGGGCGGCTGGGCCTGAACACTGACCGGGTGCACAAGCTGGCTTTTCTACGGCTGCACGACGACGTCGCGTTCTGCCATACGTCGGTGTGGCTGCCCCCCGCCGTCGGCCGACTGCTGGAGTCCGTCGACGAGTTGACGCTGCCCGGCACACCGAACGCCTTCACCGTCATCGGCCTGCTCGACCAGCGGCTGCCCGAACCGATCGCCGCGGCCGAGCAGAGCATCACCGTCGCCGAGGCCTCGCCGGAGATAGCCGAACACCTGGGCTGTGAACCGGGCCGCGCCCTACTGCGCATCGATCGCGTCTACCAGACGGTCGCCGGCCAGGGCGTCGAACTGGCCGTCAGCCACTTCCTCCCCGAGCACTACTCGTACCGCGTGCGGCTGCGACGCAGCGGTCAATGACGTCCCCGCAAGTACGTCGGGTACGCCTCCGGGCGGGCGAGGCCTGCCAGCCGCGCAGCCGCAGGCTGTTGCAGACCACCAGCACCGAACTGGCCGACATCGCCGCCGCGGCGACCATCGGCACCGCGCCCACACCGCACAGTCACGACGGATGGACCCTGCCGGCCCAAGCACTGGCGGCAGGGCGGGTGCGCGCGTCCTGTTCGGCGCGGGGGCCCAGCAGCGCGGTCACGCAGGACGGCGAACACCGCGGCCGCCGGCTCCAACACGGTGGCGCGTTGGCGTACGCCCGTTCAAGACGGTTCTTCCCGCTCCGCGAGGTCCTTGATCGCTTCGAGCCGGCGGTCCCACTGGGCGGCCAGGGCGTTCAGCCAGCGGGTCGTGCGCTCCAGGGGCTGCAGGTGCGCTTCGTAGCGGACTTCCCGTCCGCTTCGGTGACCGCGGACCAGGCCCGCGCGGTCCAGGACGGCCAGATGCTTGGCCACCGCCTGGCGGGTGACGGGGAGGGCCGCGGCGAGCGAGGTGGACGTCGCGCCGCCTTCACTGACGAGGGCGCTGAGGATCTGCCGGCGGATCGGGTCGGCCAGCGCCAGCAGGACGCCCTCGGGGGCCGGATCGCCGTCGCGCGTGCCGGTCATACCCGGATGTGCTCGCACTGGGTGCGCAGCCGCTCGAGCTTGCCGGGCCAGTTCAGGCTGTTCGCGCGGTGGCGGTCGGCCGCCTCGTCGACCGGCAGTCCGAGGCGCGCGAAGCCGGTCTCGGTCATCGTGAGCCGGGTGCCTGCCGATACCTCATCCGCGACGAGGGTGAACTCGACGAGGGTGGCGTTGGAGTCCGTCGGTTCTTCTCCTGCGGCGCCCTGCGACCAGCGCCAGGAGAAGGTGTGCGGCGGCTCGACCGTCTCGATACGGGCGGGGATGACACCGTGGACACCGTGGTCGAACAGCAGCAGCCCGCCCGGCCGCAGGTCGATCTTCACGGGTTCCCCGTTGCCGAACCACTCTCCCAGGAAGGCCGGTTCGGTCAGCACCGACCAGACCCGTTCCACGGAAGCGTTGATCACGATGGTCCGTTCGATGGAGTCGGGAATCACAGCAACCTCATCTCGCCCGAATGCGCTACCCAACGGTTGCACATCCATGGCCGCATACGCAACCACAAGGTTGCGCATATCTCGACAGCGAGCGGCGTGATATCGGGCCGGCGCAGGAGGTTGCCGCCATGAAGCACGAGCTCGGGCCTCCGGGCGAGGAACCGCTCCAGGGCGATCCGACGCTCCTCGGGGACCTCCGGGAACTGACCGCGGGCCGATCGTCCGGAAGCCGCCTCCGGGCCCTCGGCGCTCATTTCCTGCTCCTCACCGACCTTGCCCGACCCGGCACATCGATCTTGTCATTCCCCCCATCGGTGACCATCGCCGCCAGAGGCGCCATGCCGCCCCGGCGCGCAACCACCGCCCCATCGCGCCCCTCGGTCTGAAGCGGCGCTACGACTAACGTCGGTCGGTGCAGGCAGCGGTGGCGGAGGTCGGACGACCGCAGACCCCATGCCAGCAGCATGCCGGTGGACAGTGCTGTCACGTGGCCGACGGGAGTGACCCCCAGCGCGGTCAGGCCGCTCATGATGTGCGGTGCGCGCACCACGAGCGCGGCGAGCGCGGTCCATCGGTGCCACTGCCGGGCCCCCGCTGCCACCACGGCGGCAAGGGCCGAGACGATCACGTAGGACGGGCCGACGTCCAGCGTCGTACGCAGCGCCGGGTCTGCTTGGCCCGCCGAGATCCGCGCTGCCAGCAGCCCTTCGCTCACCAGTGTGCCGAGGACTTGGCCGGCCGCGACCAGCGCGACTGCCCGCAAGTTGCCGAACCGGATGACGAGAAACGCCAGCATGGCCCCGGTCAGCGCGATGCTGCGCAGACAGGCCCAGGGGTCGGGGCCGAACAGGAAGGCGGAGGTGATGAGCGCCTCCACAGGATGATCTCCCATATTGGCCAGGTTGGTCGATGCCCAGGCGTTCACCGCGCGATCACCGCCGTACGTCAGGGACGACATGGCTGCGAGCAGGGCGAAGCCCCAGGGCACAGGGGAAAGCCATCGGCGGGCGGGGGTCCGGGAAAGATCCATGTGGCCGACCCTGTCAGCGGGTGCCCGTCCCGCGGATCTGGCCACCGAAAGACCGGCTGATCTCTGTCTCTGGACAGAGGCGGATGATCACCCTCCCGGTTAGGGTCGGATGTGTGCGAGGCATGATGGTGAGGCATGAAGAGGTGTCCTCCGCCAAGGGGCTGACGCCGAATCAGCTGATCGGGCTGGATGTGCTTTTGGCCCTGGTCCTGATGGCGTGGAACATCCTGTGGTGGACGCTTGGCATGCATCGCACGGGCTGGCCGGCATGGCAGGCCGTGCTGACGTGCTCGTTGGGCGTGGCCGTCGCCGTCCGGCGGCTGCTGCCACTGCCTGCACTGGCGGTGGCGTCGGTGACGATGGCCTCCGAAGCCGCGGTCGGCCTGTCGGGGATCGTGGCGACTGCCTTGCTGGTGTACAAGGTGGCGGTCACCCGGCCCGCGCGTGTCGCGGCGTACGCGAGCGCGGCGGCAGGTACCGCACAGCTCGCCTTGATGATCCCTCTGCAGGGCATAACAGGGCACTCCTGGGGGTGGCCGGGGATGATCCAAGTCCTCATCGTCGAGGCCGCCGCCTGGGCGATCGGATGGTCCACCAGACGGGGCCGCGCCTACACCCGAGGCCTGGTCGAGCAGTCCGAAGAGCGGGCACAGCTCCTCCTCGTCGAGGAACGCATGCGCATAGCCCGGGAGCTGCACGACGTCGTCGCGCACAGCCTGAGCATCGTCGCGGTCCAGGCGGGCGTCGGCCACCACGTCATCGGCAGCCGTCCCGAAGAGGCAGCGAAGTCCCTCGCCGCGATCGAGAGGACGAGCAGGGACGCCCTGGGAGAGCTGCGTTCACTGCTGGGCGTCCTGCGCGATGATGACGGTGCCGAATGGCTGCCCGGCGGCCTCGACGACCTCAACACGCTCCTCGCACAGACCCGACGGGCCGGTGTCCAGGTCGAGTTGACGATCAGCGGTCACCCACACGCCCTGCCCCGAGGTCTGGACCGCGCCGCCTACCGCATCGTGCAGGAAGCACTGACCAACGTCGTCAAGCATGCCCGCACCAGCCACGCCCGGGCGACGGTCGCCTACACGCCGAGCGAGGTCGCTCTCACGGTCGTCGATGGCGGAGTCGGCCGTACGTCCACCCCGATCACCGAGGGCCACGGCCTGACCGGCATGAAGGAACGCGCCGTCCTCTACGGCGGCGAGGTTCACGCGGGGCCGCTCTCGCCGCACGGCTTTCGCGTCACCGCCCGCCTGCCGTACGCCACGGATGAGCGAACAGCCCAGTTCCCCGTGGGCGCCGATCTGGAGGGCGCATGACCGTGCGGGTCGTCGTGGTGGACGACGAGACGCTGGTGCGTGCCGGGTTCCGTGTGCTGCTCGAGTCGGAAAGCGATCTCCAGGTCGTCGGCGAGGCGGCCGACGGCACCGAGGCGGTCAGGGTGATCCGCGAACTGCGCCCCGATGTAGCCCTGATGGACATCCGGATGCCCGGCCTCAATGGCATCGAGGCCATCCGCACGCTGTTCGGCGGCCCGCCTCCGGTGCCCGTCCACGTCCTGGTGCTCACCACCTTCGACCTGGACGAGTACGTCTTCGAAGCCCTCCGCGCAGGTGCCGCGGGCTTCCTGCTCAAGGACACTCCACCCGCACGCCTGATCGACGCCGTGCGGGTGATCGCCAACGGGGAGTCGCTGCTGTCACCCGGCGTCACCCGCAGGCTCATGGAGACCTACGTCCGCCGCCCCGGCTACCCCGGCCCGGTCACCATTGCCCTGGACGGGGTGACCGGCCGCGAGCGTGACGTGCTGGGGCTGATCGCACGTGGCCTGTCCAACAACGAAATCGCAGCCGAGCTGTATCTGACCGTTGGCACGGTCAAGACCCACGTCAGCCATCTGCTGACAAAGCTGGGAGCCAGGGACCGGGCCCAACTCGTCATCGCGGCCTACGAAAGCGGACTGGCCGGGCCCGCACGTCGCTGAAGCAGGACGAGCAGGACCCTGGCGAGCCGGACGTACCCCACCCCGACGCCCTCGAGTCGGCTTCACAACCCTCGTGCTGCAGACGAAGTCCTGCCTTCATGCACCCACCCGGCCAAGATCCCCCGACCAGGAATCCCGCTCGATCAGAACCGCCCGAGGCATCCTCGGACGAAACCGACCCACACCAAAAAGACCAAGCTCAAGGCGCGGACCGCCTCACCACGGCAGCGGGCCGTTGATGTCGAAGAAGCCGCCGGTCGGGCCGTCGGGGGCGGCTTGCGCCATGCGCACGATGATTCGGGCGGCCTGCTCGACGGTCTGGGTGCCGGTGTTGCCGTTGAGGTCCGTCTTGGTGAAGCCGGGCTCGACGGAGTTGATCCGCATGTTCGGGAATGCCTTCGCAAACTGCACGGTGAGCATGTTGACCGCGGTCTTGGACGTCGGGTAGGCGACGCCCGGGTAGAAGTGCGCGGGGTGGTCCGGGTCGGAGAGGTGGGTCAGCGAGGCGAGGCCGCTGCTGACGTTGACCACGACCGGCGCGGCCGAGCGCTGCAGCAGGGGCAGAAAGGCGTGGGTGACGCGGACGACGCCGAAGACATTCGTCTCGAAGGTGTTGCGCATCTGGTCGGCGGTCACGGTCTCGGCGGTGGGCACCCTGTTTCCCTCTCCGCGGGTCTCGATCCCGGCATTGTTGATCAGTACGTCGAGTCCGCCGTCGGCCTCGATGGTCTTGGCCGCGGCCTCGACCGTGGCGTCGTCGGTGACGTCGAGCAGGACGAAGCGTGCGCCCAGTTCCTCGGCGGCCCGGCGTCCGCGCTCGGCGTCGCGGGCCCCCACGTACACGGTGTGACCTGCGGCGATGAGCTGGCGGGCGGTTTCGTGGCCGATGCCCTTGTTGGCTCCGGTGATCAGTGTTGTCGTCATGCGTCCAGACTGCGCCGGGCCACCCCCATCAGCCAGGAGACCCTGCTTCCTGGGACTCGGAGTACCAGGCACATGCGCGGTTCGCGGTGTTCACTGGGCGCATGACGGCGACGGAACTCGGACGGGCGCTACGACGCTGGCGCGACCGGGTCGCCCCTGAGGCGGCGGGGCTGCCCTCCGGCGGCCACCGGCGGGCGGCCGGTCTGCGGCGCGAGGAGCTGGCCCTGCTGGCAGGGATCTCTGTCGACTACATCACGCGTCTCGAGCAGGGGCGGGCGGCCAACCCCTCCGGGCAGGTCGTCGAGGCGCTGGCCCGGGCGCTGCGGCTGTCCGGGGACGAGCGCGCGTATCTCTACCGTCTTGCGGAGTTGGTGCCGCCGGGTCCCGACGTGGTGCCCGGGTTCATCACGCCCAGCGTCCAGCGGCTGCTTGACCGGCTGGTGGACACGCCTGTCGCGGTCTCCGACGCGGCCATGACGCTGCTGCTGGCCAACCCGATGTATGCGGCGCTGATGGGCGACCCGTCCGGCCTGCGCGGGTTCGAACGCAACGGCGTGTGGCGCAACTTCCTCGGGTTTCCGAGCCGGGTGCGGCACACCCCCGAGGAGTGGAGTGCCTTCCAGGTCGGCATGGTCTCGGAGCTGCGGACGACCGCCGCCCGCTATCCGGCCGACCGTCAACTACGGCGCCTCATAACCGAGTTGCGTTCGGTGAGCGAGCGGTTCGCCGAGCTCTGGGACGCGGGCGTCGTCGGCCGGCTGACGGCCTCGCGCAAGACCGTCGAGCATCCGCAGGTGGGTGTGCTCACGCTGGACTGCGACCTCCTGCGGGTGGAGGAGAACGACCTGCACATCCTCGTCTACTCGGCCGAACCGGGCACCGAGGCCGCCGAGAAGCTGGATCTCATCTCCGTGATCGGCACGCAGAACCTGGCCGGGAAGGCCTAGGGGACCTCCTCCTCGGCGGGGGCCCGGCAGAACCGGAGCGGGCAGGAGGAGACCCACCCGCTCGCCGCGGACCGGATCCGGGACTACTGCGCGAACGGACGCCGCGGGGCCGCCTGGGCGCCAGGGGCGAGAGCCCTGCGTATCGCCCGGGTGACGATCGGGGGCAGCAGGTCCACGCCGATGCGGCGGACCCGGGAGCGGGGACGACGGCGCGCGGAGACCGTAGTGGCGGCGGTAGCGGTGGCAGGGGCCGACGCCGGGGATGTGGGCTGCTCGGGGGCCGTGTAGTACCGGGAGCGCGGGAAGGGCGGCGGCTGCATCCCCTTCTGGGCGCGGGTGCGGACCAGACAGTGCCCCGCGGCCTCCTGGACGCTCAGGCCGACGTCCGTGCGGTCCCTGAGCATCGCCAGCAGCTCCTCCTGCACCGGCTGCGGATCACCCCAGGTGCCGTACAGCTTCTGGGTGCTGAGACAGATGGGGCGCAGTCCGCGGTTGAGCACGGCCTCCCAGGTGGCGACCGAGACACCGGGGGTGTGCTCGGAGCGGAAGTCGTCAAGGACGACGATCCCATCGGGCACGAGCAGGTCGCGGGCCGCGCCGATGTCGTCGTGGACGTGCTCGTACAGGTGCGAGGCGTCGATGTGGACGAAGCGGCAGCTGCCCGGGGCCACTTCCTTCGAGATCACGGAGGTGGGGGCCTCGATCACCCTGGGCAGGGTGTCGTGGAAGGAGAGGTAGTTGCGCTCGAAGGCCTGTCGGGTGAGCGAGGAGTACGACTTCGCCGTCTCGGCCTGGTTGGCTCCGTCCGGGGCGTCGCCGCCGAAGAGGTCGCAGACGGTGAACTCCTCGCCGTCCTTGCGGTGTTGGCCGAGCAGGATCGCGCTCTTGCCCATGTAGGCGCCGAGTTCCAGCAGGTCGCCCCGGAAACCACGGGTTTCCTGACGCTCGAGGAACCAGGTGAACAGGACCTGGTCCAACGGCGGAAACCAGCCCGGGACGTCTTTCAGCTCGCCGGGATTGTTGTCAGTCGCTTGTGCAGTCGCCATGAAAGGGAACCTACTCACTGGAGACCGAACAAATGGTCGCCCACCTGAACGTCCAGTGAACAGCTCGTCGCAGCACCCCTCACCCGGCATGAGGAAAGCCGTCCCCTTCACCGGCCGGGCGAGCCGATTCCCACACACGTTCGAATTCGGCCTGGAAGTGCTCGTACCAGTGGCCGTCGCGCCCCGGCCTCACCGTGAACACGGCATCGCCGCTGGCGGAGCTGTGGGAGTACACGTCGACGTGGATGATGCCGTTCGACCGTCCCGGATCCAGGAGCATCAGCCCGTGGGCGGGCACGAAGGGCAGGAACCTGACCTCGACCCTGCCGTCCACCCCCGGCCTCTCCACAAGCTCCTTGAGCAGGTCGATCGAGGGGCGCAACCGGTTCTCGTAGATCTCGGGCCGGTCAGCCATGGTGCTGCGCCGGGCGGCCTCGGCGGGTGCCGTGGACGTGGGGTCGATGAGTGCGATCTTGATGACTGCGCCGGCTGTGGCGCGGTGCTCCAGTTCGTCCATGAGGTTGCGCAGGGTGCGGGCGAGGGTGATGCCGACGATCCGGATGTCCCGTGCGGCGCGGACCTGTTCGACGGCCTCGGGCTTGTCCCTGCTGAAGAAGTCCGCCGCGAAGACCTCACCGGAGCGGCCGGCCCGTACCTCCCCGGCCAGGTCGGCGATCTGGCGCCGGCTGCCCAGCAGACTCCCGGCCAGCAGGGCGAGCGTCGCCAGGGTGGCGGCGGCGAGGACCTTGCCGCCGGCCACGTCGAGCACGCCGAGGACGGCGAGGGTCAGGGACAGCAGCGCCGTGACGTAGAGCTCCAGGTTCTCTCCTGAGGAGAGGTCGCCGCGCAGTCGCCGTAGGAAACGCATGCCGATCATCGTGGGGAGCCCGGCGGGTACCCGTCAACACCGCGGTGGGGGCGGTCAGGTGGACTCGCGCACCACCAGCCGGCACGGCACCGTGTGTACTCCGGGCGCCGCCTGGGAGTCGATGGCCTCCAGCAGTTTCAGGGCGGCGATGCGGCCGATCTCGGTGAGGTCCATGTCGATCGTGGTCAGCGGCGGGCGGCAGGCCAGCGCCATGGTGTCCCAGTTGTCGTAACCGACGACGGCGATCTGGCCGGGTACGTCCACGCCGCGTTCGCGCAGTGCGTCGGCGACGCCTCGTGCGATCAGGTCGTTGCCGCAGAAGACGGCGTCCGTGTCGGGGGCCGTGCGCAGGACGGCGTCGGCGGCCCGGCGGCCCCAGGTCTCGCTCCACTCCCCGAAGTGGACGCGCCCGGTGGCGAGTTGGAGGGAGGAGCGCTCCAGCAGGTCGACGGCGTGGCGGGCGCGGTCGCGGGCGGCCGCGTGGTGTTCAGGGCCGGTGACATGGGCGATTTTCGTGCGACCGGTGGCGAGCAGGTGCTCGACGGCGAGGTGAGCGCCGCCCCGGTCGTCCGAGACCACGGAAGTGTCGCAGGGGTCGGTGGACGGGGAGAGCGCGTAGACGACCGGGATGCCGTCGAGGCCCCTCAGGGGCGGGCGCGGGTCCGTGCGCCGACCGGTGACGATGATCCCGTCGACCCGGCGGTCCATGAGGTTGCGCAGGTGGTGCTGCTCGCGGATGGTGTCGCCCCGGGTGTCGCAGAGCAGCACCGAGATCTTTCCTGCGCCGAGCGCGTCCTCGGCGCCCAGCAGCACGGGCGTGCTGAAGCGACCGATGCCGTCCGTCGTCATCAGCCCGACCGTCCAACTGCGCCCGGTGTGCAGGCTCTGCGCATGCTGGTTGGGGCGGAAGCCGAGCGTCTCCACGGCGTCCAGCACCCGCTGCCGGGTCTCCGGGCGCATCCGGCCGCTGCCGCTCAGCGCCTTGGATGCCGTGCCGACGCTGACGCCGGCGAGGGCGGCGACGTCGGCGAGCTTCGCCCGGCCGGTGAAGGTGGATCGCGGAGCGGCTTCGGTCACGGGCAATCCTTTTCTCAGTACTCGATCATTCATCGATCAGTGGTCGTTCATCCTCAACCGGGGCGCGTCCCATGGTGTCAGGCGGTCGAACGGAGTACCAGTCCTTGACCAACGAGAGAAAAGTCGTGCAGAGCTCTTGACCGCGATTCCCTCGCTCCACTCTACTGCTCGGCGAGGAAAACGGTTGCTCATCGTCTTGCCCAGCTGTTGCCCCGGCCGCCCCGCCCTTCACCTCCCGGAGAGCCATGCCCCGCGCCCGCTCCACCCAGCCCTCCCCCGCCGGCCCGGTCCGCCTCGGCCCCGATGCCCGTGCCGTCCTGCGCCCCGCCGCCGCGGAAGTGGCCGACGGCTTCTGGCACACCCGCCGCCAGGTCAACGCACACACCTCCATCCCGCAGGGCCCCGGCCTGCTGGAGTCAGCGGGCAATCTGCACAACCTGCGGCTGGCGGCGGGCGCGGCCGAGGGCGAGTTCCAGGGCGCGTACCCGTTCGTCGACACGGATGTCTACAAGTGGCTGGAGGCGGCGGCCTGGCAGCTGGCCCAGGGCCCGTCCACCGAGTTGGAGGCGGACGTCGTCCGGATCGTCTCCCTGGTCGCCGCCGCCCAGCAGCCGGACGGCTATCTCAACACCTGGTTCCAGCTGGTCAAGGGCGGCGAGCGCTACCAGGACCTGCGCTGGGGCCACGAGCTGTACTGCGCGGGCCATCTCATCCAGGCGGCGGTCGCCCATCACCGGGCCACCGGACGCGGGGAACTCCTCGACGTGGCCCGCAGGTTCGCCGACCACGTCGACTCCGTCTTCGGTCCGCCGGGCAGCGGCAAGGAGATCGACGGCATCGACGGCCACCCCGAGGTCGAGACCGCGCTGGTGGAGCTGTACCGGGAGACCGGTGAACGCCGCTACCTGGACCTCGCCGGCTACTTCGTCGACCGCTTCGGCCACGGTGCGCTCGGCGGCGAGGCCTACTGCCAGGACCGGGTCCCGCTGCGCGAGGCGACCAACGTCGAGGGGCACGCCGTACGGCAGTTGTACCTGCTGGCCGCCGCGACCGACCTGGCGACCGAGACCGGGGACGCGGAACTGCGCGCCGCCGCCGAACGGCTGTGGGCGGCGATGACCACCACCAAGACCCACATCACCGGCGGACTGGGCGCCCACCACGACGAGGAGGACTTCGGCGACCCGTACGAACTGCCCAACGAGCGCGCCTACTGCGAGACCTGCGCCGCCATCGCCTCCGTCCAGTGGAGCTGGCGCATGGCCCTGCTCACCGGCGGGGCCCGCTACTCCGACCTGATCGAGCGCACCCTGTACAACGGCTTCCTGGCCGGGGTGTCGCTGGACGGCGAGCGCTGGCTGTACGTCAATCCGCTGCAGGTCCGCGACGGCCACACCGACCCCGGCGGGGACCAGTCGGCCCGCCGCACCCACTGGTTCAAGTGCGCCTGCTGCCCGCCCAACGTGATGCGCCTGCTGGCCTCCCTGGAGCACTACCTCGCCACCGGAGACGACGACGGCCTGCAGATCCACCAGTACGTCACCGGCCGCTACAGCGCCGGGCCGATCGCCGTGCGCACCGAGACCAATTACCCCTGGCACGGCACGATCGCCCTCACCGTCGAGGACACCCCGGCCGACCGGCCCTGGACGCTGTCGCTGCGCATCCCGCAGTGGTGCCGCGAGTTCCGGGTGCGGTGCGGCGAGGTCACGTACGACCAGACCGACGCTCCGGTCACCGAGGGCTGGCTGCGCATCGAACGCACCTGGGCGCCCGGCGACCAGCTCGTCCTCGAACTCGGCCTGGAGCCGCGCCTGACAGCGGGCGACCCGCGCGTGGACGCCGTACGCGGCTGCGCGGCGATCGAACGCGGCCCGCTCGTGTACTGCCTGGAGCAGGTCGATCACCCCGGCGGCGGCCTGGACGACATCGTCCTCGACACCACCCGCCCACTCGCGGTGAAGCACCGCCCGGACCTGCTCGGCGGGGTCACCACGGTCGTGGCGGCCGGGCGGCGGCGCGACATCCCCGACGCGGGCTGGTGGCCGTACCGGCCGGCAGGCACCCCTGAAGCCCCCACGGACGGCGATTCCGTCGAGCTCACGGCGATCCCCTACTACGCCTGGGCCAACCGGCAGGACGGCGCCATGCGCGTCTGGCTGCCCACCTCCTGACACGCCCTCAACTTCGCTCTACGACAACGAGGTCACCCCGTGATACCCACCCGCCGCACTCTTCTCGCCGCGCTCGCCGCCGTCGGCACGCTCGCCTCCCTGACCGCCTGCTCAGGCGGCTCCGGCTCCTCGGACTCCTCCTCCGGCAAGGCCGGCGGGACGTACACCTTCTGGGACCCGTACCCGCAGTTCGACGCCTCTTCGGCCTGGGGCAAGCTGGTGACCGGGTGCGGGACGAAGGCCGGGGTGAAGCTCAAGCGCACCGCGTACGACACCACCGACCTCGGCAACAAGGCGCTGCTGGCCGCCCAGCAGGGCAACGCGCCCGATGTGATGCTGGTGGACAACCCGGTCGTCTCCACGCTGGTGGAGGCCGGAATCCTCAACAAGACCAGCGACCTCGGCCTGGACACGAAGCCGATCCAGAAGAACATCATCGGCGCGGGCACCATCGACAACGCCTCCTACGGTGTGCCGATCGGCGCCAACACCCTCGCGCTCTACTACAACAAGAAGGTCCTTTCCGCCGCCGGTGTCGACGCGGCCTCCATCAAGGACTGGAACTCCCTGACGGCCGCCCTGAAGAAGGTCAAGTCGGCCGGGAAGAAGGGCATCACGTTCTCCGCGATCAACACGGAGGAGGGCAGCTTCCAGTTCCTGCCGTGGTTCTGGGGTACGGGCGGCGACCTGACCAAGCTCAACTCCGCCAAGGGAGTTGCGGCTCTCTCCCTGTGGAAGCAGTGGGTGGACGCGGGGTACGCCCCCAAGGACGTCCTGCAGAACACCCAGACCACCAGCTGGCAGGAGTTCGCCACCGGCGACTACGCGTTCGGCGAGAACGGCACCTGGCAGCTGGGCAACGCGGCCAAGGCGGGCTTCGACTACGGGATCATCAACATCCCCGGGCAGAACGGCGGTTCGGCGCCCGTGCCGACGGGCGGCGAGTTCGTGACCGTGCCCGTGCAGAAGGACACCGGCCGCTACGACGCCAGCAAGAAGATCGTCACGTGTCTGACCAGCGACGCGAACCTGCTGCCCACCGACACGACGCTGCAGTACGTCGCGCCGACGGCCGCCGTGCAGGCCCAGCAGGTGAAGCAGAACCCGAAGCTGAAGCCCTGGGTGGAGGCGGTGGCCGCGGCCCGCGGCCGTACCAGCGGCGGTCTGGGCACCAAGTACCCGACCATCTCCCAGCCGATGTGGACCGCCGTCCAGGCGGCGCTGTCGGGCAGCAAGAGCCCGCAGGACGCCCTGGACACGGCCCAGTCGAGCGCGCAGAAGGGCTAGGAACGGCATGACCATCGCCCGGGTCGACCGTCCGCGGCGGGCAGCGTCCGCCGCGGCGGGGGCGAACGGCACCGACGCCGAGTCCCTGCGCCGCCGTCACCGACGCAGGAGCCGGCTGACCGCGCTCGCCTTCGTCACCCCACTCCTCGCCTACCTCGCCGCCTTCTACCTCTATCCGCTCTACCGCAACCTCGACCTGAGCCTGCGCGACTACACCGTGCGGTCGTTCGTGGCGGGGGATGCGCCGTTCTCCGGCTGGGACAACTTCCAGAAAGTCCTGGACGACCCGACGTTCGGCCCGGCGATACGCCACACGATGATCTTCACCTTCGTGTCGATCGCCTTCCAGTACGTCATCGGGCTCGCCCTCTCCGTCTTCTTCAACCGGCACTTCCGGCTCGCGCCCACCCTGCGCGCCCTGTTCCTGATCCCTTGGCTGCTGCCGCTGATCGTGTCGGCGTCGACGTGGTCGTGGATGTTCAACAGCGAGTCGGGGGTGGTGAACTACTTCCTGCACTTCTTCGGCGTGAGCCCGGTCGGCTGGCTCACCTCGCCGGACTGGGCGCTGTCGTCGGTGATCCTCGCGAACATCTGGATCGGCATCCCGTTCAACCTGGTCATCCTCTACAGCGGCCTGCAGAACATCCCCGCCGACCTGTACGAGGCGGCGGCGCTGGACGGCGCGAGTGCCTGGCAGCAGTTCCGCCGCATCACCTTCCCGCTGCTGCGCCCGGTCTCCGCGATCACCCTGCTGCTGGGGCTCGTCTACACGCTCAAGGTGTTCGACCTGATCTGGATCATGACCAAGGGCGGCCCGGGTGACGCCTCGTCCACCCTGGCGACCTGGTCCTACCAGCTGGGATTCGGCACGCTGCTGCCCAAGTTCGGCCCCGGCGCGGCTGTCGGCAACATCCTCATCCTCATCGCGCTCGTCTTCGGGCTGCTGTACATCCGCGTCCAGAGGAGGCAGGAAGCATGAAATCGCGTAAGCCTGCCCGCCGTTACACCGTCATCGGGCTCGTGCTGACCGCGCTGATGCTGTTCCCGGTGTACTGGATGCTGAACGTGTCCCTCACCCCGCAGCAGGACATGCGCAAGGATCCGCCCGACCTGCTGCCCCTGCACCCCACCTTCGAGGGCTACAAAGCCGTCCTGGACGACCAGTTGCCGTATCTCGGCACCAGCCTGCTCATCGGTCTGGGCACGGTCGCCCTCACCCTGTTGCTCGCCGCCCCGGCCGGCTACTCGCTGGCGAAACTCCGTCCGCGCGGGGGCGGGGCGCTGGGCCTCGGGCTGCTGATCGCGCAGATGATTCCCGGGATCGTCATGGCGATGGGCTTCTACGGCATTTTCCTGGACTTCGGTCTGCTCAACTCCTGGTGGGGCCTGATCATCGCGGACTCCACCATCGCCGTGCCGTTCGGCGTCATGATCTTCACGGCGTTCATGTCGAGCATCCCCGGCGAGCTGATCGCCGCCTCCCGTATCGACGGTGCGGGCACCTTCCGCACCTTCTGGTCCGTGGTGCTGCCGGTGAGCCGCAACGCCCTGGTCACCGTCTCGCTGTTCAGCTTCCTGTGGGCCTGGTCCGACTTCGTCTTCGCCAACACCCTCGACGGCGGCGGCGACCTGAGGCCGATCACCCTCGGCATCTACAAGTACATCGGCAACAACAACCAGGAGTGGAACGCGATCATGGCCACCGCCGTCGTCGCGTCCATTCCCGCTGCCGTACTGCTGGTGCTCGCACAGCGGTATGTGGCGGCGGGTGTGACCGCGGGCGCCGTGAAGGACTAGGCGCCGCGCCGGCTGTGCCGATCTGCGCCTGCGGTGCGGGGCCGCGATGTGTCGTCGGTCTGCAGGGCCGTCGTGCCTGGTCGCGCCCACGCGGCGAAGCCGCACATCGAAACAGCCCCGCGCCCCTTCGGGGCGCGCAGCCGAACCGCAGGCGGCTTCGTCCGGCCTGCCCACCCCCCATCCCCCTCCATGAGGAGAACCGTGTCATGAGCCGCACAAGACCCCCTGTCCCCGCACGCCTGACGGCCGCCGTGGGCGCGATCGCCCTCACCGGCGCCGCCCTCGCCATGGCCGCGCCCGCGCAGGCGGCCCCCACCTCCTCGACGACACTGGTCGTCAACGCCGACCAGACGCTGCGCCCCGTCACCCATGTGGCGACCGGCAGCCTCTACGGCCTCGCGGACGCGACCACTCCCGCCGACAGCCTGGTCACCGCGCTCAAGCCGAACACCTTCGTCCAGATGGCGCCGGGCGGCTCCCAGTTGCCCAACGGCGAGCCCAAGCCCGCGGGCGACGCGCTGGTCGTGGCGTCCAAAGCGGCGCGGGCCGGCGCCAAGGTCGTCGTACGCATGCCGGACTGGTATCCGAACTTCCCCTACAAATGGGTGAGTTGGAGCGACTGGCTGTCCGCCGTGGACAAGCAGATCGCATCCGTGAAGTCCTCCGGCGCCACCAACATCAGCGCGTACGAGCTGTGGAACGAGCCCGAGGGCACCTGGAACACCTCGGCGGCGGGCGCCTTCGACGACGGCTGGGCTAGGACCTACAAGGAGGTCCGGTCCAAGGACACCGGCACCCCCATCCAGGGGCCCAGCTTCGCGACGTACACCGACAGCAAGATGAAGTCGTTCCTCCAGGACGCCATCGCGAACAAGGCGGTGCCCGACATCATCGCCTGGCACGAACTCCAGAGCAGCGCGGACATCGCCGCGCACGTGGCCGACTACCGGGCACTGGAGACGAGCCTCGGCCTCAGCCATCGTCCGATCGCCATCGAGGAGTACGGCACGCCCAGCCAGGTCGGCGTCCCCGGGCCGATGGTCAGCTACGCCGCCAAGTTCGAGCGGGCGGGCGTGCGCGATGCCGAGATGGCCTTCTGGAACCACTACGGCACCCTCGGCGACACCCTCACCGACACCGGGGCCTCGCCGAACGGCGCGTACTGGCTCTACAAGTGGTACGGGGACATGTCCGGGAACATGCTGGTCACCACTCCCCCGGCGCAGACGGGCATCGACGGCGCGGCCTCGCTCAACAGCGCCGGCAACCAGGTGAGCGTCATCTTCGGCGGCGGGGCAGGCTCCAGCGCGGTCACGGTCAAGGGGCTCGGCTCGCTGTCGGCCTTCGGTGGCACGGTGCACGCGAAGCTGGAGTACACGCCCTCCAAGGGCCGAACCACGGCGGTGTCCGGCCCGATCACCATCTCGGACGCCGACTACACCGTGAGCAACGGCCAGATCACCGTGCCCGTGACGACGAATGCGAGCGACGGCTACCACCTGGTGATCACCCCGAGCGGCACCTCGACCTCGCTGGCCGGGACGTACCAGATCACCAACAAGAACAGCGCTCTCGCCCTCGACACCTCGGGTGCGGGGACCGCGCAGGGCACCTCGGTCGTCCAGGCCACGTCGAGCACGGGCAGCAGCCAGTCGTGGACGCTGACGGCCGCCGGCTCCGGCCTCTACAAGATCGCAAACAAGGCGAGCGGACTGCTGCTGGGCATCGACTCCATGAGCACCTCGGACGGCGGCAAAGCCCTGATCTGGGGTGACAACGGGACCGCCGACCACCTCTGGCAGCTCATCCCGTCCGGTGACGGCTACTACAAGATCGCCAGCTACAACAGCGGTCTGCTGCTGGGCGTGGACAACATGAGTACGTCGTCCGGGGCGCAGGTCCTGCAGTGGGACGACAACGGCACGGCCGACCACCTGTGGAAGCTGACGTCGCGGTGACATGAGGGTGGGCGTTCCCGTACCCGAGGGAACGCCCACCATCAGTCGGACAGGGAGTGTCGGTCGCACTCGCCGCGGTGAGGCATCGGACCGTTGACGGCGAGGGAGATCGCAAGGGCCGGCCGGAGCAGGGTGCGCGGTGACGGCGGTCCCCGCCGAAGTCCGCAGCCCGCAGGCTCATCCGCCGCGTGCTGCGTCAGGCGGCGCCGCGGTCGAGCAGTTGCCTGACCCCCTCGGCCGTCAGAGCCACTTCCTCCGGTGTGCCGGCGTCAATGACGAGCGCCAGCGTCTCGGACGGCCAGCGGTGGGCGAGCGTGCCGAGCGCGATCCGGCGATGCTGGGTAACCTGCGGAAGCGCCGACCGCAGGCGGGTTTCGGTGGTGAACACAGGCACCAGTTCGGTGCCGTCCTCCTGCGCGTAGACGGGCAGCGTCACCGCCGAGGGATCCTGCTCCTGGGCGGCAGCGGAACCGGCCGGCACCAGTACCTCGCTGCCGGCCAGGGTGTTCAGGTCGGCCTCGTCCGTATCGCCCCCGACCACGGCACGCAGGGCCTGATGTACGGCGGGGGCGGAGCCGTCGGAAGAGTAGTCGGTCACGGTTGATCCAATCACCGGGTCGAACAGCGGGACACGGCACTGTGCCCGCCAGTGGTCCGCCGGGGCGGCTACCCGAAGTCCCGGGGGTCATGTGTCCCCGGCGCCGAGGTCAGGTTCAGCCCAGCGCCTTGAGCAGCTCCGCGGCGAGCGGGGCGGAGGAGGCCGGGTTCTGGCCGGTGACGAGGTTGCGGTCCACGACGATGTGCGGCGCCCAGGGCTCACCGACCTGGACCTGCACTCCGGCCTCGGTCAGTCGGTCCTGCAGCAGCCACTTGGCCTTGTCGGCGAAGCCGGACTGCGTCTCCTCGTCGTTGGTGAAGGCGGCCACCCGGTACCCGGCGAAGGCGTTGACGCCGTCCTGTTCGGCGGCGAGCAGCGCGGCGGGCCGTGGCACACGACACCGAGCGGCTTGCCGGACTCCAGGGCGAGGGTGAGCAGCTTGCCGGAGTCGGCGTCGACGGCGAGGTCCTCCATCGGGCCGTGGCCGCCGGGGTAGTACACGGCGGCGTACTCGTCGAGGTTCACGTCCTGCAGGCTGATGGGATGCTGCAGCTCGGTGGCAGCGGCGAGCACCCCGGCGACGCGGTCGGCGTTCTCCTGGCCGCCGTTGTACTGGGCGGCGAGGCTGCCCTTGTCCACGGTCGGTACGACACCGCCCGGAGTGGCCACGACGATCTCATGACCGGCGGCCTTGAAGGCCTCGTAGGGGGCGACGGCCTCCTCGGCCCAGAAGCCGGTGGGGTGGCGGGTGCCGTCGGCCAGCGTCCAGTGGTCGACGCCGGTCATCACGAAAAGGATCTTCGACATGCTCTGTCTCCGAGGGGTCGTCAGCGCGGTGGTGATCCAACCGTAAGCCCCGCCTGCCATTGGAATCCAATAGGCTCATCGATATGAGGAATAGGGAAACCAATGACCGGCAAGAGAGAGCGCAGGTCGGCGGCGCGACGGCACTGGACCTGAATCTGCTGCGCACCTTCCTCGCCGTCTACCGCACCGGCTCCTTCACGGCTGCGGCACGTCTGCTCGGGCTGTCGCAGCCCACGGTCACGACGCAGGTGCGCGCGCTGGAGCGACAACTCGACCGGGAACTGTTCCAGCGGCAGGCCCGCGGGGTCTCCCCCGCTCCGTACGCGGACGAGCTCGCCGCCCGTATCGTGCAGCCGCTGGATTCCCTCGCCACGATCACCGGTCGGGCCGGACCGGCCGACGACCAGGCGCCGGAGCCGGTGCACCTGGCGGGACCGCAAGAGTTCCTGACCCGTTCCGTGCTGCCCGGCCTGGCGCCGCTGGTGGACCGAGGCGTACGGCTGCGCATCACCCCGGGGCTGACCGAGCCGCTCCTGGACGATCTGCGGGCGGGCCGCCACGACCTGGTGATCGCGACCTTCCGGCCACGCGGCCGGGCCCTGGCGGCAGTGCCCCTCGGGGACGAGGACTTCGTGCTGGTCGCCGCCCCCGTCTGGGCCGAGCGCATCGGCGGGCCGGCCGGAATCGCCGGCGCCGGGCCCGCCGCCCTGCACGGTGTGCCGCTGGTCGCCTACGCCGAGGACCTGCCGATCGTGCGCCGCTACTGGCGTCATGTCTTCGACAGACGCCTCGTCCGTCAGCCGGCGGTCACCATGCCCGACCTGAACGCGGTCAAGGCAGCGGTGGTCGGCGGTACGGGCTTCACGGTCCTCCCCCGCTACCTGTGCACCGCCGAACTGGCCTCGGGGACCCTGGTGTTGCTGCACGACCCGGAGGACCCACCCATCAACACCGCCTTCCTCGTCCAACGCCCCGGCGCCTCCGCCAACCCACACGTGACCCTGGTCCGCGACCACCTGCTCCAGGCCGTACGCCACAGCTGAGCAGCGGCCGGAAGGGCACGTGGCTGTACCCATATGCGGCTCCGCCGCAGGAGCGCGATGACCGACCCATGAGGCCTCTGCCTACCCCCGCAAGATCCGAGCACGTTCTTCCAGGAGGTCAACGCAGTCACGGAGATCCGGCCGCGGCAGGCCGGCGCGCTCACGCATCAGCGCGATGGCCCGGATGTGGCGTCGAGCAGCAACCAGTTCGTCTATGTCCCGCCGGTCCACAGCCTGGAGCCGACCCCACAGAGCATCGTTCATCCTCACATTGAACCGTCCGCAGCGTCGGCTGGGTCACCAATTTTCGGCAGGGGAGACAGCTCGGGCCTCCGATGCATTTCGTGGCATGAGCGGCAGGCGTGGCCCGCGCTCTGGACGGCGGAATTTCCGACCGGGAGCAGGCCTGGACATTCATCCGCAGCTCGCTGCCGCTTGGGGCAATGGGGTGGCCGAGGACGACGGCACGCCGGGGGCGGAACTGGCGCAGGCGGAGGCGATCCTCGGCTACCCCCTGCCGTGGGCGCTGCACGAGTTCCATGCGCTCGCGGGTAGCCGACCCGCTGCTGCCGCCGCACGAGGTCTTCGTGCATGACGAGTGTGGCGGGGGGTGCGCCTTGTCGACCTGGACCAGGCGATCGTCCGGTGCTCGTTCAGGCGCGGCACGGCTGGGTGGACGGGTCCGGAGTACTTCCCCGTGCGTTGGTTCTCCGCCCCGGGCAAGCTGCTGCGCCACGTCCATGCAGGCGAAGACGATCGCCACGCCGTGCAGGGCACTGCGGGCCGGCAAGGGGCGGAGTCGGATGACGGACGGCGTGCAAGAGGGCGGCCGCGCGCCAGGCGTTGTCCACGGTGGCGCCGCCCTCCGGAAGTCGTGGACTTCCGGGTGCTCGGGCAGCTGGTCCGCGGCGCCTTCGAGGCGGGGTCGCGCACGGTGTTGCGCGCGGCCTCGGTGATGCGCGCGGTCAGCGCCCGGCACCCGTACGTTTCAGTACCTCTTCGCGCCCGCCACAATCGCCTCCCTGATCCGGTGGTACGTCCCGCACCGGCACACGTTGCGGATCTCGTCGAGGTCGGCCTCGCTGATGTCACGGCCCTCCTCGCGGGCCTGGCGGACCTTGGCTACCGCGGTCATGATCTGGCCGGGCTGGCAGTAGCCGCACTGGGCGACGTCGTACTCCAGCCAGGCCTCCTGCATCGGGTGGAGTTCCCTGCCGACGGTGGCGGGCAGGCCCTCGATGGTCGTCACCTCGTCGGTCGGGGTGAGGTCCTTCACCGGGACGCTGCAGGGGTTGAACGCCTTGCCGTTGATGTGGCTCGTACAGGCCTGGCACACGCCGAGCCCGCAGCCGTACTTCGGCCCGGTGACGCCCAGGACGTCCCGCAGCACCCACAGCAGCCGTACGTCGCCCTCGATGTCCACGGTCACCGGTTTGCCGTTGAGGATGAAGGTGTGTTCGGGCACGAAGAACCTCCTGGGCTCCTAGTAGGCGCGGCTCAGGCCGTCGGTGGGGGACGCCGGGATCGGCGGGGTGGTGGGCAGCGGCTCGAAGCCGAGAGGGCCGTCGTGGTTGATCGGGAAGGTGGTCGGCATGGTGCCGGTCGCGCGCCCGTATGCGCAGGCCACGGCCGCCATCGCGCCCGCGACGGCCAGCTCGCCGGCGCCGCCGGGCCTGCCGGTGGTCGGCGGCATGACGACGATCTCCAGCTCCGGCGGGGTGTTCCACTGCCGGGTGTAGAAGTAGTTGTCCCAACTGCCTTCCAGGAAGTGCCCGTTGTCGAGGTGCAGTCCGGAGCTGAGGGTGATCGCGATGCCGTCCATGATGCCGCCCATCATCTGGGCCTCAAGGCCGCGCGGGTTGACCGCCAGGCCTGTGTCGACCGCGCAGACGACCTTGGTGACCCGTGGCCCGGTGTAGGCGTCGGGGACCTTTCGGCCGGTGGTCTGCGGACGGCAGTCGATCTCGGCGAGGACGGCGACATGGGCGTGGTACTCGGGGTGCAGGGCGATGCCCTGGGCCGTGCCGGCCGGCATGCCGCGTCCCCAACCACCCACCTCGGCGGCCTTGTCGAGGACGGCCCGGGCCCGCTCGTCCTTCAGGAACGTACGGCGGAACTGATACGGATCCTTGCCCATCCGCTTCGCCAGCTCGTCCACGATCAGCTCCTGCGCGCACCGCACATTGGGCGAGTAGATGTTGCGCATGGAGCCGGTGTGGAAGCCCTTGTCGGTCTCGCTGAGGAACTGGGTGACGACGCCGAAGTTGTACGGGGTCTGCTGGGTGAGCGTGAAGATCGTCTCGGAGAAGGTGAGGTCACCGACGGGCAGGCGGGCCGCTTCGGAGGTGATGATCTCACCGACACCGTGGCCGAAGTCGGTGGCCACGGAGGTGTGGCGCTGGTCGTAGGTGAGGACCTGGCCCAGCGCGTAGGTGGCGCGCACCCGTGAGGTGGACATGGGGTGGGTGCGGCCATGGCGGAAGTCGTCGGTGCGGTGCCACATCAGCCGCACCGGCTTGCCCGTCGCCTTGGAGATCTCGGCGGCCTCGGCGGCTCCGTCGTGGAAGAGCTTGCGTCCGAAGGAGCCGCCGCCCTGGGTGACATGCACCTTGACGGCGCTCGCCGGCAGTCCGAGGGTGAGCGCGATCTGTTCCTGGGCGGTGATCGGGGACTTCAGGCTGGCCCAGATCTCGGCCGAGTCCTCGCGTACGTCGGCGACGGCGCAGTTGGTCTCCAGGGCGCTGTTGCTGGCGAAGTGGAAGGTGAAGCGGGCGTCGACCGACTTGGTGAGCAGGTCGACGGCGGGCAGCGGGAGTTCGGCCCGCCGCAGTTCGTCGCGGATGGTGTCGTCGGAGGCGTCGTCCACGGTGCCGGGGCCCCAGGTGACCCTCAGGGCGCGCACGGCGTCGATGCACTGCCCGAAGGTGCGGCCGCGGACGGCGACGCCGGTGGAGATCCGTACGACGTCGGTGATGCCGGGCATGGCCCGCACCTCGTCGAGGTTCTCCACCGTGCGGACCGTGCCGTTGATCGTGGGCGGCCGGCACACCATGGCCGGCAGCGCGCCCGGCACCTGCACGTCCATCGCGAACTTCTTGCGGCCGGTGACCGCTTCCAGCGCGTCGACGCGTCGCTGCGCGGTTCCGATGACCTTGAACTCGGACGGCTTCTTCAGCGTGACCGGCACCTGGCTGGTCGTCACTGCGGCGGCTTTCGCAGCGAGTTCGCCGTAGGTGAGGCTCTTGCCGGTCACGGAGGAGGTGATGACGCCGAGCTTCGCGGTGAGGGTGCCGGCGGACTCGCCCAGTTCAAGGGCTGCTGCCTCCAGAAGCCGGCCGCGGGCGACTGCGGCCGCGACCCGGATCGGGGTGAAGGTGGAGATGGTGGTGTTGGATCCGCCGGTGAGCTGGTTGAACAGCAACTCGGGGCGGGCGTCGGCGAGGGTGACGCGGACCTTGTCCAGCGGCAGGTCCAGTTCCTCGGCGACCAGCATCGCGCTGGAGGTGGTGATGCCCTGCCCGACCTCGGCCCGGGGCAGGGCGAAGGAGGCGGTGCCGTCGGTGTCGACCCGGATGGTGATCAGGTTCGCGGTGGGCAGGGCGGCATGGGTGAGCATGTCGTTGAGGTCGTAGAGCTCGGCCGGTCCGGGCGCGGAGGGGACGACCGCTGCGGCCAGGGCGGGCGCGAGGACGGCCTCGCCGAGCTCGGCGGCGACGGTGAGCGTCGAGGCAGCCAGGACGTACCCCAGGAAGCGTCTGCGCCCGATGCCGTCCGGAGCGGTATCGGTGTCCTGCGGCTGCGGGTGTTCGTGGGCTCCCATCAGCGGTCCTCCAAGCGCGCGGCACTCGCCTCGATGGCGGATCCCGACTGTGCACGTCAGGCGCGTTCCGCGAAAGATCTACGAGCCGCTTCCACACGGAACACCCACAAGTCGTGGGACACGTGAAGCGGGCGGGCGCTGCACAACCGGGCCACGGAGACCGGCGAGCGCCGCGTGTTCGTCAACCGGCGCGGCCGCGCCTGGGTCACCGCCGGCACCCGGCCGCCGGTGGCGCCGACGCAGCGCAAGCGGCTGATCGCCGCCCTCGACGCGGAGATACGCCGCCGGCTCCCGAGCGCCTTCTCAAAACACCTATCTGACGCCGGTCCCCTCGCTTTCCTCGCCGCTCACTTCGCGCAAGGGCTCTCGCGTCTCGTCACGCGAGGGCCCTTCGTGCTGCCGCGAGGGCCTGTTCGGCGTATCCGCGGCCGAACAGCACGGCATGCACCAGTAGCGGGAAGAGCTGATGCAGCGCCACCCGGTCCGCCCACCCGTCGGCCAACGAGGCCGTCTGCTGATAGCCGTCGAGTACGTGCTCCAGGTGCGGGCAGCCGAACAGGTGCAGCATCGCCAGGTCGGTCTCCCGGTGGCCGCCGTGTGCGGCCGGGTCGATCAGCCAGGCGTGCCCGTCGGCTCCCCACAGCACGTTGCCGTTCCACAGGTCGCCGTGCAGCCGGGCGGGCGGCTCGGCGGGCCCGGCCAGTTCCGGCAGCCGTTCGCAGACGCGCTCGATCACGGCCGTCTCCGCAGGGCGGATGGTGCCCCGGTCGACGGCCTCGCGCAGGTAGGGCAGCACGCGGTGCTCGGCGTACCAGCGGGGCCAGTCGGCGCCGGGGACGTTGCGCATCGGAGCCAGCCCGATGTACGCGTCCACCGGACCGCCGGGCGGTGGCGCGCCGAACGCGGGGGCGCCCGCGGCGTGCAGGGCGGCCAGCCCGCGCCCGAACCGCACCGCCGCCCGGGCCGTCGGCGGGCCCTGCGCGACCACGTCGGTCACCAGCCAGCGCCGGTCGTGCCCGTGGACGTCCGGAACGCGGACCGTGCCGGCGTCGGCCAGCCAGCGCAGCCCCGCCGCCTCGGCCTGCATCGCCCCCGGATCGTCACTGCACTTGACCATCACCGACTGCCCGCCGTCGAGGCCGACTTCGGCCAGGGACGCGGACAACCGGCGCTCGCCGCGCACGGTACGCCCGGTGATCCCGGCCGCAGCCGCGCCCGGCCCGTCGCCATCACCGTCGGAAGGGAAGCCGATGTCCACGGAGACCACAGTAGGACCGTCACGAGCCGGCCCAGGGCTGATCAGTCCAGAGCCTCCTCATCGTCGCCGTCGTCATTGGCGGCGTAGGGGTGGACGTACCTCTCGTCACCGAAGGGGATGAACCAGTCCTGCACGGTGCCCTTGGTGATGCCGTCCGCGGTCGGGGCGTACAGCCAGTCGTGGTCCACGTCCTCGAACACGCCGTCGGCGAAGACCTGCAGGGCGGTTTCGACCTCGTCGCTGAGCAACTCGTAGAGGTCGGCCGTCACCTCGGCCTGGGCGAGCAGGAACTTCAGCAGCAGTTCCTCGGCCACGCAGCTGGGCCCGCCGAAGTGCGGCTGGGTGAGGCGGCCGGTCATGGTCACCGCGGTGACGGTCAGGCGGCGGACGAACAGGACCGTGTACTGCAGGGCGAACTGCGGGGGCAGATCGTCGAGGACCATGAACGGCGCGTCGGTCTCCGCGACGGTGGGCCCGTCCTCCTCCAGCCCGGCCAGGTCCGTGAAGAGTTCGTCGACCAGCAGATCGATGGCGTACACGACGGCACCGGCCGCGATCTCCGCCGCCTCTTGGCTGACGGTCCGCTCCTCCTGGTCCTCGTGGTGGCCGAAGGCCTCGAGCGGGAAGGCGCGCAGGGCGGGTGCGAGTGCACGGAGTGTGCTGCGCATGGCGTCGACCTCGTCGCGGTCGAGACGCCCGGGCCCGGTGGCGGGCTCTGCCGCCGCGTGCCGGCGCGCGCGTTCGGCGGGATCCGCGGGCGGTGCGTCCGGGCCGTCGGCCGCGTCCAGACTCTCCTGCAGCAGGTCGGGGTGCAGTTCCACCCCGCAGCGGGTGATCTCCCAGTCGGCGAGGGGTTCACTGCGCTCCAGCAGCTCTGCGACCACCTCGCGGGCGGCGTCCTCGGCGAACTCCAGAGCCGGTGCGTCGACGAAGAGCTTCAGCAGGACCCCGGCAGGATGGACGGCGATGACGTCGTCCACCAGGTCGACTTCCATTCCGTCGGGCCCCTCGATGGCCGCGATCGAATCGAGCCCCTTGCGCAGCAGGAAGCCGACGCCCTCCCGCTGAAGAACGTCGAGCTCCGGGGCGCCCTTGGGGAGGTCCACGTCCACAGTCACCGCGTATGTCACACGATCATGGTGCCTGAGGGGCGGCTCTCCGGGGCAGGAACCTACAGGAATCGAAGGGCACGGGAAGCAGCCCATCACGCTCTCCAGGCAAGGCTTTGCATGATCATGCGAGATCATGCATACTCTTCCTATGTCCAAGGTCCTCACCTCCCTGCCCGCCGGCGAGCGCGTCGGCATCGCCTTCTCGGGCGGCCTCGACACCTCCGTCGCGGTCGCGTGGATGCGCGACAAGGGTGCCGTCCCGTGCACCTACACCGCCGACATCGGCCAGTACGACGAGCCCGACATCGCCTCGGTGCCCGGCCGTGCGAAGACGTACGGTGCCGAGATCGCGCGTCTCGTCGACTGCCGTGCGGCGCTGGTCGAGGAGGGCCTGGCGGCGCTCACCTGCGGGGCGTTCCACATCCGCTCGGGCGGGCGTGCCTACTTCAACACCACCCCGCTGGGCCGCGCCGTCACCGGCACCCTCCTGGTGCGGGCGATGCTCGAGGACAACGTCCAGATCTGGGGCGACGGCTCGACCTTCAAGGGCAACGACATCGAGCGGTTCTACCGCTACGGCCTGCTCGCCAATCCGCACCTGCGGATCTACAAGCCCTGGCTCGACGCCAACTTCGTGACCGAGCTCGGCGGCCGCAAGGAAATGTCGGAGTGGCTGGTCGCCCACGGCCTGCCCTACCGGGACAGCACCGAGAAGGCGTACTCCACCGACGCCAACATCTGGGGCGCCACCCACGAGGCCAAGACGCTGGAGCACCTGGACACGGGCGTCGAGACCGTCGAGCCGATCATGGGCGTGCGGTTCTGGGACCCCGAGGTGGAGATCGTCACCGAGGACGTGACGATCGGCTTCGACCAGGGCCGCCCGGTGACGATCAACGGCAAGGAGTTCGCCTGCCCCGTCGACCTGGTCATGGAGGCCAACGCCATCGGCGGCCGGCACGGCCTGGGCATGTCCGACCAGATCGAGAACCGGATCATCGAGGCCAAGAGCCGCGGCATCTACGAGGCGCCCGGCATGGCCCTGCTGCACGCCGCCTACGAGCGTCTTGTCAACGCGATCCACAACGAGGACACCCTCGCCCAGTACCACAACGAGGGCCGTCGCCTCGGCCGCCTGATGTACGAGGGCCGCTGGCTGGACCCGCAGGCGCTGATGATCCGCGAGTCGCTGCAGCGCTGGGTCGGCGCGGCCGTCACCGGCGAGGTGACGCTGCGGCTGCGCCGCGGTGAGGACTACTCGGTCCTCGACACCACGGGCCCGGCCTTCAGCTACCACCCGGACAAGCTGTCGATGGAGCGCACCGAGGACTCGGCGTTCGGCCCGGTGGACCGGATCGGCCAGCTCACCATGCGCAACCTGGACATCGCCGACTCCCGCGCCAAGCTGGAGCAGTACGTCGGCCTCGGCCTGATCGGCACCGGCAGCCCCACCATCGGCGCCTCCCAGGCCGCCGCGACCGGCCTGATCGGCACCATGCCGGAGCTGCCGGAGGGCGGCGCGGAGGCCATCGCCTCCCGCGGCGAGGTCTCCGATGAGGACGCGCTGCTGGACCGCGCCGCGATGGAGTCCGGCACGGACTGACGTCCGCAAACGGAGAGCCCGGCCCGACGCCGTTGGTGTCGGGCCGGCCTCTTCCGTCCGTGCGTCGACACCCGCGTACGAAGCGGGTTCAGCCGGCCGCCGTGTGCAGGGCCCGCAGCACGTCCTCGTCCGTCAGCTGCTCGAACCTCTCGTAGCACAGGCCCACGGCCATGAAGGACGCCGGCCGGTGCAGACAGAGCACCTCGTCGGCCTCGGCGCGCATCTGGTCCGCCGCGTGCGGCGAGCCGACCGGCACGGCCAGCACGACCCGCTCGGGGGCCTGACGCCTTACGTATCGCAGCGCGGCACGGGCCGTAGATCCGGTGGCCAGCCCGTCGTCGACGACGATGGCGGTGCGGTCCGTCAGATCGGGGCCGGGTCGGCCCTGACGGTAGAGGCGTTCGCGGCGGTGGAGTTCCTTGCGTTCACGTTCCACCACCGGGGCCAGCATGGCCTTGGTCAGGCCCAGTTGTACGAGGGCGTCCTCGTCGAGGAGGGGATCGTCGTCGCCGACGATCGCGCCGACGCCGAGCTCCTCCTGGAAGGGGGCGCCGATCTTCCGTACGACGAGGACGTCCAGGGGGGCATCCAGCGCCCGCGCCACCTCCCGGGCCACGGCGACGCCGCCGCGCGGGAGGGCCAGGACGACGGGATGCGGCAGGACGCCCTTCTCCTGCTGGATCCGCAGCCGCTCGGCCAGTTCCCTCCCGGCCTCCGTTCGGTCATGGAACTGCATCGCGGTCGCCACTCCTTCCCGCGAGCGGACGGCCCCCTCGGTCCGGTTCCCGCGTACCCCGCACACGCCTGTCGAAGCACGCGCCCCGACTGTCCCTTCGTCCCCCCGGGGGAGTCGGCCTGGATGACCAGCGGGC
Organism: Streptomyces sp. NPDC002092; assembly: GCF_053593775.1. Classification (NCBI taxonomy): domain Bacteria; kingdom Bacillati; phylum Actinomycetota; class Actinomycetes; order Kitasatosporales; family Streptomycetaceae; genus Streptomyces; species Streptomyces sp. NPDC002092. Next base: position 143,720 of record NZ_JBSFDG010000006.1, read on the forward strand.
GGGGTGCGTGGCGATGGCAGGCACGGTGCCGAGGCCGCTGAGGAGCAGCGTCAGCGGCTGTCGCGGCCCTGAAAGAACTGGCCGTCGTCCGCGCACAGCCCCAGGGGCCACGGCGCAGGACGCGCGCGGCTTCCGGCCGTCACTGCTCCGCCGCTGCCTCGCCTGCGATCTTGAGACGGTCCTCGCACCAGTTCCGCGCCATCTCCGCGACCTGCTCCAGCGCCCCGGGCTCCTCGAAGAGGTGCGTGGCGCCGGGCACGATGCGCAGCGAGTGCGGACCGCTCACCTCCCGGGACGCCGCCTGGTTCAGCCGCAGCACTTCCGGGTCGCGGCCGCCGACGATCAGGAGCACAGGGGCCCGTACGCCGGGCAGCACATCGCCGGCCAGGTCGGGTCGCCCGCCCCGCGACACGACGGTGAGGGTCCGTCGTGGCCGCTCGGCGGCGGCCACCAGGGCCGCCGCCGCCCCGGTGCTGGCACCGAACAGGACGACCGGCAGCTTCGCGGTGTCGGGTTGTGTCTCCAGCCAGTCGACGACGGCGACGACGCGGCGGCCCAGGAGGGGGATGTCGAAGCGGTACTCGGCCGTGGAGGCGTCCCGGCGGTCCTCCTCCTCGGTGAGCAGATCCATCAGTGCGGTGCCCAGTTGGGCGGTGCGCAGTTCGGCGGCGACCGCGCGGTTGCGGGGGCTGTGCCGGGAGCTGCCACTGCCGTGCGCGAACACCACGACCGCGCGGACCGAGTCGGGCAGGACCAGATCGCCCGGAAGGGCCACGCCGTCGGCGGGAACGGAGATCAGCTGGGAGATCATCGCCATCATCTTCTTCCTCGTGGCCGGCCCGGCGGGACCTGTATGGCCTGCAGGGTCACGGGTACCCGTACCGGTGAAGTACCTCTTTCGAGGAGATGACTCGGATGCTGCTCATCGGACTGCTTCTCCTCGGGGCGACCGGCGCCTTCACCGCCCTGGCGATCGCCGGCAACCTGTCCGGGGGCCCCGACTACACCGTCTCGGTGCTCGATCACCACATCGCCACCATGAACACGCTGGCCGTCTTCAGCTCCGGCCTCGCGCTGGCGCTCATCTTCTGCCTGGCGCTGGCCACCGCGGTGAGCGGCGTCTCGCACCGGCCGAACCATCGCCGCCACCGCAGGGTGCGCACGCGCCATGCCGGTGAGACGACCCGCCTCGACGACATGACGGGACCGGACCAGCGGGCCTGAGGTGCGTCACCGGTCCCGCAGCCGTACGAGGTGGTACAGCACCGGCATCACGGTCGTACGGTTCTCCTTCAGCGTGGGCTGCAGGAAGCGGTAGAAGCTCGGCTTGGTGAACTGGCGCAGGGCGACGGCCGCCAGGCCCAGGTTCCAGTGCGCGTGACCGACGAAGCAGTAGTCGGAGGTCGTGCCGTCCAGAGGCTGCAGCAGCAGCGAGTTGTCGAGGCCGGTCTCGGCGGCGTACCAGCCCGCGAGGTGCTCCCACAGTTCTGCGATGAGTTCGGGATCGTCACCGACGAAATAGCTGAACTGGAAGAGGCCTTCCTGGCTGCGGCCCACGTCGGCGACGCACTTGGCGCAGCGGGCCGCCATCACATGGACGTCGCCGGCGGTCTGCTCCAGCCGTCGGCGCAGGTGACGGTAGGCGGCGCTCTCCTGCACCTGGTCGATGTCCTGCGGTGTCCTGGTCTCGACGAGTACGACGACGTCGTAGCGGGCCGGGTGCACGGAGTCCGAGGGGTGCAGGCCGACGGTCGGTGCCACGGCGGCGGCCCGGTACACGTGGGCCCGTTTCACCTCGCCCAGGCTGGCCAGGTCCTCGGCCTCGGCCCGCAGCAGATCGAGCAGGTGCGTCTTGCCGCGGCTGTGGCCGGGCCTGCCGATCCCGCCCGGGGGCTCCACCGCGGCGGCGATGTGGAGGAAGCCGGACGGCGGCGGCTCGGTGAGGCCCGCCGGAGCGAACTTGGGGCGTGGGTGAACGAGGGTGACGCTCATGGGATTCTCCCGCGGTGCGGTGCGTTCCCTGGTCGTCGTTGCACCTACCCGAAGTGCACCGGCTCACTCTCGCCCCGTCCGTGTGGCCGCCACTGTCGTGGGGGGCATGGGCGGCGGCACGGTGACGCTGTTCCTGTGCGGGGATGTGATGCTCGGGCGCGGTGTCGACCAGATCCTGGCGCATCCCGGCGATCCGGAACTGCGGGAGGGCTACGTCGAGGACGCCCGCTCCTATGTCCGGTTGGCGGAGTCGGTGAACGGTCCGATCCCCGCCCCGGTCGCCCCCTCCTGGCCGTGGGGCGAGGCGCTGCGCCTGCTGGAACAGGCCGCCCCTGACGTCCGGATCGTGAACCTGGAGACGTGCGTGACGTGCAGCGACGCTTTCGCTCCGGACAAGCTGATCCACTACCGCATGCACCCGGCCAACCTGCCCGCCCTCACCGTTGCCGCCCCGGACGTCTGCGTCCTCGCCAACAATCACGTCCTGGACTTCGGCCGCGAGGGACTGGCGGAGACCCTGGACGCGCTCGCCCACGCAGGCCTGCGGGCGGTGGGCGCCGGACGCAACGCCGAGGAGGCGTACGCGCCCGCCGTGGTGCCGGTCCCGGGCGGCGGGGGCCGGATTCTGGTTTTCGCCCTCGGGGCACGTTCCAGCGGTGTTCCGCCCGGTTGGGCGGCCACCTCCGGCCGGTCCGGGATCGCCTGTCTGCCCGAGGTGTCGGCGGCCGCGGCCGCGGAGGTGGTTCGGCGGGTGCGGGAGGAAAAGCGTGCGGGCGACGTCGTGGTCGTCTCCGTGCACTGGGGCTCGAACTGGGGCTACCGGGTGCCCCGGGAACACGTCCGCTTCGCCCGCGCCCTGGTCGACGGCGGCGTCGACGTGGTCCACGGCCACTCCTCGCACCACCCCCGCCGGATCGAGGTGTACCGCGACCGGCTGATCCTGTACGGCTGCGGAGACTTCATCGACGACTACGAGGGCATCGGCGGCTGGGAGGAGTACCGCGCCGACCTGCGGATCGCCTACCTCGTCAGGGTTACGGCGGACACGGGGCGCCTGACCGGCCTGCGCATGCTGCCCCTGCAGGCCCGCCGCATGCGGCTCGACCCCCCATCGGACGCGGACCGCGGCTGGCTGCGCGCCACCCTGAACGGCATCAGCGACGCCGTACACGTGACCTTGGATCCCGACGGCACGCTTACGCTGACGCAGCGGCCCCGGGCCGGCCCGTGAACCGAAGGCTGCGGCTGACCCTGCCGGGCGTGGGCGGATGACACGCCCGCCGGGCTGCTGCTGAAGCTGCTGCGGCCACCGCACCGCCTTCGACGGCGGCCGCCGAACCACCGTCACCGACGAAGCAGCCGGAACTCCGCTCGGCACTCCGCCACGGCGTCAATCATCCGAGCAGTCGGGCAAGCCACGGCTGCGGTACCTGCCGGTGGCGCACACCTCGCATCCCGCGTACGGCTGCCGCAGCGAGACGGGCGGGCCGGTCATCGTGTGGGCGCCGGACTTCTGGACGCTCCCGACCTGGACCGCAGACGCGGACCTGATGCCCACGGGGCGGCTGCCCGGGACCGCGCGATCCGGCTCCACGGTGGCATCGTGGTCATGCCGCCGTGCAGGCCGGGGCCGGCCGGGCGACCGGGCCGTCGACGCCGGGCAAAGGCCGCCGGTGGGTGAGTTGAGTGGGGTGTCGAGGGGCGCGAAGAGTACTGACGTCAACGGTTCGGGGCCGCCCTGCTGATGTCCGTCAGGGCGGTGTGCGGGTCCTCGGTGTCGGCGAGGTCGCCGATGCTGACGATGCCGACGGGGCAGCCGCCGCGTTCGACGACCGGGAGGCGGCGGACGGCGTACGTGCGCATCAGCTCTATGGCGCGGTCGGTCGTGTCGTCCGGCGTCAGGGTCACCACGGGCGGCGGCGTGCACACCGAGCCGACGGTCGTGAAGGCGGGGTCGCGGCCCGCGGCGAGGGCCCGGACCACGATGTCCCGGTCGGTGAGCACACCGAACAGGTCGCAGTCGTAGGCCACCAGCACGTCGCCGACGTCCTGCTCCCGCATCAGACGGGCCGCGCGCGCCACTGTGGTCATGGGCTCGACGGCGGCCGCGCCGGGTGACATCACATCGCGGATCTTCCGGGTCATGGCAGCTCCCAGGTCCTGCATCGGCGAGTAGTGCTCCCGCCCGCGTAGCCCGCAGCGCAGGAGGCAAACCGGCCATCGGCCTTCGCTTGGCGGGCGTCACCGCAGCCCGGGCAGGCTGCGCAGCTCTTCGATCTTCAGGAGACGGGCCAGGGCGAGAAACGCCAGGGCCAGTGCGAGCGTTCCCGCGGCGAGGGTGCCCGGCGTGGCCCAGGTGCCGCTGCCCAGGAGGGTGGCGCAGGCGTGTGCCGCGCCCCAGCCGATGGACGCGGCCAGGGCCGCGGCGGTCAGCAGTTTGAGGTAGGTGCGGCGCAGGGCGCCGTCGTCCAGGCGGCCGCCGGTCCTGCGGCGCAGCAGCCGTGCCGTGAGCGCGAGGCCGACGAGGTAGGAGAAGGCGTAGGCGCCGGCCATGCCGATCACGGCCCAGCGGACGGGCAGCAGCACATGGCAGGCGGTGGCCAGGACGATGTTCACCGCGGAGATCCACACGGCCATGAAGAACGGGGTGCGGGTGTCCTCGAAGGCGTAGAAGCCGCGCAGTATGAGGTACTGCGCGGAGAACGGGATCAGGCCCAGAGCGAAGGCCTGCAGCATCTGTCCGCCCGGCTGTGCGGCGGTGGGGTGGGACGCGCCGTGGGCGAACATCAGCGTGGCGATCTGGGGGCCCAGCGCGAGGAAGAGGAAGGCGGTGGGCACGATGACGACGCCGCTGACGCGCAGCGCCCGCGACAGGTCCGCACGCAGGTCCCCGACACGGCCCTCGGCGGCGGCCCTGCTCATTCGCGGCAGCAGCGCGGTCACCAGGGACACCGTGACGATGGACTGGGGCAGCATCCAGATGGTCTGCGCGTACATGTAGTTGGTGTAGCCCACGCCGGCGTGCCGATCTTGTCCGTCGGCGGCATTGGCGTAGTTGGTGATCACCGCCAGGGAGACCTGGTTGGCCAGGACGAACAGCAGCGTCCACTTCGCCGCGTGGATCCCGGAGCCCAGGCCGGTGCCGCGCCAGTCGAACCGGGGGCGGAAGCGGAATCCGGCGGCCCGCGCGAACGGGATCAGCGCCAGGGCCTGCACGGCGATGCCGGCGGTGGTCCCGATGCCCAGCAGCCGCACCTGGGTCGCGGTGATGTCCTCGACCCGTTCCGGGACGGTCATCAGGCCGAGGTAGGCGCCGAACATGCCGATCAGTACGACGTTGTTGAGGACCGGGGTCCACATCATCGCGCCGAACTTCTCGCGGGCGTTGAGGACTTGGCCGTAGATGCCGAACATTCCGTAGAAGAAGATCTGCGGCAGCAGGAACCGGCCGAACGTCACCGTGAGTTGAAAGGCCTCGTGATGGTCGGGGGTGTCCTGGATGTAGACGCCGACGATCTGCGGTGTGGCCCACACGGCGAGCGCGGTGCCCGCGCCGAGCACGCACACCACGAGGGTCACCAGGCGCTGCTCGTAGGCGCGGCCGCCGTCCGCATGGGTGGCGCGCGCCCGTACCAGCTGGGGCACCAGGACGGCGTTCAGCGCGCCGCCGATCAGCAGCGTGTACAGGCTGGTGGGCACCGTGTTCGCGGTGTTGTACGTGTCCGCCAGCCCGCTCACGCCCAGCGCCGCGGCCTGCAGCACCTGCCGTATCAGCCCCGTGGCGCGGGACACGACGGTGGCCACCGCCATCAGCACCGACGACCGGGCCGATCCGCCCGTCGTCGCTGACCTGCGCCGGGCGGCATGCCGCCCTCGTATTCCTTCGCCCGAGGACGTGGTCGGCGTCGCGGGCTGTTCCCCCTGCTTCATGCGGCCAACCTATGCCATCAAGATCCCCGCACTCGCCGGCCGCGTTCGCCGAGCCACTGCGCGCACCGCTTCATCCGCAGTCGGTCCTCGGGAAACCAGCCTTGCCACGCCTCGTCCAGCGACAGCCAGTCCGCCGGCTGTCCCTCCTCAGGCGTCAACTCCGTTCCTCCGTCGACGACTTGGATGAATGTCACCCCGAAGGTGGCAGCCCAGTCGGCGTGATAGGAGCGCACCGTGACAGCCGCAGGCACCGGATGAAGTTCGGCCCGGACGCCGGTCTCCTCGAACAACTCCCGGCGCGCCGCCTCGCGAGGAGTCTCGCCGGGCTCCACCTTGCCACCGGGCGGCACCCATCCCCGCCAAGGGTGGCGCACCAGCAGGACCTGCGTCAGAGTGCTGTCGAAGGCCCACACCTCGGCGGCAAGCGGTGGGTTCAGTGCCGCGTCGGGGCGCAGCAGCCACTCCAGGGCGTTGTCGTGTACGGCCATGGCCTGCCGGACATCGTGGAGCGCGGCTTCGAGGGTGCGTGGCTCGATACGGTGGCGTGTCACCTGCCGGAGCGTACGACGAGCCACTGACATCGGTGCCCGTCCTCCACACTCAGCAGGCTGCGGCCGTTCCCCCTCCCCTCCTCTCGCCACGGCCGTGCCGACGCCAACATCATCTGGTACCTGTCCGACCTGCTGGGCCGCTCCGAGGAGCTCGGTCACCGCCCGCGGGTCGTGCACCGCCCGGAGCCGGGCCGCAGCGGCCTGCGGCGCTGAGTCCTACCTGCGCCGCCACGGCAGTACGGCCGGATCGGTCTCGGTGTTCTCCACGCGGTGCAGGGCGTCGCTGATGGCCTCGCCGATCTCCGCGAACTGCCGTACCTGTTCCGGGGTGAGGGCGTCGAACACGGCCCGGCGCACGGCGTCGACATGGCCCGGGGCGGCCCGTTCCAGCAGGGCGCGGCCCTCGTCGGTGAGCACGGCGAGCTGGCCGCGGCCGTCGGCGGGGTCCTCGCGGCGGTCGACGAGGCCGACCTCCCGCAGCCGGTTCACCGCATGGGTGAGCCGACTGCGGGTGATCTTGAGCCGCTGGGCGAGTTCGGACATGCCGAGGACGCCGTCGGGCGTCGAGGAGAGATAGGCGAGCAGGCTGTAGTCGGCATGCGTCATGCCCGCGTCGCGCCTCAGCTGGCGGTTGAGATAGTCGGCGAGCAGCGTGGAGAAGTCGACGTAGGCCAGCCAGGCTCGTCGTTCGTCGGCGTTGAGCCAGCGCGGCGTGGTGGGCATGGGTACACCCTATCGGATCGCCGTTTGAAGTTTCAACTACATCCGGTTCTTGCGGCGCTCCTCGCCCAGACGGGCGTAGTAGGTGGACGAGGTCGGGCGCGTCCACGGCGGCCGGATTGACCACCTGCTCGATGGAGACGCCCTGGCACAGACGCTTGACCGGGACCTCGGGGTTCTTGCCAGTGCGGGTGTGCGGCGGGCCGGGACCTGGAGGATCTCGTCGGGTACGTGCCGATGCGGATCGCGTCCCGGACGCTCGTCCGCAGGGCGTCATCGAGGACCGCCCCGGCCGCGAGGACCACGGTGAACGGCACCCAATAGGAGCCGGAGCGGCCGTGGACGATCACCGAGCCGCGACCGGTGGCGGTGATCCAGTCGCAGTGCCGCCATACACCGGGAACGCCGAGAAATAGGCGTCGTGGTAGCGGCTGCCGTCGGGGGCGTTCCAGAAGGACAGCGGCATAGGGGGCATGGGGCGGGTGACGACCAGCTCGCCGACCCGATCCACCACGGGGAAGCCTTCGGTGTCATGGGCCGCGAGCGCCACGCCCAGATGCGGTGCGCCCAACTCCCCCGCCCAGACCGGCGTTGCCGCCGGACGACGCCCGCGAGGTCGTCCGGCGCCCGCTGCCCGACCTCGGCTGAGGGGCCGGGCGGGGCCTCTTACAGGGAGTGGGTGAGCGCCCGCTCCTCTGCCGGCACCGGCTCTTCCGTCCGGTACTTGCCGGTGCTGCGGCGGCCGGGCAGCACCGCGAGGACGATCATCGTCCCGGCGGCCATGATGATCCCGCCGACCAGGCTGGTCTGGGCGACTCCGTGGGCGAAGGACTCGTGCACGGCATCGACCAGGGCCTGCGCCTGCTGGGGCCCGCCGGTGGGGTTCTTCGCGACCTGCTCGGCGACCGCGAGGCCGCCGCCCACCGAGTCCTTGGCGGTGTCCAGTGCCGCTGCCGGGAGGTGACCGCCGATCAGGCCGGTCAGCTTGTCGCGGTAGGCGGTGCCGAGCAGTGAGCCGAGGATCGCGATGCCCAGGGAGCCGCCGAGTTCCAGGGCGGTGTCGTTGGCGCCGCCGCCGACGCCCAGCTCGCTCTCCGGGAAGGAGCCCATGATGGTGTCGGTGGCCGGGGAGACGCTCAGGCCGATCGCGAAGCCGAGCAGCAGCATCGTCGGCACGAAGTCGGTGTAGGTGGAGCTCTTGTCGACCTGCGTGAGCAGGAAGACGCCCACGGTGCCGATCACCATGCCGGCCGTCGCCATCGGCTTCATGCCCAGCTTCGGGGTCAGCCGGCCGGTGATCGCGGCGCCGAGGAAGACGGCACCGGCCAGCGGCAGCAGCCGTACGCCGGTCTCCAGGGCGTCGTAGCCGAGGACGAACTGCAGGAACTGGGTGGCGTAGTAGATCGCGCCGAACGTGCCGAAGAAGAAGAACAGCACCGCCAGCATGGAGCCGCTGAAGGGGCGCAGCCGGAACTTGCGGACGTTCAGCATGGGGTGCGGGTGGCGCAGCTCCCAGGCGACGAAGGCCAGCAGGCCGACGCCGGCGACCACGGCCGCGGTGATCGGGCCGGCACCCCAGCCGAAGTGCGGGCCCTCGATGGTCGCGTAGACCAGGCTGCCGACCGAGACGATGGAGAGCAGACCGCCGACGTAGTCGATCCGGCCCATCTTCTCCGCCTTGGAGGGTGGAACCAGCACCAGCGCACCGATGACGGCGACGACCGCGATGGGGACGTTGATCAGGAAGGTCGAGCCCCAGGCGTGGTCCCCCAGCAGGTAGCCGGCGACCAGGGGGCCGACGGCGATCGCGAGGCCGGAGGTGGCGGTCCAGGCCGTGATGGCCTTGGCGCGCTCGCGCCTGGGGAAGATCGCGACGAGGAGTGACAGCGTGGCCGGCATGACCACGGCGGCGCCGACGCCCATGATCGCGCGGGCCGTGATGACCAGAGCGGTCTGGTCGGCCTGACTGCCCATCACCGAACCACCGGCGAAGATCACCAGGCCGGCGAGGAGCGCGCCGCGGCGGCTGTACTTGTCGCCGATCGAACCCAGGACCAGCATCAGCGCGGCGTACGGGACGGTGTAGCCGTCGATGACCCACTGCAGGTCGCTGCTGCTCAGGCCGAGGTCCTTGGTCATGTCGGGCGCGGCCACGATCAGCGAGGTGTTCGCCATGACGACGATCAGCAGGCTCAGACACAGGACGAGCAGGGCCCACCAGCGTCGTGCGTACGGCCCGGTCATCTTCTCGACGGGTGTGTTGGCAAGGAAGGGCATGGGGGGCTCCTAGCGGGACGAGTTAATTGCCCATCGATGTGCAGACTAGTTTATTGCCCGCCGGTGTGCAAATATTTCAGGGATCCCTTCCAGCCGCCCCGCTTCCGACCGAGGTACCGATGTGACCGCCCGATCCGCCCCGCCCGCGCCCCGCCGCCCTGCGGCACGCTCCACCCGCACCCGCATCCTGGAAGCGGCCCTGCAGGAGCTGGCCCGCAGCCCGGACAGCACCCTCGCCGACATGGCCGAGGCGGCCGGGGTCGCACGGCGCACCGTGTACGTCCACTTCGCCGGCCGGTCCGCGCTGGTGGAGGGGATCGCCGCGGACGCCGCGGAGGCGATACGCCGCGCCGTCGCCACCACCGGCGCTCCGGGCGCCGACGCCGCGACCGCGCTCGCCCGCCTCGTCCTCACGCTGTGGCCGGTCGGCGACCGCTACCGCGTCCTCATCGGCCTCGCCCGCCAGGACCTCGGTCCCGGCCGGGTCGACGAGGTCCTCTCCCCCGCCCGCGCCACGGTCACCGCGATCCTCGCCCTCGGTCAGCAACAGGGCGTCTTCCACACCCGCGTTCCGCCGGCCCCGCTCGGCAGAGCCCTCGAAGCGCTGCTGCTCGCACTCCTGGACCGCGTCAACGCCGGGACCTGGACCGACGACGGCACCCTGGCCGCCACCGCGGCCCTGATCGCCGCGGGAGTCGGCAGCGATGCCGCGGCCACCACGGTTCACCGCCTGCACAACACCGGGCAGGCACACCGACCCCGCTGAAGGAGACCGCATGTACCAGCCCGAATACGGTTACGAGGACGAGGTCACGGACGCGTCCTTCGAACCGTCCCCGCCGCCCCCCTGGCCGCGCTGATCCTCCTACCCTGGCGGTCGACCGGGTCGCGGCGGCCCCCGCGGAGTCGCGCACGGCGACGCCTTTCCAGCAGGGCATGGGCACACCCGAACGGCCGGAGGTCGACGTCCACGGCTGCCCCGTGCTGACCCAGCCGGCCTCCGGGACGCTGCGGCACGGGGACATCACCGCATACGCCCTGCCGGCCGACGGCTCCGACCGCCCGCTGCCCGTCTCCCGGCTCGACCTCGATCTGCACGGACTCACGAAGTCCGGCGACGACAGCGAGGCGCGGGCCCGCTCGGCCGCGGCGACCGCCTTCCTGTCCTGCCCGGATCTCTCCAACGCCCTCGGCCTGGAGGTGTCCCAGGGAGCCGGCCCCCGGCCGCATCGGCGCCAAGGTCCAGCTGCCCTTCGGCGACGAGGTCACGGTCTCGGCGGCCGCCGGCAACCGCATCCACCTGCGCTCCCCCACCACCACGGCGACCGGTCCGCGGCTCACACGTCAGCGGCCGGCTCCTCGCGCGGCACGATCGCCGCGACCTCCTCGACCACCGCGCTCGCCCGCTTCTCCGGCACACCGGCCGCGATCAGCGTGGCGACGGCCGTACGGGTCCCGTCGTCCTCCAGCGCCCCGGTGTTGACGTCCTCCAGCAGCGCGACCGTCATCGCCTCCAGTCCGGCGCTCAGCACGGCGGGCGGCAGATGGGAGTGGAAGACGCCGTCCCGCTGTCCGCGCTCCAGGATGGCCGTGACCGCCTCGCGGGCCGGGGCGAGGACCTCGGTCACCCGCTCCGCACCCAGGTCCCGCCGGGCGAGGCCCAGCAGCATCCGGTAGCGGTCGCCCACCGGCCAGATGCGGAGCGCGAAGTACGCCAGCGCCCGGTCGGCCGGCTCCGCGGGGCGCACCGCGTCCACCAGCACCCCCTTGAACGTCTCGGACGCCTCTTCGGCGAGCGCCTCCAGGAGCGCCGGGCGGCCGGGGAAGTGACCGAAGAGGGTGCGCCGTACGACACCTGCGGCGCGCGCGAGTTCTTCCAGAGTGATGTCCGGGTTGCGGCCGAGCTCCCTGCGGGCCGTGGCCAGGATGCGCGCCCTGTTGGACCGCGAGTTGCGGCGCAGCGGTACACGGGCGGCGGATTTGGTCACGGTTCAACCTCGGCGGTGCGTGGGCGGGTGGCCTGAGCAGGCGCAATGGCGTCCATTTTGGCACGGTGCCCCTCTGACCAGACCGGCTACGCAGCAGGCAGTAGGCGCCACTCGGCCAGATATGGCCAGATTCAACCGCCCCTCATGTGCACAGTGACATTCATCTGTCACTGTGCGCTTATTCGAGTATCGAGATCTTTTCCATGTCATTCGGGAGGGATGCGTGTGCTGAGACGTGAGGCGTTCCGGCTTCCCCGTCATCCGGCTTCGGTCGGCTTCGCCCGGTACCGGGTACGGCAGCATCTGGCCAGCTGGGGGCATGCATCGAACGACGAGATGACGGAGAGGGTCGTTCTGCTGGCGTCCGAGCTGGCGGCGAACGTCGTGCGTCACGGGCCCATCCTGGAGCGCGAGTTCGAGTTGGCGGTGACGGCGCGCGCGGACGGCTCGTGCTTCATAGCCGTCTCCGACGAGAGTCCGGCGCAGCCGGTCCTGCACGACGTGCCCACCGGTGACGACGAGAAGGGGCGCGGCCTGCACCTCGTCGACCAGCTCGCCCAGACCTGGGGTGTACGGCCTCGGGGGCGCCACGGCAAGACGGTGTGGGCCGTGGTGCGCCATCCCCGCCCGCACACCGTCGCCGGCCTGCAGAAGCCGTGCAGGTAGCGCACCGGCCGGGTCAGTCGCCGGACGGTTCGGCGAGTGCCGCGGCGCGCTGTTCGAGTCTCTTCAGGGCCGTCTCGCTCCACTGCAGGTTGGCCCGCTCGAGGGCGATGCCGCCCTGCAGGGTGAGGTAGGGGCCGATGCGCTCGGCGGTGGCGAGGTACTCGTCCTCGGTGCGGCCGTCGAGCATGCGTTCCTGCATGCGCCGGTAGCGGGCGAGCTTGGCGGTGGCCCGCTCGAAGCGCTCGGCCACCGAGGCCCGTACGGCCTCGAAGTCCCCGGCGTCACCGATGTCTACGCACTGGACCTTGACCATCAGCTCGTCCCGCAGGGCCGGCGGCTTGGCCGGGGCCTCGCCGACGTAGTCGCGCAGGACCTCCAGGCCGGCCTCGGTGAGCGAGAAGAGCCGCTTGTTGGGCCGGCGCTCCTGCTGGACGACCCGGGCGGAGACGAGCCCCTCGCTCTCCATGCGCTCCAGCTCGCGGTAGAGCTGCTGCGGAGTGGCCATCCAGAAGTTGGCGACGGAGGCCTCGAAGCCCTTCGCGAGGTCGTACCCGGACGCCTCACCCTCCAGAAGCGCGGCCATCACCGCGTTGCGCAGAGCCATTGCCCCAATTTAACACCGTGTTGATTAGTCAATAGGACGACTACTACGGCGGTGTCGGGCGCCTGACGGCGCGAGTCGGGCTCAATCCCGCCACGGCTCAGGAGGGGTCGTCGGCAAATGCGGTCACCGGGAGGAGCGCGGGCCTTTTGGCCTGGCGGCCGTCGCCGGAGGAGCGACCCCGCACCCGCCGTACGATCCAGGGCCCCAAGAAGGCGCCGGCCCAGCGCAGTTCGGCCCCGACGGCCCGCAGGCCCGTGCGGGCCACCGCTTCGGGAGGCAGCGGTCGCGTCCAGCTGTCGTCGCTGCCCGGCAGGTCGAGAGCGTGGGCAACGGCGGCCGCGATGCGGGCATGGCCGAGCGGGCTCGAGTGCAGCCGGTCGGCGCTCCACATCCGGGGATCGGCCACCGCCGGGTAGGGCCATGAGTCGACCATGGCGACGCCGTGCCGTCGGGCCGCCTCCCGGATGCGGTCGTTGAGGGCGAGGACGCGGGGTGCGAGCGGCCGGGCCGAGGGGGCGAGCCGGCCGGGGTCGGGGAAGGCGACCGTCGCGACGCGGGCGCCCTGTGCGGTGAGCGCGGCGAACATGGCCTCCAGATGACCGGCGACCTCGTCCGCGTCGAACCGGGGCCGCAGCACGTCGTTGAGGCCCGCGACGACCGTGGCGAGATCGGGCCGCAACTCCAGGGCGGGCACCAGCTGTTCGGCACGCACCTGCCCGGCCAGCCGCCCGCGCACGGCGAGGTTGGCGTACAGCAGGCCCGGGCTCTCCCGCGCGATCTGCTCGGCGAGCCGGTCCGCCCACCCGCGCAGACCCTGGACGTCGTCGCCGTCGCCGACGCCTTCGGTCTGGCTGTCACCGACTGCGACGTACCGCAGATATCCACTGCCGGCCACGGACCCACCGCCTTCCGTTGACACGGCACGACTGCCGATCGACCTAGGTGATTAATCTCTTACTCGCATTGTTGACTATATCAGCCGGTCGAAGATCACGAGGAACGTAGGCTCGTGCCCATGGCTGAGCATCGGACGGTTGACGTGAACGGCATTCGGCTGCATGTGGCACAGGAGGGCGAAGGCCCCCTGGTCGTGCTGCTGCACGGTTTCCCCGAGTCCTGGCACTCCTGGCGTCACCAGTTCGGCCCGCTGGCCGACGCGGGCTTCCGCGTGGTCGCCCCCGACCAGCGCGGATACGGGCGCAGCGACCACCCCGCCGAGGTGGGCGCCTACAGCATCCTCCACCTGGTGGGCGACGTCGTCGGGCTGATCCATGCGCTCAGCGAGGAGCAGGCGTTCGTCGTGGGGCACGACTGGGGCGCCCCGGTCGCCTGGCACACCGCGCTGCTGCGGCCGGACGTCGTGCGCGGCGTGGCCGGGCTGAGCGTGCCGCCACCGTTCCGCAGTTCCCGGCCGCCGCTGGCCGTCATGGACGAGCGGTTCGACGGCCGCTTCTACTGGAACTACTTCAGCCGACCCGGTGTCGCGGACGCCGAGTTGGCGCAGGACACCCGCACGGCCCTGCGGAAGATCTTCTACACGGCTTCCGGCGACGCGCCCGGCGCCGGCTCGGGCGCCCAGCCGTTGATCGAACCCGGCCAGGGCTGGCTGGCGACCATGGCGGACCCCGAGACCCTGCCGGAGTGGTTCACCGAGGAGGACCTCGACGCCCTCACCGAGAGCTTCTCCCGGGGCTTCACCGGGGCGCTGAACTGGTACCGCAATCTCGATCGCAACTGGGAACTGACCGCCCCCTGGCACGGCGCCGTCGTCAGCTCGCCCGCCCTGTACGTGTACGGCGACCGCGACCTGGTCCCGGCCTTCCCCGGCACGCCCGAGCTCATCGCGGCCCTGCCGGATCTCATGCCCGGCCTGCGCCGCAAGCCGGTCAAGTTGGCGGGCTGCGGCCACTGGACGCAGCAGGAGCGTCCCCGCGAGGTGAACGAGGCGCTCATCGACTTCCTCACCGAACTCGTGTGAACGGTGCCGTGATCAGTGGACGGACAGTCCGCCGTCGACGAAGACGGCCTGTCCGGTGACATAGGCGGAGGCGCGGCTCGCCAGGAACACCGCCGCACCAGCGAAGTCGTCGGCCAGACCGTTGCGCCCGACCATGGTGCGCGCGGCCAGCGCCGCCACCTTCTCCGGGTCGGACGACAGCCGCTCGTTGAGCGGGGTCATCACAAAGCCCGGCACGAGCGTGTTGCAGGTGACGCCGTACGGCGACCATGCCTCGGCCTGGGAACGCGCCAGGGACTCCAGCGCCCCCTTGGACACCCCGTAGGCCCCGCTCTGCACGAACGCCCGGTGCGCCTGCTGAGAGGTGACGTGGATGATCCGTCCGAAGCCCCGTTCCGCCATGCCGGGGCCGAAGCGCTGCCCCAGCAGGAAGGGCGCCTCCAGGTTCACCGCCATCGTGGTGTCCCACACGTCCTCGCCCAACTCCCCCATCGGCGGCCGCAGATTGATCCCGGCGCTGTTGACGAGGATGTCGGGCTCCCCGAACGCCCCGGCCGCCTTCTCGGCCGCCGCGCGCACGCCGTCGCGGCTGCCCAGGTCGGCGCTCACCCAGGCCGTCCGGCAGCCCTCGGCCGTCAGCTCGTCGACCGTCGCGGCCAGCTCAGCCTCCCTGCGTGCCACGACCACCACGCTCGCCCCGGCCCGCGCGAGGGCCGCGGCGATGGCGCGGCCGATGCCGGAACTGCCGCCGGTCACCACGGCGACGCGGTCGCTGAGCGAGAACAGTTCGGAGAGGTACGTCTGCGAGGTCATGCCCGCACCCTAGACAAGCACCCGTCCGCCCCCTGGACGCGGGAGGGCCGGGACTGTGTCTCAGGCAGCGGTGTAGCCGAGTTGGCGCCTCATGTACGGGGTCATGAGCGTCTTCGCCTTGGCCAGCACCGAGGTGCGGCCGCCGAGGACCGCGCTCTCGCCGCCCGGCACGGGCAGCAGGGTCAGCCCGTCGGCCGGGCCGAAGGGCACGATGAGCGGGGTGCGGTGGATCGCCCGGTACAGGCGGGGTTCCCTGCGGTGCCTGCCGGAACTGTTCAGGTAGGTGCGGATGTTCCAGGCGGCGAGGTCTGCCTGGCCCAGCGCGGCGGGGGTGATCTTGAGTTCGGTGGCGTCGTTCACATCGCCGACGGCGAACACGTCCAGCCGGCCCTCGACCCGCAGGGTGCGGTCGACCCTGACGTGCCCGGCCGGGTTCAGCCAGTCGCCGTGTCCGCCCAGGCGCAGCCAGAGAGTGTTGGGCGTGGTGCCCGTCGCCCAGAAGGAGAGGTCGGCCTCGATGACGGTGCCGTGTGCGTCGCGGTAGGTGCCGAAGTCGTTGCCGGGCGACATGAACGAGTCGAGCCGTACCTCCACGTCGTGGGACTCCAGCCAGGCCCGGGCCCTGCGCCCGGCCCGTTCGACGCCCGTGGAGTGCAGCAACGCCGGCCCGGAGTGGGCGAGCGTGACCCGGGCGTCCGGCCGGGCCAGCCGTACCTCGGCGGCGAGTTCGACGCCGGAGGGGCCGCCGCCGACGACGAGGACATGCCCGGCCGCGGCGATCTTCTGCTGGTGCCCGGCGAAGGACTTGACCGCCTCGTCGGGGGTGGTGCCTGTGAAGCGGGCAGGTTCGGGGTAGTCGGCGCCGGTGGCGATCACCACCACGTCGTACGGCAGCCTCTCCCCCGTCGCCAGGACGACCTGGCGCTCGGTGGTGTCGATACGGACCGCCTTGCCCACGACCACCCGGCCGTTGCGCAGCAGTCGGTCGTACGGGATGAAGGGGGTCACCGACCACTCCGGGCGAACTCCGGCGCGCAGTGAGGCGATACGGTGGAAGAAGACCTCCTTGCGGTCCACCAGCGTGACCCGCGCCACCGAGTCCAGTCGCTTCGCCAGCCGTACTCCCGCGTAGCCGCCGCCGATCACTACTACGTCGCCGTCGCGCACAACGCGTCTCCTGTGCCTGTGGGGGGATGCGAGCGCCGCGATGTGGGGCTTCCTCGGCCACTCGAAGTGCGAACGAGCGTACCGCTTGAAACTTAAAGCTCTCATGGAGCTTTGTGGGAATTCTGTGAAGCGAACGAACGTGAAGGGGCCTCCGGGTGGGCCCAGTCGACGGGCGCCCGGTGGGTGACGACGTAGACCGGCACGCCGAAGGGGTGCCTACCGCCCCAGTCCTGGGTGATGTCGAACAGCCGGCGGCCGACGGCGAGCGCCCCGAAGGCCGCCATCTGTTGCCGAAGGTGTTCCGCGCTGGGCGGCGACAGCCGGAAGGTCCAGCGCGGGTCGGCGGACGGCACCTCGATGTCCCCGTTGCGGTGCCAGGCGAAGAGGTGCTCGGAACCCGTCTCGGCCGGACCGGCGATGAACCCGTTCTGTGTCTCTGTGCACCCCGCTTGCAGTGGGTGTGGGGACCTTCGGCCACCGGGAATCTCATCGGTCCTGGCTAGTCGGGCAGCCGCTCCAGCGCAGCCGCGACCCCCGCCTGACCGACGGCGTCGATCAGCGCCTGCCCGATCACCGAGACCGGCTCCCGCGCCGGGAGGACCAGCCCGATGCGCTCCGTGCGGACCGGCCGGACCAGGGGAACCGCCTGCATCCCCGCGGGCACGCCGAAGACGTGCAGCCAGGCGTGCGGTACGACGCTCGCCCAGTGCCCGGCTCTGACCTGCGCGAACAGCGAGGCGATGGAGTCCGTCTCCACGCGCGGGGTCACGGAGACGCCCGCCGCCTCGAAGGCCGCCTCCAGGACCTGACGCCCCTGCATTCCGGGGTGCAGCAGGCACAGCGGGTACTGGGATGCCTCCTCCCAGGAGATCTCGGCCGGGCCGAAGGCGCGGCCGGAGCGCTGGATCAGCAGGACGTAGCGCTCCAGGTACAGCGGGACGAACTTGAAGCCGTGTTCCATGACGGTGCTGTGGTAGGTCACGGCGGCATCGAGTTCGTACGTCTGGAGTCGGCTGACGATGTCCACGGACTGCAGGTCCGCGAAGACCTGCACGGTCGCCAGCGGGTTGGCCACGCAGAACGGCTGGGTCAGGAGCGCGACCGCCGTGGCGGCGGTGGGGACGGTGCCGATGCGCAGCCGTCCGGTCAGCCCCGCCCGCAGTGCCTGGATCTCGCCCTGCATCGCGTCACGGTCGGCGAGGATGCGCTGCGCCCACAGCACGACACGCTCGCCCTCCGGTGTCAGGCCGTCGAACCTGCGGCCCCGCTGGACCAGGGGGATGCCGAGCTCGTCCTCCAATTTCCGGATGCCCTCGGACAGGGTCGGCTGGGAGACGTAGCAGGCCTGCGCCGCCTTCGCGAAGTGGCGGGCGCGCGCGAGGGCGACGAGGTATTCGAGTTGACGCAGGAGCACCTTGCCATGATCCCTCGTCCGGGGCCGTGCCGCGCCGCTGGCGCCGAGCACGCTGCATTGATCGGTGCCGCCTGTCACGCGATAGGAACTTCCGCTTTGACCTGGTCCGACGCACTGCCCAAGAGTGTCGTGCGAATGAGAGGGCGAGGTGTGCGATGCGGGACTTCGAAGAAGACGGAGCGGACGAGGGCGAGCTGTCGGTCTCGGCTCCCAAGACCTGGGCCACCGGCGCTCCCGCCGTCGTGCATGCGCTCAAGTACGCGCTCGGCCAGACCTCGCCGAAGCGCACCGCGCTGACGCTGCTCAGCATCAACCAGGCGAAGGGCTTCGACTGCCCGGGCTGCGCCTGGCCGGAGCCCGCGCCGGGCGAGCGGCACCGCAACGAGTACTGCGAGAACGGCGCCAAGCACATCAGCGACGAGGCCACCTCCCGGCGGGTGACCGCGGAATTCTTCCGGCAGTACTCGGTGGACGAGCTGAGCCGGAAGTCGGACTACTGGCTCAACCAGCAGGGCCGGCTCACCGAGCCGATGGTGCTGCGCGAGGGCGCGACCCACTACCAGCCGGTCGGCTGGGACGAGGCGCTGGACCTGCTGGCCCGGGAGCTGCGCGCCCTGGACCACCCGGACGAGGCGCTGTTCTACACCTCCGGGCGGCTGGCCAACGAGCCGGCCTTCCTGCTGCAGCTGTTCGCCCGGGCCTTCGGCACCAACAACCTGCCGGACTGCTCCAACATGTGCCACGAGTCCAGCGGTTCGGCCCTGAACGAGACCCTCGGGATCGGCAAGGGCAGCGTCAGCCTCGACGACCTCCACAACGCCGACCTGGTCTTCGTCGTGGGGCAGAACCCCGGCACCAACCACCCGCGGATGCTGTCCGCGCTGGAGGAGACCAAGCGGCGCGGAGGCAGCGTCGTCGCGGTCAACCCGCTGCCCGAGGCGGGACTGCTGCGCTTCAAGCATCCGCAGAAGGCGCGCGGCGTCATCGGCCGTGGCACGGACATCGCCGACCAGTTCCTGCAGATACGCCCCGGCGGCGACCTGGCCCTGTTCCAGGCGCTGAACCTGCTGCTCCTTGAGGCGGAGGACAAGGAGCCGGGCACCGTCCTGGACCGCGCGTTCATCGACGAGCACACCACCGGCTACGACGCCTTCGCCGAACAGATCCGCACCACGTCCTGGGATGCGGTCCTGGACGCCACCGGGCTGACCCGCGACGAGATCGAGCAGGTCCACGAGCGCGTGCTGAACAGCCGCAGTGTCATCGTCTGCTGGGCCATGGGCCTGACCCAGCACAAGCACGGCGTGCCCACCATCCGGGAGGTCGTCAACTTCCTTCTGCTGCGCGGCAACATCGGCCGCCCGGGCGCGGGGGTGTGCCCGGTGCGCGGGCACAGCAACGTCCAGGGCGACCGCACGATGGGGATCTGGGAAAGGATGCCGCAGGCGTTCCTGGACCGGCTGGGGCAGGAGTTCGGCTTCACCGCGCCGACCACGCACGGCCTGGACTCCGTGGACTCCATCCGGGCCATGCTCGACGGCCGGGCCAAGCTCTTCCTCGGGGTCGCGGGCAATTTCGTGCGGGCCACGCCCGACAGCGACGCCACCGAGCGCGCCATGCGCAACTGCCGTCTGACGGCGCACATTTCGACCAAGCTCAACCGTTCGCACGCGGTGTGCGGACGGACCGCGCTGATCCTGCCGACGTTCGGCCGCAGCGACCGGGACGTCCAGACGGGCGGCGAGCAGTTCATGACGGTCGAGGACTCCATGAGCGAGGTCCACGCCACCCGCGGCCGGCTCGCCCCCGCGTCCCCCCACCTGCTGAGCGAGGTGTCCATCATCAGCCGCCTCGCCCGCCGGGTGCTGGGCGGCGAACCGGACATCCCCTGGGAGGACTTCGAGGCCGACTACGACCTCGTCCGCGACCGCATCGCCCAAGTCGTCGAGGGATTTCACGACTTCAACGAGCGGGTACGGCGCCCCGGCGGCTTCCGGCTGCCCAACCCGGTCAACTCCCGCGTGTTCCGCACCCCCAGCGGCAAGGCCGTCTTCAGCGTCAACGACTTCACGATGCTCCAGGCGCCCAAGGGCCACCTGGTCCTGCAGACCCTGCGCTCGCACGGCCAGTGGAACACCGTCCCCTACGCGATGGACGACCGCTACCGGGGCATCAAGGGCGGCCGCCGCGTCGTCCTGGTCAACCCGTCCGACCTCGCCGACCTCGGGCTGGCCGACGGCAGCCTCGTCGATCTGGTCAGCATCTGGACCGACGGTTCGGAGCGCCGCGCGGAGGCCTTCCGCGTCGTCGGCTACTCCACTCCCGCGGGTTCGGCCGCCGCGTACTACCCGGAGACCAACGTGCTGGTGCCCCTCGACAGCGTCGCGGACATCAGCAACACCCCGACGTCGAAGAGCGTGATCGTCCGTCTGGAGCGGGCGCCCGGGCGGGCACCGGCATGAGCAGCGGGTAGCGTCGCCCCGGTGAATCTCAACCTCTTCAACGATGTGCCCGGCGGCCTGACTCGACGAGCCCGATCGTTCGTCGGCGTGCACGGCGTCAGGGTCGGCGTCCGGCCCGTGGAGGGGCACAGGCAGTGCTGGCTCGAGCGGGGCGTCCCCGTGGGCGAAGCAGATCACCAGGCTCGTCGGCGACGACGTCGATGGCATCGAGTTGGACGGCTACGAGCCGGTGCGCGAGGTGATGGGCCTTGCAGACACCTGGTGGCGAGGCCCTGACTGTCTGGTGGCGCTTCATTCCGGGGAGGCCGAGGCGCTCGGCATCCCCGGAGGCCGCACGGCGTTGATCTACTCCGGGCTTGATGAGTGGGGGCTGCGAGGGGGTGTCGACGCAGGGCACGGCTGAGAGTCAACTGCGGTGCCGGTAGTAGGTGATGTCGTCCGTCGTCGCGTAGTTGACGTGGTCGAGGTCGATGACGGTGAGCACCGCGATGTGGCCGCTCGTGGTGTCGCGCAGGCAGAACGTGCAGCTGGGCGGGGCTTGGCGGAAGTGGATCCAGCCCCTGGGGGGATGGCGGGTGGCCTTGGCGGCGCACGGCCCGGCATTCGGCGTGGTCCTGCCCGGGACGGCGTATGCGTCGGTCAGCGGCCGGAGCCACGTCCGCTCCCCCTGCCGCTCATGGCCCGCCCGGGCTCGGCATGGAACGGTCATGCCGGGGAGACGGCGAGGCACGGACCCGGCCATGCCCCCGACAGGCGGCCCTTCACCTTGAGCGCCTTCAGAGCGAGGAGCTCGTTTCCACTCAGTCAGGTCCGCTCCAGTCGAACGGGAAGTACTTGCTCGACTTCCCCGAGCGCTCCCAGGAGAAGCCGAATGCGTCGGCACGGTCGGTCGTGGCCCGCCCCCAGGTGGCGACCTGGCCCGGGCCGACCTCGGCGCCCGGCGCGTTGTGGACCTGGACGCGGGCACCCTGCGACGTCGTCGGGCCGGTGAGTGCCTCGGCGGCGGCCGTCACCCGGTCGGGAATCTCGGCCCGCCAGCCGGCGAGGTCCTCGTCGATCTCCACGTGGATGGGGACGACGTCCATGCCGCGCATCTCGGGGTGGAACATCCCCACGAACTGCGCCGGCCATCCGCCCGCCGCACCCCCGAAGACGGCCTGGAGCGCCCCGCGTTGCTTTTCATCGGCACGTTCGTCGAGGAAGACCGCGGCGTACGGGTCGGTGTGCGTGCCGGACCAGACGTCGCCGGTGAAGGAGGCGACGATCACGACGTTGAGGTCGTCCAGCCGCACGTCGCCGTAGTTGCCCTCCCGGATGTGCCAGGCCATGACGCCTTCGCAGTCGCCGTAGGTGGGGGGCTGTGCAAATGTGCAGGGGCACGGTATGGGGCACTTGCACACATCGAACCAGTCGCCGGTCAGGTGCCAAGCCGTACTGGTGGTGGTCTGCTCTGTCATCCCGCTTCCCTCCTGCCGAGCCCGAGGGGCTCACTCGGAGTGGCGAGACCGGGTTTCCCGAGCCCGCTCGCGGGATCGCGAAACGGCCTCCGTTCCAGCTTGCACCTGACCGGCCGGGAGGGGAACCCGGCCCTGTTCAGCGGTTCATACGAGGGCCGACGCGCCGATGATCCGGTCGGTCAGCCACCGTACGACACCGTCGGGGCAGGGCGACGGCAGCCCCAGGACGATGTGCCGGAAGCCGGCGTCGATCGCCCCGGTGATCGCGTCCCTCGTGGCGTCCGGACGGTCGTAGGAGACCGGCAGGACGATCGAGCGCGTGATCGAGGCGGGATCACGACCGATCTCGGCACAGTGGCGGTCCAGCAGGGCGCTGCGGCGGACGGCGTCGTCGATGTCGCCGCCCGGCATGTTCCACAGGTCGGCATGCTCGGCGGCTACGCGCAGGGTCGCGGACGAGCGTCCGCCGATGAGGATCGGCGGATGGGGGCGCTGGACGGGTTTGGGGTTGCCGAAGGCTCCGGTGAGGTGGTGGTGAGTGCCGTGGAAGTCGAAGGGCTGCTCCTCGGTCCACAGCCGCCGGATCAGCGTGCATGCCTCGGCCAGGCTCTCCACGGCCCGGGCGGTGTCCTGGAAGGGCAGGCCGTGCGCCGGGTACTCACGCCGGGCCTCGGGCGGGTCGGGCCGGGATCCGACGCCGAGTCCGAGGTCGAGCCGGCCGTCGGAGACGACGTCGACGGTCGTGGCGATCTTGGCCAGTATGGCGGGCGGCCGGAACCGGTTGCTGGTGACCAGGAGGCCGAGGCGCAGCCGGTGGGTCTGTGCGGCCAGGGCCGCGAGCAGCGTCCAGCCCTCGTAGATCGGTCCGTCCGGGTCGCCTGCGATGGGCATGAGGTGGTCGAACAGCCAGGCGTGCTCGATCTCCCGGATGGTGTCGGCCTCGCGCCAGACCCGCAGGACGTCGCGATAGTCGACCTGCATGGGGGCGGTCATGATGCCGAAACGGACTCGCGGTGCGGTCGTCGTCATGGGGTTGCCGTTCCTCCTTCGACGGTCAGCGGCGGCGCAGTGACGGGTTGAGCAGGGCAGGCGGGGTGTCGTACTTCTCGTGCGGGGCAAGATCGGTGCCGGGGGCCACGATCGTGTCGATCGCGTCGAGTACGTCGGCCGGGAGCACGGTGTCGGCGGCGGCGAGCTGGGAGCGCAGGTGCTCCAGCGTGCGGGGGCCGATGAGTGCGCTGGTCACGGCAGGGTGCGCGGTCACGAATCCGAGCGCGAGCTGGATCATCGTCAGTCCGGCCCGGTCGGCGAGCTCGGCCAGCCGCTCGACGGCGTCGAGCCTGGCCCTGTTCTCGGGAAGGCCGGTGTCGAAGCGCTGCGGCATGAACGTCGAGCGGCTGGTGGTGACGGAGCGGCCGGCTCGGACGGCGCCCGACAGCCAGCCGGAGGCCAGCGGGCTCCACACCAGCACTCCGAGCCCGCACTCCTCGGTCACGGGCAGGACGTGCGTCTCGATCCCGCGCTGCAGGATCGAGTAGCTGGGCTGTTCGGTGACGTAACGGCCCAGGTGATGCTCGCGTGCGGCCCACTGGGCCTGCACGATGCGGTGGGCGGGGAAGGTGGAGGACCCGAAGTAGCGTATTTTTCCCGCGCGTTGCAGATCGGTGAGGGCCGACAGCGTCTCCTCGTCGCCGGTGCTCGGGTCCCACCGGTGGATCTGGTAGAGATCGACGTGGTCGACGCCGAGCCGGCGCAGGCTGTCGTCCAGCGCGGTGACCAGCCAACGCCGAGAACTGCCCCGGTGGTTGCGCTCGTCACCCATGGGCAGGCCCGCCTTGGTGGCCAGCACGATGTCGTCGCGGCGGCCCGCGATGGCTTTGCCGACCATCTCCTCCGATTCGCCGTCGCCGTACATGTCGGCGGTGTCGATGAGGTTGATCCCGCTTTCGAGCGCGGCGTCGACGATGGCGGTGGCCTCGTCCTGGGTGGTGCGCCCGATACTGCCGAAGTTCATCGCGCCGAGCGCGAGCGAGCTGACCTGCACACCGGTGCGGCCCAACGTGCGGTACTGCATGACCGTGCTCCTCCATTGCGGGTGGGTGGCGGTGCGTTGCGACCAGGCATGGCTTGGTCGCGGGGCTCCGGCTCTGGCATCATGCACAAAGCGGAACGTCGCTCCGATTACGATACGGAACACTGCTCCGCTTCAGCAAGCCCGATGGCGGAGGGAATGGCACGGTGAACGACGGCGACAAGGGCGCGGGACGCGCAGCCCGGCCCAAACGGACGGACGCCCGGCGCAACGAGCAGACCCTGCTCGACGCGGCCGCCGCGGTCTTCGTCACCTCGGGCGTGGAAGCGCCGGTGCGGGACATCGCGGCGAGGGCCGGTGTCGGGATGGGCACGATCTACCGCCACTTCCCGACCCGGGCGGACCTCATCGTCGCCGTCTACCGGCACCAGGTCGAGGCCTGCGCCGAGGCCGGCCCCACCCTGCTGGCGACCAGCCCCACCCCCTACGCCGCGCTGGGACAGTGGATCGACCTCTTCGTCGACTTCCTGGTCACCAAGCACGGGCTCGCCGGCGTGCTGCAGTCCGACAACGCCGGCTTCGACACCCTGCACGCCTATTTCCTCGACCGCCTCGTGCCCGTGTGCACCCAACTGCTCGACGCGGCAGCCGCCTCCGGCGAAATCCGGTCCGACCTGAAGGCCTACGAGCTCATGCGCGGCGTCGGCAACCTCTGCATCGGCGCGGAAAGCGACCCTCGCTACGACGCGCGCCGATTGGTCGAACTCCTCATCGCAGGCCTACGCCGACAGAGCTGACGTCCGTCCATGAACCTGGGCATGGTCGCGCAGGCGGCCGGACTGTTCGCCGTCACCAACATCGACGACATCCTGCTGCTGTCGCTGTTCTTCGCGCAGGGGTCGGGCCACCGCGGCTGCGGCCGCCGCATCACACTCGGCCAGTACGCCGGTTTCACCGCCATCCTCGCCGTCGCCGTCGCCGCGGCGTTCGGCGCCACTTTCCTGCCGGAGTCGGCCATCCCGTATCTCGGGCTGCTTCCCCTCGCACTGGGCCTGAAGTCGGCCTGGCAGGCATGGAAACACCGCGACGACCAGGATGGGAACCGCGCACAGGAGACGACCGAGGACAGCGGCCCGAGAACGCTGGAGGTCGCCGCGGTCACCTTCGCCAACGGCGGCGACAACATCGGTGTCTACGTCCCGTGTTCGCCACCGCCGGCCTGGGCGGGATGAGCGTGTATGCCGTGGTCTTCCTGGCCCTGGTGGCCGTGTGGTGCCTCGCGGGCCGCTTCTTCGCCACCCGAGCGGTCATCGCCAAGGCGCTCAGCCGGTGGGGGCACGTCCTGCTCCCGTTGGTCCTGATCACCCTCGGGCTGCTGATCCTCGTCGAGGGCGGCCCATTCGGCGGGTAGCCCCCGGCCGGCCGATGGCCGGGCCCGACCGCCCGGGCCCGGCACGACAGCCCCTGAGGGGCAGTCAGTGTCGGCCCAACGCCCCTAGGTACCTTCCCGGGCCGCCGGGCGGCCGGCGGAAGGCGAGGACACCCATCGCCCCGCGCAGCCCCCAGGATCAGCTCCTCCTCGTCGTGTTCAAAGCGGTTCGCGAGCGGGGCGAGCCGCCCGCGCTCCGCGTCCAATGGGGTCGAACGGAGCCGTTCGCCGGCTACTTCGAGTGATCCGGCTTCGACGGCTGGTCGGGATATGCCGGCTTCGACGGGTGCTCCGGAAAGGCGGGCTTGACCGGCTGCTGAGGGTACGCGGGCTTCTCCGGGGACGCGGGCTTCACCGGCTGCTGAGGGTACGCGGGCTTCTCCGGGGACGCGGGCTTCACCGGCTTCTCAGGGAACGCAGGCTTCTCCGGGGACGCGGGCTTCACCGGCTTCTCAGGGAACGCAGGCTTCACCGGGAATGCGGGCTTCACCGGCTTCTCAGGGAACGCAGGCTTCTCCGGGAACGCGGGCTTCACCGGCTTCTCAGGGAACACAGGCTTCACCGGCCTCTCAGGGAACGCAGGCTTCACCGGCTTCTCAGGGAACGCGGGCTTCGCCGGCTGCTGCGGGTACGCGGGCTTCTCCGGGAATGCGGGCTTCACCGGCTTCTCAGGGAACGCAGGCTTCTCCGGGAACGCGGGCTTCTCCGGGAACGCGGGCTTCTCCGGCTGCTGCGGGTACGCAGGCTTCTCCGGGAACGCAGGCTTCACCGGCTGCTGCGGATACGCAGGCTTGACCGGCTGCTGAGGGTACGCGGCCTTCGCTGGATACGCAGGCTTCACCGGCTGCTGCGGGTACGCAGGCTTCACCG
>NZ_JBSFDG010000006.1:170144-464672 GCF_053593775.1 Streptomyces sp. NPDC002092
ACCGGGAACGCAGGCTTCACCGGCTGGGACGGATAGGCAGGCTTCACGGGTTGCTGCGGATACGCGGGCTTCGCCGGATACGCAGGTTTCACCGGACGTTGCGGATAAGCGGGCTTCACAGGCTGCTGAGGGTAAGCAGGCTTGACCGGCTGCTGCGGGTACGCAGGCTTCACCGGGAACGCAGGCTTCACCGGCTGGGACGGATAGGCAGGCTTCACGGGTTGCTGCGGATACGCGGGCTTCGCCGGATACGCAGGTTTCACCGGCTGAGCCGGATAAGCGGGCTTCACAGGCTGCTGAGGGTAAGCAGGCTTGACCGGCTGCTGAGGGTACGCGGGCTTCGCTGGATACTCAGGCTTCACCGGGTGCTGCGGATACTCAGGCTTCACCGGCTGCTGAGGGTAAGCAGGCTTTACCGGATGATCCGGATACGAGGGCTTCACCGGATGCTGCGGATAAGCAGGCTTCTCCGGATGCTCCGGCTTCACGGGCTGAGCCGGATACGCAGGCTTCCCCGGATGTGCCGGATGGGCGGGCGGTGCCGGGGACGGCGGGTGCGGGGTGGTGAGGTCCTGGGCGTAGGCGGTTCCCGCGTTCGACAGCGCGGCAGCGCCAAGGGCGGCAGCCATGACAGCTGGCGTCAGAACGGATCGCCATCGCGGCGATTTCGTCATCTTCTCCACTCTCCTCGACTCGGTTCGGGGCTTCATGACGGCCGGTCAGTACCAAGAGCCGGATAGTGGAATGATCAGAAAATCGGAGACATGAATAACGCTCTGACGGTCATAAGCCACCGGATGGTGTAGCGCGGGAGGCCAGTTGGCCCGGCCGACGGCAAGGATTCGGCCCGGGACGGCTTCATGAGTCGGCCGGAGCGGAAGCCGATGACCGTCGCTCCACCGGGGTGCGCGCCCTGGCGGTGTACATCACCCCGCAACGGCTCCACCCCGAGGGAGCCAATCACCAAAATTGTCAGCTTTTATGCATATAGTTCCTCGAAGATGCGGGTTACGACCGCTACCTGATCCACGGTCATCACCCCTCCGCTGCGCCGCCCCCGGCCCCCCGACCGCCCACGAGCAAGGAGCACCGAAGAGTGAAGCCTCAGCGGAAAAGCAGGCCGCGCGCCCTGGCGGCAGGCTCAGCGGTTGTCTCCGGCGCCTTGCTCCTGACGGCCTGCGGCTCGAGCGGCAGCTCCGCGTCGCCCGGCGGATCGTCCACGGCTGCCGCGCCGACCACGACGGCCGCCAGCGGCGTCAAGTGCGGCAAGGCGGCCCAGGTGGCGGCCTCCGGCTCGACGGCGCAGGAGTTCGCGATGAAGTTCTGGATCAAGAACTACATGCGAGCCTGCCCCGGCACCCGGATCAGCTACGAGGGCAACGGCTCCGGCGCCGGCCAGACCGATTTCCTGGAGGGCAAAACCGCCTTCGCGGGTTCCGACTCCGCCCTGAGCGCCGCCCAGATCACGCAGTCCAAGCGCGTCTGCTCCAACGGCGGCCGGGCCGTCCACCTGCCGACGGTCGGCGGCCCGATCGCCATGGGCTACAACCTGCCAGGCGTCAGGAAGTTGGTTCTGGACGCCCCCACGCTCGCCAAGGTCTTCGACTCCCGGATCACGAAGTGGAACGATCCGGCGATCGCGAAACTCAACCCCGGCGCCAAGCTGCCGTCGACGGCGATCCGGGCGTCCCACCGCTCCGATTCCTCCGGCACGACGGACAACTTCACCTCCTATCTGAGCGCCGCCGCACCGAGCGCCTGGCCGCACGGACACGGCAAGGAGTGGAAGGCCAAGGGCGGCGATTCGGCCAAGAAGTCCTCAGGCCTCGTCGACCACGTGAAGAAAACGGTGGGTGCGATCGGCTACGTCGAGCTGTCCTACGCGATCGCCCGAGACATCCCCACGGTCTCGATCGACACCGGAGCCGGCACTCCCGTCGACGCCAGTGTCTTCACGGCGTCCAAGGCGATCTCCACTGCCAAAATCGCCGGCAGCGGTGACGACCTCGTGCTCAAGCTCGACTACGCGACCAAGACCCCGGGTGCGTATCCGATCGACATGGTCACGTACGAGATCGTCTGCGACAAGGGCAACAAGCCGGCCACGTGGCCCGCCACCAAGGCGTTCCTGACGTACATCGCCGGCGTGCAGGGCCAGCAGGACCTGAGCTTCGAGGGCTATGCGACGCTCCCGGCCGCCATCGTGAACCAGGTCCGCAGCAAGATCAACAGCCTGTCCTGACCCGCCGGGCCCGCGAGGCTTCAGCCGCCTGCGGTCACGACCTTGAGCTCGTCCAGCGATTCCCGCATGAACTGGGCCATGGTGCACTCCTCGGCCGCCTGGACCCAGCGCTCGAAGCCGATCTTGAAGACGGCGACCCCCGCCTCGGCGGTCAGGCTTGCGGCCGGCTCCGGCACGCCGCGCCTGCGCAGGGCGTCGGCGAGCGCGGCCGACAGTGAGGCGAGCTTGATCAGCTCCCGCTCCTGGAGTACCGCGTTCGCCACGATGACGGCGTGTCGCCGCCGGGCGTGTCCGTGGCGGCCGACGAACACGGTGGAGACCGCCTCAAGGCCGGCCGCGACCGCGTCGATCGCGGCCGCGGACCGGGGGGCCTCGGCGACCGCGTTCACAAACAGCTCCTGCAACGTGCTGGAGCCGTCGAACAGCACCTCGCGCTTGTCGGCGTAGTGGCGGAAGAAGGTTCGCTCGGTGAGGCCGGCCCGTTTGGCGATCTCCGCCACCGTGGTCTGTTCGTAGCCGCGCTCGCCGTAGAGCTCCAACGCCGCTTTCGCCAGGCGTTCGCGCGCGTTCGGCTCCCATCTGCTCATGAACAGATCCTACGTGATGACAGTCCCTGACATCACATGTTAGCGTCGATGACAGTCACTGACATCGACAGTTTGGGGCACTCCCATGCGCATCTTCGTGACCGGCGCGTCCGGCTGGATCGGCTCCGCGCTCGTTCCCGAACTCCTGGACGCCGGGCATCGGGTCGTCGGGCTCGCCCGCTCCGACGCCTCTGCCGCCGCCCTCACCACCGCCGGTGCGGACGTGGTCCGCGGCACCGTCGACGACCTCGACGTCCTGGCCGGCACAGCCGCCGCATCGGACGGGGTGGTCCACCTCGCCTTCAAGCACGACCTCGCCTTCACCGGCGATTTCCAGGGCGCCGCCGAGGCCGACCGACGCGCCGTCGACACCCTCGGCGAGGCGCTGGCCGGCACCGGCCGCCCCTTTGTCCTCGCCTCCGGGCTGGTCGGCCTCAAGCCGGGACAGGTGTCGAGCGAGCGGGACATGCCCGCGGTCGACGGCTCGCCGGTGTCCATACGCTCCGCGACCGCCACGGCACTGCTCGCGCTTGCCTCGCGCGGGGTGCGCTCATCCGTGGTGCGGCTGTCTCCGACCTGCCACGGGGAAGGAGACAACGGGTTCATGGCCGCTCTGGTCGCCATCGCCCGGGACAAGGGTGCCTCCGGCTACATCGGCGACGGCACCAACCGCTGGCCGGCCGTCCACCGCCTCGATGCCGCACGGCTGTTCCGCCTGGCGGTGGAGAAGGCTCCTGCGGGCGCGGTGCTGCACGGCGTCGCGGAGGAGGGCGTCCCGATCCGCGACATCGCCGAGGTGATCGGCCGTCACCTCGATGTGCCGGTGGCCTCGGTGGCCCCCGAGGCCGCGGTGGAACACTTCGCCTGGCTGGGCCGCTTCCTGGCACTCGACGGCCCGGCGTCCAGCACCCTGACCCGCGAACTCCTGGACTGGCAGCCCACCGGCCCCGGCCTCCTCGACGACCTGGACAAGGGCCACTATTTCCGTCCCCCTGCCACCACCTCCTGACCACGCGGCCGTACTGCGGCCGGCGGAGGACCGGCCTGCGCGCGCGGCGACCGGACTGACCGCCGCCGGCCGGTGGGCCGCCGGGGATACGCTCCGATGCATGCCGGATCCTGATGTGTCGTACTTCTCGGGCCGTGACGGTGTGCGCCTGGCCTACCGGGAAGTGGGCCGGGGCAGACCGCTGGTGCTGCTGCACGGCATCACCGGGGACTCGACGATGTGGCTGCGCTACGGCCATGCCGAGACGTTCGCGGCCCACGGACGCCGCGTGATCATGCCGGACTTCCGTGGGCACGGACGGAGCGCCAAGCCTCATGACGCTGCCTGCTATCCGCCCGACGTACTGGCCGAGGACGCCCTCGCGCTCCTCGACCACCTCGCACTGGACGACTACGACCTCGGAGGATATTCACTCGGGGCACGCATGGTGGTGAGGACGCTGGTGCGCGGCGCGACACCGGGTCGGGCGGTGGTCGCCGGCCAGGGGCTGCATCAGGTGCTCGGTCTCGGCGGCGGGGCGGGATCGCTTCTGCGGCGGGTCTTCGCCGGGTCGGGTTCGTTCGAGCCGGGCTCGCCTGAGGAACAGACCGACCGGTGGCTCCGGTCCGGTGGCGCGGATCCGGTGGCTCTGCTGCACGTACTGGATTCGGTCGTCCCCACGCCGATGGAGAGCTCGGCCGCATCCAGGTGCCGACGCTCGTGGTGATCGGTGCCGGTGACGAACGGGCCGCTACGGCCGACCAGTTGGCCGCGGCACTGCCGCAGGGCACCGGCGCGGTGGTGCCCGGAGACCACGGGACGGCGGCCGGTACGCCGGAACTCACCGCGGCGATCCTGGATTTCCTCGCCGATCGTTGAGCGGCGGCCCGAGGGGCACGCCGGGCAGAACGGGCCAGGAACCCATGGGCGTTCAGTTCCGGATCAGTTCCAGCGCCTGCTTGAGGTTGTGCTCGGCGATGCCCGCCATGGACGACCGGTCGGGGAAGTCGCCGTCGAGGAGCCGCAGCGGCCCCGCCGTCAGCGAGAGCCGCTGGGCCAGCAGGTAGAGCGCGAGCCGGTCCTCGTCCAGTCCGTCCGCCGCCAACGGCCCGTAGGCGTCGTGCAGGCGGATCCGTAGGAAGACGTGTTCCCACTCGACGTCGAAGTACATCGTGCCCTCGATGTCGATCATCACCGGGTTCCCGTCCGGGTCCACCAGCACATGGTCGGGGCCCAGTTCGCCGTGTACGACCGCGTACTGCGAGCGCGGCCGGACAGCCGCGGCCAGGTTCAGCAGTCGCTCCTCCAGTCGCTCGCGGGCCGCTGCGATCCGCGGGTCCCGCGACGCCGCCTCGGCGAGGTCTCGCAGGGCCCGCTCCAGTACGACACCCTCGCACGACGTCCCGTGTGACGTTCCGCCTGCTTCGACCACCGCCACCCTGCCGTAGCCGGGCGCCCGGTGATGCCGCATCGCCTCCAACGCCTCCCCGAACCGGGCCATGACCGCGGCGGCCGCGCGGGGATCGCGTGCCAGCAGTTGCTCAAGGTTCCCGCCCGGGAGGTCCTCGACGATCGCGAGGTCGGCCGGGCAGTGGGCGCCGTCGCGGTCGACCAGCCGGATCGCCGGTACGCGGACGCCGAGCGCGGCAAGCCGCGCGTGCGCGGCCTCGAACAGGTCGAGTCCGAGACCGGGCGAGAACGGGTCGGTGGGGTCGTCGTCGCCCTCGGCCGTCGGCCAGTAGTTCTCGGTGTCGTCCCACAGGTAGGCGATCGCGGTCGTCGCATCGTCCATCACCAGGCGGTACACGCCTTTTTTGCTGCCGCCCGCGATCCGCCGGGCCGCTTCCAGCCGCCGCCCGGCACCGAGCGCCTCCCGCGCCGCAGTCGCCAACTGCTCCCGCGTCGCTGCCCTGAGCTCCACGTCCCGAACCGCCCCTTCGTCGCGACAACCCGCGCACCTTACGGGAGCAGCGACGCGCAGGCGATGGGTTTGTTTCGCCGGCGGTGGCCACGGAGCTGCCCGTCACTGTCCCGGCAGACGTGCGGTCTCTCAACACCAGCCTGTGGGTTCGGTGTTCGACGAGTTCGGACCGCCCCGCGCCGCTCCCCTCCAGGCCCGCGGGGCTCCGCAACCGAGGCCCCAAGCGGTGGCATCCGGCCGCCCGGCCGAGCAAGCCGTTCGGCCTCGACAGCCCGGCGGCCGAGGACCAGACGATCGGCTCCCCGGTCCTGCAGCAGCTCTACGCCAAGGGCGACACCGAACCCGGCGTCACCTACACCAACATCGTCACCAGGACCGACGTCGTCGTCACCCCCTACACCAACCAGTTCCTCACCGCCGGGCCCGGTGCGACCGTGCACAACATCCTGCTGCAGAACGTCCGCCCGCTGGACCTGACCGGCCACCTGGGCAGCCCGTACGACCCGAATGTGTGCGAGCTGGTGCTCAACGCACTCGACCCGGTGCACGCCAGGCCGGTGCGCTGCGCCCTCATGCCGCTTCCGGTGTGATCCCGACCGGAATGGGAAAGGCCTGGGCGTCCGCTGCGAGGAAGTACTTCGCAGGTACGGGCCCAGGCCGTCGCCCACGCGCCAAGGTGGTGTCAGGCGGGTTGCGGGGCGGTCGTTGCCGGAGCGGCCGCCACCTTGCGGGTTTCGCGCATGATCAGCAGTCCGTTGACCACCATCAGTGTCGCTGTCAGGGCGTGGACGCCGAACGCGGTGGCCACGGAGCCGTGGTGGGCCAGCACGGTGGCCATGTCGCCGTATGCGGCGAGGGCTTCCACCATCAGTACCCAGCCCAGCGCCCGACGCTGACCCGTGACGAGGAGGATGCCCAGGACCAGGGCCATGACGACGTCGCGGATTCCCTTGATGACCAGGAAGCCGCCGCCGTCGCCGGACGGCCAGCTCGGCAGGCCGAAGGTCGGCGCCGTCGTCTCCGGGCTCAGGATGAACTCCCCTCCGAACCAGAGGATGAAGAGGATGAAGGCGGCGGCCAGGACGGTGTTGATCTTCTTCAGCGACATTGTTCTCCCCCTTGAGAGTCTTCGTCAGATTGGTGCGGTTCATGGAGCCTGCGGCGGGTGAGCCCGCGGGCTCAGGCGAGGGCGGCGACGAGCAGGGTGAAGGCGGCGATGAGGACGGCGACGCGGACGTAGTGGTAGCGGCTCCAGCGGTTCAGCTGCTGCTTCCAGTCGGCGGGCCGGTTGTCAGGGGTCCAGTTCTTGTTCCGGTTGTTGATCGGGACGAGCAGCAGAATCGACATGACCACGCTGAGGATCAGTAGCGCGCCGGCCGTGACGACGAGGCCCGTGCCGTGGTGGTGCCACCCGGCGACAGCCCAGATGCCGGCGAGGACGAGTGAGCCGATGTACCAGAACGGCATGACGGCGCCGAGCATCCTGCCCCCATGGGCATGGCCGAGTTGGCGGCTGTCCTCAGGGAGGGCGTCGAGGATCCGGTTGATGACGAAGGCGACGGAGAACTCCACCCCCACCAGTACGCCGACGACCACGGTGGTGAAGACCTCGAGTGCGGCGAGCATGATGACCCCTCCTAGAATCTAGCATTGCTAGCGGATGAGGCAACGCTAGTACTACTGCCGCTCGATTGTCTAGCGGTGCTAGGATTCGAATCATGTCGGTACAGGAACGCAAGCAGCGCGAACGGGCGGAGCGCGAGCGCCTCATCGTGGCGACGGCCCGCGAACTCGCAGAGCAGCAGGGCTGGGACGCCGTCACCACCCGCCGGCTCGCCGAGCGCATCGAATACAGCCAGCCCGTCCTCTACAGCCACTTCCGCGGCAAGCGCGAGATCATCGGCGCCGTCGCCCTCGAGGGCGCCGCCGAGTTGGCCGCGGCGGTGCGGGCCGCGACCTCCGCCGCGAACGGCCCGCGCGAGCGGGTCGCTGCCCTGGCCCACGCCTACCTGGACTTCGCCGAGCGCAACCCGGCGGTCTACGACGCCTTGTTCCAGCTCGACGGCGGCCTCGCGTACGCGCAGGAGGACACGCCGGAGCCGCTGAAAGACGCCTTCGCCGCCCTGCTGGAGACCCTGGGCGGGGTCGCCGGGGACGGCGTCCACCCGGGGCTGTACACCGAGACGTTCTGGGCGGCCCTGCACGGCCTTGCCACCCTGACCCGGGAGGGACGCCTGCCGCCGGGGGACACCGAGCAGCGGGTGGAACTGCTGGTGGACCGGCTCGCCATCATCTGACCCATCGTCCGGCGGGGGCCCCGCCGCTGCCTCCCTCGCGCCCTCGTCAAGGCGCGCGGTCGCCGGGTCGCGCAGTGGGCGCAGGCCCAGATCGGGCTTGGGGAGCAACTCCACGTTCGGCTTCGACCTGCACCGCCCGGCTGGGAGGCCCGCGTCAGCGGTGCCCCGGCCCGGGCCCACCCCGACCACGGCATCCGCCGACGAGAACCGTCATCGGCGTATACGAGGGATCAGCGCCGGGACTCGAGCGCGGTAGGCGTCGTAGGACGTTCCGAACTGGCCGGCCATGAGGGCGTCTTCGATCCGGACCCGGCGCAGCAGCCACGGTATGGAGACCACCATCAAGGCGATCCAGACGCCGAAGCCGCAGGCGAGCATGGAGCCGGCGATCAGGCCGAGCAGGCCGGTGTAGATGGGGTGGCGGACCAACCGGTAGGGGCCGTCGGTGCGCAACTCGTGGTGGTCCCGGACCATCGGGACGCCGGCCCACATCGTGCCCAGAACCCAGCGGGCCCACAGCAGCAGCGCGGTGGAGGCGACGGCGAGCAGAGCGCCCAGGAGGGCGAGTTCGGGCTGCCAGAACTGCAGATGGCGCCAGAAGCCACGCGAGTGACGGACCAGCGTGGTGAGGGCGAGGACGCCCGCTGTCAGCAGCAGTCGGCGAGGCAACGTGTGTCGAAGCCCGTGCGCCCAGCCGCGCAGGCCGGCCCGGCGCTTCACGCCGAAGTAGACGGCGCCCGCGATCCAGGCCACCACAAAGACCAGGATGCAGACACCGGTGAGAGCGACGAGCGCCGAGTGAAGAGAACCCATGCGTCAAGCGTGCTCCGCGCACCCAGTGGATCACCACCACCCACGGGTCGATGGAGAGCCCTCCACCCACGGGCGGAGGCGGCTGAGCCCGCATGGTCACCCCAGGGGGTCGGCCGTGTCGCGCAGGGCGGCGAGGGCGGGTGCGTAGTCGACCTCGGGCAGACACCAGAAGCCGCGGTCGGCGCGTGGCGGTCGAGTAGGGGGCCGCGCTGGCGGCCCTCAGGGTGGCGTGCTCTCCTGGGAGTGTCTGCAGGAGAGCACGCCGATGCGTCACATCCGGACTTCCGCACCCGCGTCCGCCCGGTCGCCCTCGCCGACCGGAACGGGTGGGGGCCTGCTGCCCGCGCGGGAGCTGGCGGTCGCCTGGCTTCTGGTCGTCCTGATCGCGGTGCCGGCCTGGGCGCTGACCATCGGGCAGGCCCGGGACATGGGGGTCGAGCCCGGGACGATGGGGATGGCACTGCCGCTGTTCCTGCTGCTGTGGGTGACGATGATGGCGGCCATGATGCTGCCGTCCATGGCACCGGTGGCCATCACCTGGGTGCGGGGCATCGGCCGGCAGTCCTCCGGCTGGACGCGGACCGTGCGCACCGTCGAGTTCGTCGGCGGTTATCTGCTGGTGTGGACCGTGTTCGGGCTGCTCGCCTACGGGGCCCTGGCCCTCACCGGCGCTCTGGTGGACGACCGTCCGACCGCCGGACGCTGGATCGGCGCGACGGCCTTCCTGCTGGCGGGCCTGTATCAGCTCGGGCCCCTCAAGCACGTCTGTCTGCGACACTGTCGCGATCCCCTGAGCCACCTGGTGCACTACGCCGGGTTCCGCCGGCCGGCCCGAGATCTTCGGGTGGGCGTCCATCACGGCACCTACTGCGTCGGCTGCTGCGCGGGACTGATGGTCGTCCTGATCCCGCTCGGGGTGATGAACGTGGCGGCGATGGCCGCGCTGGCCGTGGTGATCTTCGTCGAGAAACTGTGGTCCCGCGGTCCACTGCTCGCGCGGGCCATGGGTGTCGCATTCCTCGTACTGGCCGTGCTCGCGCCGTTCCAGGACTGGCTGCTTCCGGGGCTGCAGGGGTCGATGCCGTCGATGGACGGTATGTGACCGACCTGCTTCGCTGGACACTCAGAACGGCACATCAGCACATCGCAGCGAACCCATCCGCACCCGCCGGAAGCAAAGGCAGTTGCCCTGTGGAAGCGATCGGCCACGCCCTGTACATCGCCGGATCCATGACCTGGGAGGTCACCTGGGCGCTGATCCTGGGTTTCGCCTTGTCCGCCGTGGTGCAGGCGGTGGTGCGCCGGTCGACGGTCGTCCGGCTGCTGGGGGACGACCGCCCGCGCACGCTCACCCTGGCTGCCGGGCTGGGGGCGGCCTCGTCGTCCTGCTCGTACGCGGCCGTGGCCGTGGCCCGTTCGCTGTTCCGCAAGGGCGCGAACTTCACGGCGGCGATGGCGTTCGAGATCGCCTCCACCAATCTGGTGGTGGAGCTCGGCGTCATCCTCGCGCTGCTGATGGGCTGGCAGTTCACGGCCGCCGAGTTCGTCGGCGGGCCGATCATGATCGTCGTACTCGCCGTGCTGTTCCGCCTGTTCCTGCGCGAGCGGCTGCTGAACCGGGCGCGGGAGCAGGCCGAGCGCGGGATCGCGGGTTCGATGGAGGGCCATGCGGCCATGGACATGTCGGTCAGGGCGGAGGGCGGCTTCGCGCGGCGCCTGTTCTCCCGGTCCGGCTTCACGTCCGTGTCGCACATCTTCGTCATGGAGTGGGCGGCGATCCTGCGGGACCTGGTGGCGGGGCTGCTGATCGCGGGGGCGATCGCGGCCTGGGTGCCGGACGACTTCTGGCGCACGTTCTTCCTGGCGGACCATCCGCTCGCCGCCAAACTGATCGGCCCACTGGTCGGACCGCTGGTGGCCGTGGCCACGTTCGTCTGCTCGATCGGCAACGTGCCACTGGCCGTGGTGCTGTGGAAGGGCGGCATCAGCTTCGGCGGGGTGATCGCCTTCATCTACGCCGACCTGCTGATCCTCCCCATCCTGAACATCTACCGGAAGTACTACGGCGCCCGGACGGCCGTCTTCCTCCTGGGCACCTTCTTCGCGGCGATGGCCGTCGCCGGCTACGTCGTCGAGTTCGCGTTCGGCGGGCTCGGCCTGATCCCCGACCAGGCCGATGCCACGATCCCCGAGGAAGGGATCACCTGGAACTACACGACCTGGCTCAACCTCGCCTTCCTGCTGCTGGCCGCGGCCCTGCTCGTACGGTTCTGGCGCACCGGCGGCCCGGCCATGCTGCGGATGATGGGCGGCTCACCGGACACCGGAGAACACGAGCACGGGCACGAGCACGAGCACGGGCACACTCCGGGTGAGGCGTGAGAAGGGTCTGTGGGATAACCCCCATGCGCATCGACCGGCCTGCCGGATGGTCGGCGGCCGGGTCGCTCCACAAGTCTGTACGTGGTCGTTTCACCCGTACAGACAAGGGAGTTCACACATGCCGACCCGTCGCGCCGCCATGCTGTCGGCCATTGCAGCACTCGCCGTGTCCGCCGTCCCGGGCCGAGCGGCGGCCGCCGAGCCGCGCACCGCCGGGCCGGTGCAGCTGGCCTTGCCCGCACCCAGCGGGCCGTACGCCGTGGGCACGGCCTCGCTGCGCCTCGTCGACGCCTCGCGTGCCGATCCCTGGGTCGCGTCGCAGCCGTACCGGGAGCTCATGGTCGGCATCCGCTATCCGGCCCGGACCGTCGGCGGGTATCCGGCCGCCCCCCAGATGCTTCCCGGCGAGGCCGCCGGGTTCGCGGCCCTGAACAGCTTCACCGATGTGCCGGGCAGCCGGGTCGACTGGGCGGCCACCCGCACGCACGCTCACGAAGGCGCCCCGGCCGCTCGGGAGGGTGGCCCGTTCCCGGTCGTCTGCTACTCCCCCGGTGCCGGGGACCCGCGCTCCCTGGGCACCACACTCTGCGACGACCTCGCCTCCCGGGGCTACGCCGTGGTGACCCTCGATCACACCTATGACGCCGGCGCCGTCGAGTTCCCCGGCGGCCGCGTCGAACGCTCCGTCCTGCCCGCGGAGTTCGCCAAGGCGTACCCGGACCAGCAGCGCATCACCGCCCTGTTGCGGAAGACCATGGACGTACGGGTGGCCGACGCCCGCTTCCTCCTCGACGCACTGCCGAGCGCGCTGCCACAAGTCCTGTACGGCAGGCTGGACTTCGGCCGCATCGGCATGTTCGGCCAGTCGGCAGGCGGCTTCACCGCCCTGCAGACCATGCACGACGACCCGCGCATCGCAGCAGCGGCCGACCTGGACGGTGTGCTCGCGTACGTCCAGGAAGACAGCACCCCGGGCAACCTGTCCACCGTCGCCGCGGACGG
Source organism: Streptomyces sp. NPDC002092 (assembly GCF_053593775.1). Classification (NCBI taxonomy): domain Bacteria; kingdom Bacillati; phylum Actinomycetota; class Actinomycetes; order Kitasatosporales; family Streptomycetaceae; genus Streptomyces; species Streptomyces sp. NPDC002092. The sequence continues at coordinate 182,377 of NZ_JBSFDG010000006.1, forward strand.
CCTGGACCGCCCCTTCCTGCTCATCGGCAAGGACGGCAACGATCCCGGCACGGTGCCGTCCTGGCGGGCCCTGTGGCGCAACAGTCGCGGCTGGCACCGGGGCTTGAGCCTGCGGGGCGCGCAGCACGCCACGTACACCGACGCCGAAGTCATGATCCCGCAGATCGCCCGGGAGCTCGGCCTGCCCCGCAGGACCGTCGTCGAGAACATCGGCACCATCGCCCCGCAGCACGCGATCACCGCCCAACGGGCCTACGTCGCCGCCTTCTTCGACCGCTGGCTGCGCGGGCCGGACGACGGCGGCCTGTTCGACGGGGTGTCCGGCTGCCCTGCGGAAGCACGGTTCTTCTGAGAGCTGTGCGGCGGCTGTCAAGATCCGGGAATCGGTGGCCTGAACCTGCACAGCCCGCTACGTTGTCGCTTGCCCACAGGCGCGAAGGGACGGCGGTCGAGGGGGCCGCCGGTCCAGGACGAGGAGCGTGTCATGACCGAGCAACCGGCCGCCGACCGCGAGGCCGTGCTGGCGCGGCTGGACCTGACCACCCCGCACTCGGCACGGGTGTGGAACTACTGGCTGGGCGGCAAGGACAACTACGCCCCCGACCGCGCCATGGGCGACCAAGTCCTGGAGTACTTCCCGGAGATCGTCGACTCGGCCCGGGCCGACCGGGCGTTCCTCGGCCGTGCGGTGCGCCATCTGGTCGGCGAGGCGGGCATCCGCCAGTTCCTCGACCTGGGCACCGGCCTGCCCACCGCGGACAACACGCACGAGGTCGCCCAGCGGCTGGCCCCCGAGACGCGGATCGTCTACGTCGACAACGACCCGCTGGTCCTGGTGCATGCCCAGGCCCTGCTCACCAGCAGCTCCGAGGGCGTCACGGACTATCTGGACGGCGACGTCCACGAACCCGGCCCGATCCTCGAAGGCGCCGCCCGCACGCTGGACTTCAAGCAGCCGCTGGCGCTCATGCTGCTCGGCATCATGCAGTTCGTGAGCGACGACGAGCAGGCGTACGAGATCGTCGACCGGCTCGTCGCCGCCCTGCCCACCGGCAGCTATCTGGCGCTCGCCCATCCCACCGCCGAGGTCCACACCGAGGCCATGACGGCGGCGGTGGCCAGCTGGAACGAGCAGGGCTCGGCGCCGATGAAGCTCCGCAGCCGCGAGCAGTTGCTGCGGTTCTTCGAGGGTCTGGAACTGCTGGAGCCGGGCGTGGTGTCGTGCTCGCGCTGGCGCGCGGAGCAGCCCGAAGTCGGCGAGATCGTCGACGTGACGCAGTTCTGCGGGGTGGCGCGGAAGCCCTGAGGCAGCCCTTGAGGCCGGTTCGTCACGACCGGCCTCAAGGATGTCGTACGCCTTGCGGACGGCGTCGCGGTTCCAACGGCGCTGCTTCGCCCGGTTCTTGGCGATGCGCTGGCTCTGGGTGCGCAGATCGACGGCGTGGACAGTGCGGCCGTAGGCGGGCCGCTGCTTGCAGCGGGCGTCAGCGGTTGCCGTCTGCTTCTCCAGGGCCGCGGGTGCGTCGGGGGCCTTGGGGCCGCGCGGAAAGCCGTGCCTCCAGTTCCCCGCGCTGCCGCTCCTCGCCGATCCGGGCGTCCGTGGGCGTGGCGTGGTGGTGGCCCGCGGTACGCATGCACTCCGACCACGCTGTGTCCGCCTGCTTCCGGACGGGGTCCTTCATGCCCTGCTGGAGGCTCTCGGACTCCTGGCAGCGGGTCGATGTCGAGGTCCCGGACGCGGCCGCGCCGCCCTCACCCCGGCCGAGGTGAGGGCGGCGCGGCGTCGGTCAGCCGGCCGCGAGGAGCTCCAGCGTGTCGATCACCCGGTTGGAGAAGCCCCACTCGTTGTCGTACCAAGCGACCACCTTGATGTGACGGCCGTCGACGCGGGTGAGGGCCGAGTCGAAGATCGAGGAGGCCGGGTTGCCGGTGATGTCGGACGACACCAGCGGGTCGTCGGAGTACTCGAGGACGCCGGCCAACGGCCCCTCGGCAGCGGCACGGTAGGCGGCCAGCACGTCGTCCCTGGTGACGTCGCGGGCGACCGTGGTGTTGAGCTCGACGATCGAGCCCACCGGGACCGGGACGCGGATCGAGTCGCCCGACAGCTTGCCGTCGAGGCCGGGCAGCACGAGGCCGATGGCCTTGGCGGCGCCCGTCGTGGTGGGCACGATGTTGATGCCGGCGGCGCGGGCACGGCGGGCGTCGCGGTGCGGGCCGTCCTGGAGGTTCTGCTCCTGCGTGTAGGCGTGCACCGTGGTCATGAAGCCGTGCTCGATGCCGGCGAGTTCGTCGAGGACCGCGGCGAGCGGGGCGAGCGCGTTGGTCGTGCAGGAGGCGTTCGAGACGATGGTGTGCAGCTCGGGGTCGTACGCGTCGGTGTTGACGCCGTAGGCGAGGGTGACGTCCGCGCCGTCCGAGGGTGCGCTGACCAGGACCTTCCTCGCGCCCGCGTCGAGGTGGGCGCGGGCGGCCTTGGCCGAGGTGAAGCGGCCGGTGGACTCCAGGGCGACGTCGACGCCGAGTTCGGCCCAGGGCAGCTGTGCCGGGTCGCGTTCGGCGAGGACCTTGATTCGCCGGCCGTCGACGACGAGGGTGTCGCCGTCGACGGTCACCGGGCGGCCGAGCCGACCGGCGGTGGAGTCGTAGGCGAGGAGCCGGGCGAGGGTGGCGGGCTCGGTGAGGTCGTTGACGGCGACGATCTCGATGGTGCTGTCGCGTTCCAGCAGGGCACGCAGCACATTGCGTCCGATGCGGCCGAATCCGTTGATGGCGACGCGAGTCATGAATACCCCTTGGTGTCTCTGCGGCTCGTCTGCGTTCACCACCAGCCTCGCGTGCGGTGTCACGTGGGCGGCCGTGGCGTGAGCGCCATGGTTCGAAAGGATCGCGCCAGGAGCCGGGGCTCGGCTATTCGCCGCGGGTGAAGGTGCGCCGGTACTCGCTCGGCGTGGTCCCGAGGATGCGCTGGAAGTGCATGCGCAGATTGGCGCCGGTGCCCAGGCCCACGTCGTTCGCGATCTGCTCGACGCTGCGCTCGGAGCGTTCGAGCAGCTCACGGGCCAGGTCGATGCGAGCGCGCATGACCCACTGCATCGGCGTGTATCCGGTGTCCTCGGCGAAGCGCCGCGAGAAGGTGCGTGGTGAGACCGCGGCGTGCTGGGCGAGGGTGTCGAGGCTGAGGGGTTCGTCGAGCCGGTGCAGGGCCCACTCGCGAGTGGCGGCGAAGCGCTCGCCGAGCGGTTCGGGCACGCTGCGCGGCACGTACTGCGCCTGGCCGCCGCTGCGGTAGGGGGCCGCCACCAGGCGCCGGGCGGCGTGGTTGGAGGCGGCCACGCCGAGGTCGCCGCGCAGGATGTGCAGGCACAGGTCGATGCCGGAGGCGGCGCCGGCCGAGGTGAGGACGCTGCCCTCGTCGACGAACAGGACGTTCTCGTCGACCTGGACCAGCGGGTGCTTCTCCGCGAGGGCCCGCGTGTAGTGCCAGTGGGTGGTGGCGCGTTTGCCGTCGAGCAGACCGGTGGCGGCGAGCGCGAAGGCGCCGGTGGAGATGGCGGCGAGGCGCGCGCCCCGCTCATGGGCGGCGATCAGCGCGTCGACGACGGCCCGCGGCGGGTCCTCGCGGTCCGGGAACCGGTAGCCCGGCACGAACACGATGTCGGCCCACGCAAGCGCGTCGAGCCCGTCCGCGACGTGGTACGCCAGCCCGTCGCCGCCGGTCACCAGCCCGGGTGCCGCCCCGCACACCCGCACCTCGTACGGCATGCTCGCCCGGGTCGTGAACACCTGCGCGGGAATGCCGACATCGAGGGGCTTCGCACCTTCGAGGACCAGGACGGCGACGCGGTGGAGGCGAGGGGTGGGCACGGGATCAGGGTACGAGGGGTGTGCCGCCGTCGGCGCCCGGCGCATGGCCGGACGCCGTCACCCCTTCGAGCAGGTCACGTCAGGCCGGTGACGTGACCACCCGGCGCAGATGGCGGGCGAAGAAACGGACCCCGCTGTCGGCCTCGAACCGGGGCAGTTGCTTGTGCCTGCCCGCGTTGACGTGCAGGGTCTTCTCCGCCGAGGCGAAGGCATCGAACAGCGCCAGACCGGCCTCGCGCGGGATGTGCTCGTCGTCCCACTGCATGTCGAACTCGATCGGGACGGTGATCTGCTTCGCCTTCTCGGCCAGGACGTCGGGCCAGTGGAGGCCGAAGACCGCGGCGGTGATCCTGGGTTCGGCCGCCGCCAGCGGCACGCCGATCGCGGTGCCCATGTTCAGCCCCCAGTAGCCGACCGGACCGCCGGTGCCGATCTCCGGCAGCTCCTGGAGGGCGTCCAGGGTGGCCTGCCACTCCGGTACGGCCTGTTCGGCCAGGTGGGCGTTGTAGCGGACGACGACCGGGCCGACCGGCTCGCCCGCCGCCATCGCCCGCTGCATGACGGCGATCTCCTGCTCGTCGTACGCCGTGCGCGGCCGGTCGCCGTGACCGGGCGCGTCGATGACCGCGACATGGAAGCCAGAGCCGGCCACCAGGAGCCGCGCACGGCCAGCCATCGCCTGGTGCTTCTTGTGGTTGCCGCCGCCGTGCCCCATCAGGACCAGGGGCGCACGCTCGGTGCCGGAGACCGGCGACCAGAGGACGCCGGGGACCTCGCCCAGGGTGAAGTCGCGCTCGACCATGCCGTTCGACGACGACTGGGCGGTGAACTGCAAAGAGTGCATAGGTGTTGCCTTTCGGGAGTGCCTTGTTGTCGAGGCGCTCCCGGCGACACCTACATCGATCGCCCACCCGTGACGAAGAGGGGGAGCACCCACACAGCTACCACGTTCATGGGTCTCACCTCCTCGGCTTCTCGCGTTCTCGCGCGGTGTCACGGTGTCACGGTGTCACGACAGTACCCGCCGAAGATCACCGCGCTCAACGCATTTCCCAGCCACCGGCTGCAGGGCCCGACCGGCTCACAAACACTGTCGAATGCGCCGCTCCCCGATCGACGTGAGGGTGACGGCAACACGCCCCAGACCTCAGGAGCATCCCGCATGACCGTAACCGCGGACCTCGCCATCTCTCTCGACGGCTACATCGCCGGCACCGACGTCGCCGTGGACAACCCTGGAGGCGACGGCGCCGAGCCGCTCTTCGAGTGGATCCACAACCTGGCGAGCTGGCGGCAGCGCCAGGGCATGACCGGCGGGGAGGAGAACCGCGACTCGGAGCTGATGCGCGAGTGGTTCGATGCCACGGGAGCGGTGGTCATGGGCCGGATGATGTACGACACGGGCGAAGGGTTCTGGGGTGACAACCCGCCGTTTCGCACCCCGGTCTTCGTGCTCACCCACCGCCCCCGGCCGACCCTGGTCAAGGAGGGCGGCACCACCTTCACCTTCGTCACCGACGGCATCCATGGGGCCCTCGACCGGGCGAAGGCCGCCGCCGGCGACAGGAACGTCGACATCGCGGGCGGCGCGAGCACGGTGCAGCAGTACCTCGGAGCGGGACTCATCGAGGAACTGCAGTTGCACGTGGTGCCCGCCCTCCTCGGAGACGGGCTACGGCTCTTCGATGGGCTGGGCGCCGTGCGGCGCAACCTCGAGCAGGTCCGTGTGGTCGACACGCCCCTGGCGACCCACCTGAAGTACCGCTTCGTGCGCTGACTCACTCGCCCGGGTAGCGCACTCCGATGCTCGCGCGTACGGCGTCCAGAGTCGCCATGACCGCGAGTGTGCCGTCCAGCGGGACGTACGACGACTCGGTGAGGCCGGCGCGCAGGCAGCGGGCCACCTCCAGTGCCTCGTGGGTGTAGCCGTTGCCCAAAGAGGCCGGCAGGCGGATCTCCTCGGGCTCGTGGCCCTGGCGGTGCAGGGTGAAGCCGCCCGCGTGGAAGAAGTCGCGGGCGAACTCGATACGGCCCAGGGTGCCGTTGACCGAGGCGTGCTGTGCGGTCTCGGTGCCCAGGGAGCAGGAGAGCACCGCGACGGCTCCGCTGTCGTAGCCGAGCAGGATGCCGGTGTTGTCGTCGACTCCCCCCTGGTTCAGGTGCGCCCAGGCCGAGACGGCGTCGGGGGCGCCAAGCAGCAGATGCGCGAAGGAGACGGGGTAGACGCCGAGGTCGAGCACGGCGCCGCCGCCCTGGGCCGGGTCGTGCAGGCGGTGGGTTGCGTCGTAGGGCACGGCGATGCTGAAGTCGGCGTGCACGGAGCGGACTTCACCGATGGCACCGTCGGCGATCAACTCCCGCATCCGCAGCACGGCGGGGTTGACATAGGTCCACATCGCCTCCATCAGGAAGACGTTCCGCTTGCGGGCGATCGTCACCAGGTCCCGCGCCTGGGCCAGGTTGAGGGTGAGCGGCTTCTCGCACAGCACCGCCTTCCCGGCCTCCAGGCAGAGCGCCGCCGCCGCGCGGTGGGCCGAGTGCGGGGTGGCCACGTACACGACGTCCACCTCGGGATCCAGGGCCAGGTCCTGCCAACTGCCGTGGGCCCGGGCTATGCCGTGCCGGTCGGCGAATCTATGAGCGGCGTCGGTGCTGCGCGAGCCCACGGCGACCAGTTCGGCATCATCGGGGATCAGGCGCAGATCCTCGGCGAAGGCATGGGCGATGCCACCGGTGGCGAGGACACCCCAGCGGACGGGGCGTGTTCCGGTCATGGGCTCGGGGCCTTCCGTAGTGCGTGAGTACGTGGTTGCCGTTGTACCTCAGGAACACATGCCAAAGGCTGGGTGGGGTTCATGATCGACGTGATCATTGCCGGGGGCGGGCCGACCGGGTGGCGGCCGAGTTGCGGCTGCACGGGGTGCACGTGGTCGTGCTGGAGAGGGAGGCGGCGCCGACCGCGTATCGCCGCCCGAGTCCGCGGGCAGCTGGACACCCTGGTCGCGGCCGTGCAGCAGGGCGGTGCCGCTCCGCCTGAAGCGCGTGACGCGAAGCCGTGAGCCGGGCATCTCCTGGGCCTGGCCCGGGCGTTGAGCGGGCGAGCGGGCAACGGGGCCGAAAAGCACGGGTAATTGGCCGACCCGCGACCGCCGTCCTCTGAGGGGCCGATGTGGTCCGATCACTACCATATAAGCCCAAGACAACTATTCGACCGGCGCGTTGGATGCGGGCCGGTCGGGGTCGCCGATGCCAGGGACCGCTCCCCGGGCTGCGGTGATCTTCCTATCCAGGAGGACCTTCCGCATGTTCCGACGTATTGGCACCACGGTCGTCCGACATCCCGTCTGGACGATCGTGGCATGGCTGATCGCGGCGGTGGCGATCGTCGCCACCGCGCCGAGCCTGCCCTCGAACAGTGACGAGAGCAGCTTTCTGCCGAAGAGTTACGAGTCGATCAAAGCGGCGGATCTCCAGCAGAGGGCGTTCCCCAGCGCCTTCACCCCGTCCGCGATAGCGCTGTACCAGCGCACCGACGGCGGCACACTGACCGCCCAGGACAAGCAGGATGTCGCCCGGATCACCACCGAACTGGGCAAGAAGCACATCGACCAGGTACAGAAGGTCGTCCCCGGCCAGCCGTCCAAGGACGGCAGGTATGACCTGACCCTGGTCCAGATGGACAGCAAGAACGCCGGCCAGCCCAAACAGGCCGACGCGGCCAAGGTTTTGCGCGAGGACGTCAAGGCGCTCGCCAAGGGCACGCACCTTGACGTCAAGCTGGGCGGCTCCGCCGCGCAGGCCCTCGACCAGCAGGATTCGTCCAAGCGCGGTCAGGCCCTGATCGGCATCGGCACCTTCGTGATCATTCTGGTGACGCTGCTGATCATCTTCCGGGCGCCGATCCTGGCCGTACTCCCCCTGGTCCTGATCGGCCTGGTGTCGGCGATCGCCAACGGGCTGATCGCGTACGCCACCAAGCTGTTCGACCTGCAGGCCAACAGTTCGATCTCGTCGATCCTGATCGTCGTGCTGTTCGGCGTGGGCACGGACTACTTCCTGTTCTTGATGTTCCGCTACCGGGAACGTCTGCGCGCCGGCGACGAACCCAAGCAGGCCATGGTCAACGCGGTCGCGCGGGTCGGCGAGGCCATCGCCTCGGCGGCCGGGGCGGTCGTCATCGCCTTCCTCGCGCTGGCACTGTCAACTCTGGGCTTCCTCAAGCAGATGGGCCCGGCGCTCGCCATCGCGGTCGCCGCCACCCTGGTCGCGGGCCTGACCCTGATCCCGGCCGTGGTGTCGCTCATCGGGCCGAAGGTCTTCTGGCCCTCGAAGTCCTGGCAGCGCGAGCCGGACAACGCCCGGTTCGCCGCCCTCGGCCGGGGTGTGCAGCGCCGCCCGGCACTCACCGCGGTGGCATCCGGCCTGGTCCTGATCGCGCTGTCGCTGGGGACGCTCGGCTACAAGGCCACGTTCGACCTGGCGTCGGGCTCGATGCCCAAGACCAAGGAGTCCATGGTCGTCCAGGACGAGATGCAGAAGGCGTACTCGGCGGGCGCCGCCGCCCCCACCGACGTCTATCTGTCCAGCACCGACGGCAAGCCGCTCGACAGGGCCGGCTTCACCGCGTACGCCTCGAAGCTCGGGGCTGTGGACGGCGTGGCGAGCGCCCGGATGTCCCAGGTGAGCAAGGACGGCACGACCGCCGACTTCACCGTCACGCTCAAGTACGAGGCCTCGACGGACAAGGCGATCGACGCCGTGGGCAGGGTGCGCGACGTCGCGCACGCCGACGCTCCCGACGGCACCGAAGCACTCGTCGGCGGCATGTCCTCGATCTTCAAGGACATCAACACCGCGGTCAACCACGACTACCGGACGGTCTTCCCCGTCGCCGCCGCCCTGATCATGGTCATCCTGGGGCTGCTGCTGCGCAGCGTGGTCGCACCCTGGTATCTGATCGCCTCCGTGGGGCTGGGCTTCGGCGCCACCCTCGGCGCCACGGTGTGGATCTTCCAGGAGGGGCAAGGGCACTCCGGACTGATGTTCATGCTCCCGGTGATCATGTATCTCTTCGTGGTCGCCATCGGCACCGACTACAACATCCTGATGATCGCCCGGCTGCGCGAGGAGGCCCGGGAGGGCCGCGACCCGCGTGAGGCGGCCGGCATGGCGCTCCGGCACGCCGGGCCGACGGTGGCCGCCGCGGGCTTCATCCTGGCGGCGACCTTCGCCACGATGATGCTGGCGGGCAATGCACTGCTCACGGAGATGGGCTTCGCGGTCTCCTTCGGCATCGCGGTCGCGGCCTTCGTGATGGCGATGTTCTTCACCCCGAGCCTTACGGCGCTCATCGGCCATGCGGCGTGGTGGCCGGGCCACGGGGACAGGGCGGAGGCAGCGGCGGACGCGGACACCGGATCCAAGGGTTCCGACCCGGCCGCCGGACAGGGCCGGAACTCGGTCGCGCATGATCCTGCGGGCCGGCGCAGGTAGCGGCGTGCCGGTGTGACGGGGCACGTCTGCCGGGTCGTACGGCCCGGCAGACGCCGCATCAACTCCCGCGGCCGGGCGCCGTGCCGATCCAGCGGTGAAAGGCGTCCACGTCGACATTGCTGCCGCACACGATGGTGACCACATGGCGGCCGGCGAAGCGGTCACGGTCTTCGAGGACGGCCGCGATGCCGAGCGCGGCCGACGGTTCGACGACCAGGCCGGCGTATTCGAAAAGCATCCGCATACCGGCGACGATCGACGCCTCCCGAACCAGCACCGCGTCGTCGGCGACCAGCAGGAGGTCGTCCAGGACGGCGGGGATGGGATACCGGCCGGCGACGCCGTCGGCGATGGTGTCGGTCGAGTCGGTGGTGACGACGAGCCGACTGTGCCACGACCGTGTCATCGCCGGCGCGCCCAGCGGCTGGACGCAGATCACCTCGACCGCGGGTGCCAGGGCCTTCACCACATGCCCCACACCGGTGGCCAGTGCCCCGCCGCCAAGAGCGATCAGGACGGCGTCGAACGACGGCATCGCCTCCACCAGTTCCAGGCCGATGGTCGCCGCGCCCTCGCAGGTCTCGAGATCCAGGCTGTCCTCGAGCAGCCGGATGCCCTCGTTGCGCGCGATGGCCGCCGCCCGCTCGCGGGCCGACTCGTGGTCGCCGTCCACCAGTTCCAGCGTGGCGCCCAGGGCGCGGATGCGATCGAGCTTGGCCGCGGTCGCGAAGCGGGAGGCCACGACGGTGACGTCGAGCCCGCGGCCGCGGCCGGACCAGGCGAGGGCCTGGCCGAGGTTGCCCGCGCTGGCGCACACCACGGCGCGCGAGCGCTTGCCGGCGAGCAGACTCGCGACCACCTCGGTGCCGCGGGCCTTGAAGCTGCGGACCGGGTTCGCCGTCTCCAGCTTGATGCTCACCGCGCAGCCGAGGCCCGGCTCCAGCGCCTCGCAGCGGTACAGCGGGGTGTCGAGAAAAACTGGGTCGATCATCCGGCGGGCGGCCCTGATCCGAGCAGTGTCGAGGCGCGTCTGCTGCATGACACGGGAGGGTAGCGCCGCCGTGGTCCTCGCTCTGCGTCCGAGGAGCGCCGGGCCGGCGCCGGCACCCTCAGACCGAACGTCAAGACCCCCAGGGCGCGATGGACTTGGACGCTTGAGGCTCCGTGAGAGCGGGGGCCGCCCTTGGTGTTGGTCGGCGGGGGCGCGGTTCGGTCAGAGGGTGGCGCATTCGCCGCGTAGCCCCGTCTGCGTCAGCACCGGCCCGGAAGGCGTGCAGAGGCTCGGCGACAGCCTTGGGAAGAGATCGTCGCCGAACCCCTGATGGTGTGTGTGGAGCAATGCCCCGTGATTCAGGCTCAGTGCGCGACCACGGGCTCGCCCTCCGAAGGCGCCAGAGCCGTATTCGGTATCAGGAATGCCGCGAGCACGGCACCGACCACGAAGAAACCTGCGCCCCACGCCAGGGTCGCCGTGTAGCCCTCGACTCCGGCCTGTGCCACGGTCAGCGCGCCGGGCTTGTGCGGGGACAGGTAGTCGGTCGTGGCCGACGAGGCGACGGTGGTCAGCAGGGCCGTGCTGATCGAGCCACCCACCTGCTGGCCGGTGTTGATCAGCGCCGAGGCGACGCCCGAATCCCCGTGATGGATACCTGCGGTCGCGCCCTGGAAGGCGGTGGTCATCACTCCCCCGAGGCCGAGCCCCAGCACGATCAGCCCGGGCATGATGTGGGCGACGTAGGTGCTGTCCAGCTTCAGCTGGGTCAGCAGGGCCATACCGGATGCGGCGACCAGGAAACCTGTACTGATCACGATCCTCGGGCCGACCCTGGGCAGCAGCAGCGCGGGCGCCGTGGTCGACGCGGTGACGATGCCCGCGACCATCGGCAGGAACGCCAGACCGGTCTTGATCGGCGAGTACCCGATGCCGGCCTCCAGGTAGTAGGTCAGGAACAGGAAGATCGAAAACATCCCCATGCCTATGACGAACACCGCCAGGAACGAACCACCGCGGGTCCGGTCCAGCACGAGTCGCAGTGGCAGCAGGGGATGCGCGACCCTGGACTCCAGCCATACGAACACCGCGAGCAGCACCGCGCCGACGATCATGGAGCCGAGCGAGAGCGGGTTGGTCCAGCTGGTGGACTCGACGTGGGCGAATCCGTAGACGATGGCGAACAGCGCCGCACTCACCACGGCGGTGCCGGGAATGTCGAGCTTGGGCCGCTCGGTGACCGCGGGCTTCGCCAGCAGGAGCACCGCACCGACCAGCGCGACGGCCGCGAAGACGACGTTCACGTACATCACCCAGCGCCACGACGCCCACTCGGTGAGCATGCCGCCGAGCAGCAGCCCGACCGCGCCGCCCGCACCGGCCAACGCGCTGAAGATGCCGAACGCCTTCGGCCTCTCGGTCGGGTCGGTGAAGGTCACACTGAGCAGTGAGAGTGCCGCGGGCGCGAGCAACGCGGCGAAGAGCCCCTGGGCCACCCGTGCCGTGACGAGGATGTCGAAGTTGGTGGCCGCGCCGCCGAGGACGGAGGCGCCCGCGAAACCGACCAGGCCGGTCAGGAAGGTGGTGCGTCGGCCGAACAGGTCGCCTAGCCGGCCACCGAGCAGCAGCAGGCTGCCGAATGCCAGGGCGTAGCCCGTGATGACCCACTGCCGGCTGCCGTCGCTGAAACGGAGGTCATGTTGCGCTGCGGGCAGTGCGATGTTCACGACGGTCGCATCGACCGTGACCATGAGCTGCGCCACGCCCAGGACGACAAGCACCCACCAGCGCACGGCATGTGAGCCGCGGCGGCCCGAGTCTGTTTTCCCGAGGCAGGCGCCTCGTGGTCGAAGGTGGTAGTCATCTCTTCCAGGTGCTGTCGGCGCTGACCGACCCGGTGCGACTGAGCATCGTCGTCAAACTGGCCGACCGGGCCGACGAGGTTCCCTGCACCGAGTTCGCTCTGCCGGTGGCCAAGTCGGCGGGCACCCGTCACTTCCGTGTGCTGCGCAAGGCCGGCGTCATACGCCAGCACGACGTGGGCGTCCGCCGCATGAACAGCCTCCGCCGCGAAGACCTGGACAGTCGCTTCCCCGGCTTGATGGAGCTGCTCCTCCGAGAGGCACGCCACGCCCGCCGCGGCGGGATGAGATGAACCCGTGCCACCCCGGCCCACCGCGGCGGCATCGTCGCTCGGGAGAGTCCTCCGCATGAACACGCACGCATCGGCACCTGGAGCCCAGCCGACTGACGGATCGTCCGTCCGGATCGGCGCTCTCGTTCCGCTGACTCGGCCCGGCTGGGTCGAGGCAGGCCAACACCTGCTCGCTGGGCTCGAGTTGGCCGCCCATCACGTCAATGAGTCCGGCGGGATCGGCGGAAGACCACTCGAGCTGGTGGTCCGGGACACCGCGGCTGATCCGCACAGGGCCGCTGCTGCCGTGGACGAACTGGCCGGACTGGGCGTGATTGCCCTGGCGGGTGAGTATCACAGCGTCGTCGCTCGCGCCGCTGCCGCCAGGTCCGACGCCCTCGGTCTGCCGTACCTCTGCTCGTCAGCGGTTCTCGACGCGCTCGCCGAACAGCCGACGCACTGGGTCGCGCGCCTCTCCCCGCCTCAGTCGCGGGGCTGGCGGACGTACGCGGACTTCCTCCTCGGCGCGGGCCACAGTCGTATCGCCGTGGCGGCCCAGCCGAGCGTCTACTGGGCCACCGGGACACGCATTCTGCGCGAGTACCTCGCTGCACGCGGCGGCACCGTCATCGAGCTCCACATGAGCGCGGTCACCCCGGCGGACGTGTGCGACGAACTCGTCGAGCATCGTGCCACCGCACTCCTTCTTCTGGTCGGCCACCCGGAGCCGGCCGTGCCGCTCGTCCAGTCCGTCCGCCGTGACCGGCGCCTCGCCGGGATCATGATGGGTGCTCCGGCCGGGCAACCGGAGTTCACGGAATGGGCGACGCTGCTGGGCGACGACGGCGCCGCGATCCCGTTCCTGCGCTATCTGCCCGAGCGGCTGAGCCCTCTCGGCGCACGGGTCGAGAAGGCCCTTCGCGAACGGCTCAGCGAAGCGCCCTCCTTCGTCGCCTTCGAGGGCTACGACACGATCGCCGTCCTCACCGAAGTGCTGCGCTCGCACGGCGTGGACCGGGCACGCATCGCCGAATCCTGGCCGCGCCTCGCAGTCGAAGGCACCCGCGGGCTGATCCGGTTCTCCCGCGTGCCCGGCATCGGCGTGTGGCAATGGGCCGAGCCCCCGATCCAGGTCGTCGACCGGGATCCGGGGCAGCCAGATCGCTTTCGGATCCTTCACACCGGCTGAGGGGGCATCAAGACAGGATCTCGACGTACCCGTCGGTTCCGTGCACGCGGATCCGCTGACCGTCCCGGATCAGGCGGGTGGCCTGCTCCACGCCGACGACGGCCGGCAAACCGTACTCGCGGGCGATCACTGCGCCATGGGTCATCAGGCCGCCCACCTCCGTCACCAGGCCCGCGATGCCGACGAACAGCGGTGACCAACTGGGGTCGGTGAAGGGCGTGATCAGGATGTCGCCCGCTTCGAGCTCCGCCTGCGCCATGTCCAGGATGACGCGGGCCCTTCCCTCGACGGTCCCGACGGACACCGGCAGCCCGATCAGGGCTCCGGCCGGCACGTCGTCGCGCCGGTACGCCCCGGTGAGGGCCTCGCCGTCCGAGGTGAGGACCCGGGGCGGTGTGAGCGCCTGGTAGGACCGGAACGCGTTCTTGCGCTGCTGGATGAGCCGGTCATCCACCTGGTGCGAGCGCACGACGTCGTGGAGCTCCTGGAACGTGAGGTAGAAGATGTCCTCCCGCTCAGGGAGCACGCCTGCCTGCACGAGTCGCTCGGCCTCCGCCAGCAGGGCCTGCTTGTAGACGAAGTAGCGGCTGATGACGCCGTACTTCGGGTACTCCCGGTACCCGATGAAGGCTCGGACCTGGTCGATCATCCGCTTGGTCTCGTCGGCCTTCCGGTCCCCGTCCGGCAGGGCCCGCAAGCGTGACAACACCTCCTGTTCCTTCTGCTGCGCCTTCTGCCGCCCCTGCTCGAAACGCCGCTCGGCGGCGCCCGGTTCGAAGTTCCTGACGTTGTCGAGGATCACGGGCACCAGCGTGCTGGGGCGCTCGCGCCAACGCGGCCTCGTGATGTCGATCTCGCCGACGCAGCGCATGCCGTACCGGTCGAGGTAGGCCTCGATGGCATCGCGCGCTTCGGCACCGCCCGGGAGCTTCCCCAGTTCGTCCAGGAAGCCGTCGTCCTCGACGCCCTGCAGGAACGCCACCACCTCCGGATGCGGACGGATCACGTCGGCGACGTCGAGCAGGGCCAGACCCATCTCCGAGGTGACGTTGTCGGGGGCGGACAGCGTGAGCGTGTCGGCCGCGTTCTTCTCGCCCAGCCATTCCTCCAGCTTGTCGTTGAGCCACCACGTGGCCTCCATCCCTGCCATGATCGCCTGCATGTTCAGGGGATCACCGAGGACTCGCTTGTGCTCCTCGAAGGCCTCCAGCAGGAAGTCGAACAGCGCCGGTCCGGTCCTGGTACGGATGTCGCGCTCCAGGGCGGCGATGGACGTCCGACTGCGCTCGATCAATTCGCCGACGATGGCCGGATCGGCCTCGGCCGGGGCGGACGCACCACCGGCAGGCGGCCCGACGGGATCCGCATCGGGGAGCGACGGGACGAAGTCGCCGCGCTCCAGGACGGTTTCCAGGGCGTCCCTGATCAGTGGATCGCCTCTGCCGACAAGGTCCAGCAGGGCCGTGCGGCTCGCGGGCGCGGCCAGGCGCCGCGTGGCGTCGACGAACAGCCTCCCGCCGGCCTCGAGCATCGGTGCCATGGCCGTCAGCTGCCACACGGAGATGCCCAGGGGCTTCATGGGGTCGGTCATCATCTGCTGATGGCCGACGGACAGGTAGACGTGATTCTCCTCGTCGTCCCGCTCCGGGACGGGGAACAGCGTGGTGATCGGCCGGCTCTGAACGATCTGGAAGCCATCGTCGGCCAGGCACCATTCGATGTCCTGCGGGCGCCCGAAGTGCGCCTCGATCCGCCGCCCGAGCCGCACGAGTTGGACGACCTGCGCATCCGTGAGCGCCGGCTGCTCCTGGCGCTGCGCATCGATCGCCACTTCCTGCGTACCGCCGGCCGGCAGGGCCTGGACGGCACGCTGTTTTGCGGCGATCGTCCTCGCGACTACTTCGCCGCCTCGCACTTTGTAGACGTCCGGGTTCACCAGGCCGGAGACCAAGGCCTCGCCGAGGCCGAAGCCGGCGTCCACGGTGGCGACCTTCCGGTTGCCCGTGACCGGGTCGGCGGTGAACAGGATGCCGGCCGCATCCGCGAAGACCATCCGTTGCACCACCACGGCCATGAGGACCGTGCGGTGGTCGATGCCGTTGCGCTGACGGTAGGTCACGGCCCGCTCGGTGAACAGCGAGGCCCAGCACCGGCTGACGTGCTGCAGAACCGCCGTCGGCCCCATCACGTTGAGGTAGGTGTCCTGCTGACCGGCGAACGAGGCCGTCGGCAGGTCCTCCGCCGTCGCGCTGGACCGGACGGCGTACGCGGCTTGCTCGCCGAGTCGGCCCAGCGCACGGGTGATCGCCGCCGCGAGATCGGCCGGGACGGCGATCTCTTCGATGGTGCGGCGGATCTGCGCGCTGAGCGTGCGGATCGCCTCCCGGTCGTCCGGGTGGGTGCGCGACAGCTCATCGAGCCGGTCGTCGATCGACGGTGCCTGCGCCATGATCCGGCGGAAGGCGTGGGTCGTCACACAGAGTCCGCCCGGTACGCGGATGCCTTCGATCCGCGACAGCCCACCCAAATGTGCGCCCTTGCCGCCGACGACCGCGACCCGCGTCTCGTCGACGTCCTGCAGGTCCAGCACGTACTGCTCGGTCACTACTTGCTCCCCGTTTCCGCAGTTTGTGGCACCGGCCGACGATTCTGCACGGTGACCGGGGCCTTGCGGCAAGCCCCCCAGTGCGCTATAAGTTGAGCATGGCAAGGAGAGATCTCTCCTTGCCTTTGCTTTTTTGCACCCATCGGGCGAGGGGGGAGGATCCGTCCCCCGGTTGCGCGTGCCCAGGGTTGAAAGCCTCCCCCTTTTTGCGCACCCGCACGTGGACGCCAACAGCGAGGCCAAGCCGGCCCACGCCAGGTCGACAATGTGAGGGCGGCGCTCCAGCACAACATCGGCCTGGGCGGCGCATGCATGGTCACTCTCTACGAGAAGGCACCGTAGTCACCCGCTGGGCCGCCCCGCCTGCTCACGCAAGGCGTTCCGTACGGACCACGGCGACGCCTCCTTCGGGGACGGTGACCGAGCCGACGACCGGTTTGCCCGTGAGGAGTTCGACTCCTTTGGCGGGCACCTCGGCACCGTGACCGGCGTGGTCGATGAGGAAGAGGTAGTCGGCGGCGGGGCCGCGCCGTCGGGCCACCTCGATGCCGGCCGGTGCCGCATGCTCCGGCCGTACGCCCGCCTCCTGGCCGATGCGCTGCAGGACGGCGGCCAGGGTGCCGGGGTCCGGATGGGTGGCGAGGTACCAGGCGGTTCCGCTCCCGTAGGCGTGGCGGGTGATGGCGGGCACGCCGGCCAACGGTCCGTCGGCGTACATCGCGACGGCCTCCGCCCCGGTGAGCCGGAGGCGTTCGGTCCACAGGTCGGCGGTCGCGCCCTGGGGCACCTGGCCGGAAAGACCGACCGACTGCCCCGGCAGCAGAGGGAAGAGCTCGTCTGCGCGCGCCCCGAGGATCTCCCGGAAGGCGCCGGGGTAACCGCCAAGGCGCACATGGCAGTTCTCGTCGACCGCGCCGCTGTGGAAGCCCACGGCCAGGGCGCCGTCCCGTTCCACGAACGCGGCGAGATGGGCGGCGCCCGCGTCGTCGACCAGGTACAGGCTGGGGGCGAGGACGAGCTGGTAGCGGTCGAGGTCCGGAGTGTCGGGGCCGTATGAAGTCGACAGCCACTCCGGCCTTCCACAGCGGCGTGTACCAGTCCCTGATCAGGTCCACGAATCGCAGTTCGCCGCTGGGCTGGGAGGGCTGCTCCAGGGCCCAGCGGGCGTCCCACTCCCAGACGACGGCGACCTGGGCGGGGGTGGTGCTGCCGCGGACCTCGGCCAACGCCTGCAGGTCGGCGCCGAGTTGGACGACGTCCTGCCAGATCTGGCTGTCCGTGCCCGCGTGCGGCAGCATCGCCGAGTGCCACTGCTCGGCGCCCGCCTTCGCCGCGCGCCACTGGAAGAAGGCGATGCCGTCGGCGCCGTGGGCGACGTGAGCGAGGGCCTTGCGGCGCATCTCGCCGGGCCTCTTGGCGCGGTTCACGGGCTGCCAGTTGACGGCTCCCGCGGAGTGCTCCATCAGAAGCCAGGGACCACCGGCCATGGAACGGACCAAGTCACCGCAGAGAGCGATGTCGATCTCCGATTCCGGGTCGGTGGAACGCAGGTAGTGGTCATTGGAGACGATGTCCAGCTCGGGCGCCCAACGCCAGTAGTCCAGCGCCTCGATGCTGAAGTTGACCATGAAGTTGGTGGTGGCCGGGTTGCCGGGGGCGGTGCGGCGCAACACGTCGCGTTCGGCCGTGAACAGCGCCAGCAGTTCCTCCGAGCAGAAGCGGCGCCAGTCCAGTACGTGGGTCGGGTTGCAGATCGTCCGCATCAACTGACCACCAGAGCAGGGGACTTCGCCTCTCCGTCAGCCGGGCCCGCCGACCTCAGGTCGGCGGGCCCGGTGCGTTGCGGAAGGCGACGACCCTCAGAGCCCTGCCCAGTCAGGGTCCTCCGTCACGGCCGTACCGCAGGTTCGAGCAGCGACAATGTCCGCTGCTGCGCATCAAGGGCGACGCGGATGCCGATCGGCATCGGGAGATTCGGGCCGGCGTGTCCGAACTCGACGTTGCCCAGGACCGGGATGTCACGGTCGCCGAGGACGTCGAGGACGATCTCGGCCAGGGTCGGGTACGCGTCGTGGCCGCCGGGTGCGGCGAGCCCGTCGATCGCGTGCGGAACGCCCACGACCATGCCGGAGATCCGATCGAGAATGCCTGAGTGCCGCAGCACCTGCAGGTAGCTCCACACATACGATGCCTGGCCGCCCGCCTCCTCCCAGAACAGCACCGCGCCGTCGAACCGTTCGAGCGGCAGCGCGAAGGGCGTCGCCTGCACCAGCGCGATGCGGTTGATCACCCCGCCGATCAGCCGGCCTTCGGTGCGACCGGCTCGCCAGCACTCCCAAGACGAAGTGGCCCCCAGCGCACCGATCGCCTCGCTGCCGGTCAGCAGCGCCCAGTAGAGCCTTTCGAGTTCCGCTCGGCGTGCTGCGGGCGCGGCCTGCCAGTACCCGCCGAGTCCACGGGTGGCCACGTCGGCATGGAAGCCGACCAGACCCGTGCGCGCATGGAGCACCAGATGCAGCAGGGAGATGTCGCTGTAGCCGAGGATCGGCTTGGGGTCGGCCGTGATCGCGTCGAAGTCGATCAGGTCGAGGTAACCGAAAACCGTCTGGCCGCCGTCATGCGCGACGATCGCGCGCACCTGGGGATCACGCAGCAGACCGTTGAGCTCCTCGGCGATCTCCGCCGGTGTGGCCGCGCTCCACCAACGGTGCCGCCCTGCCTCGAGCAGCGGCGCCCGGCGCACCCGGAATCCCATCCGCCCGAGCACGGCCTCCGCCTGCTCGAGGTCGGGCTCGTAGGCGGCATGCAACGGCCCGGACAGCGCCGCGATGACGACGAGATCTCCGGGCCGCAGTGCACGAGGGCGAAGCAGTTGAGGCGATGCGGAACCAGTCACCGACGCAGTGTGCCAACACGCGCCACACCACGCTTCGCATTTTCCGACCGCCCCTCCCCCCAGGCCGGGCAGGGCCCGCCTTCAGCGGTCGAGCGGCTCGTAGTCGAACCAGTCGAAGTGGACGGCGCCGGTTGAGGCGAACATTCCGAAGACGCGGCCGGTGAAGCCGCCGGCGACCTCCGTGGACAGGTATTTGCCGTCGAGCGAGGTGAGTTCCGTGAAGGTGCCGTCCGGTTCCTCGATGCCGATCGAGACGGTGTCGGGGCCGGTGCGCGCGTCGTTCAGCGTCTCTACGGCGGTCACCTCGATGCGGAGGAGCACAGGTCCGGGCGGTACCGGCCGGGACGCCACCACTGTGCTCAACGGGCCGATGCGGGCCCGCACTTCGACCTCGCCGGACGCCGCCTCGATGTCGTAGTGGTGCTGCTCGTCGAGGCGTACGGCCAGGCCGCCGCGCCCCTCCCCCACGTCGACCAGGGTCCGCACCCGGCAGGACGGATGCTGCTGGCGCCGGCCGACGAACGTCACGTCGGTGTCGTCGAGCGAGGCTCCGCGGGCGCGCAGGGTCAGCCATCCGGGCCGTTCCTTGGTGGTGCAGTCCTCCGCCGGGCGATGGCGCAACGAGACCCAGTGCGGGGCCAGTTCGTTCAGGTCGAAGTCGTCCCGGACCGGCAGGACGGGGCCCGGCTGCAGCGGCCACGGAGGCGCCGGCGCCTCGAGGGACAGTTCACCGACGACCGGCCAGTCGTCCACCCAGGTCACCGGTGCCAGGAACGTCTCGCGGCCCAGCACATGCCAGCCCGGGGTACCGCCGCCCGGCCGTACTCCGAGGAGCACCATCCACCAGGAGCCGTCCGGTGCCTGGACCAGGTCGGCGTGGCCGGTGTTCTGGATGGGGTGGTCGGTGCCGCGGTGGGTGAGGACCGGGTTGTCCGGGCACGGCTCGAAGGGGCCGTCGGGCGTGCGGGCACGGGCGATCGAGACGCCGTGGCAGCGCTCGGTGCCGCCCTCGGCGATGAGCAGGTACCAGTAGTCGCCGATCCGGTACAGGTGCGGTGCCTCGGGGGCCTTGGCGCCGGGCATCCCGGACCAGAGTTTGCGCGCGGGCCCGAAGGTCTCCCCCGTGTACGGGTCGAGGCGGACCTGCGAGACCCCGGCGACGGTGCACCAGCAGGTGCCGTCCTCGTCCCAGGCGAGGTCCGGGTCGATGCCGTGCACCCCGGACAGCCGGATGGGATCCGACCAGGGCCCCGCCGGGTCGGTGGCCGTGACCAGCAGGTTGCCGTCGGCGCTCACATTGGTGACGATCAGCCAGAAGCGGCCGTCGTGGTGGCGCAGGGTGGGCGCGTAGATCCCGCCCGAGGAGCGCGAGTCGAGCGGCAGGCGTAGCTGGCTCGGCCGGTCCAGTGCGTTGCCGATCTGGGTCCAGTGCACCAGGTCCCGGCTGTGGAAGAGGGGTACGCCGGGGAAGTACTCGAAGCTGGAGCAGGCGAGGTAGTAGTCCTCGCCCACCCGGCAGATGCTCGGATCGGGGTGAAAACCGGGGATGACTGGGTTGTTGACGGTGGTGGTGCCCGTCTCGGGCCTGCTCGACACCCTGATCGAGTCCTTTCACTGGTTCACTGGTTCACTGGCTGCGTTCACTGGCTGCGGTTCACATGGCTGAGGTTCACATGGCTGTGTCTCGCCGGGTTGGCATGCGCCGGCTCAGCCCTTGCGGTGGAGTTGTACGACCACGATCGAGTAGGCCGGGACGGTCTGGATGCTCGCCAGGGTGCGGGCGGCGTCCACCGACACGGAGGCGGTGACCGCGGCGGAAGCGGCCTGCGCCGACGGGCCGGCGGCCGTGACGGAGCCGGCCGCGGCCGGCGAGACGGCTGCGACAAGCCCGGTCAGGCGGGTGCGGTGTCTTTGAACCAGCCTGCGCATGTGCCCTCCGGCGGGATGACGAGCGGGCGGGAGACGCGCACCACGGTCTCGAGGCTGAAAGCGCTTGGCAAGTGTCGTGGCAGAGATACGAAAGTTTCGGAGCCCTCTGGGTCCTACTTCAACGGAGCGGTGCTCCCCCGGACCGTCAGGGTCGTCGCGATCTCCAGTCCCGCCTGCGGCGCCTGCTCGCCGCGGCCGAGGGTGAGCGCCATCTCGGTCGCCGCCACCGCCATCTCGGTCAGGGGCTGGTGGACAGTGGTCAGCGGCGGATCCACCCAGGCCACCACCGGCAGGTCGTCGAAGCCGACCACGCTCAGGTCGTCCGGGATGCGCAGGCCCGCCTCGCGCGCCGCCTGGTAGACACCGAGGGCCTGGAGGTCGTTGGCGGCGAAGATCGCCGTCGGGCGTTCGGGCAGGGCCAGCAGCGTGCGCGCCGCCTCGTAGCCGTCGTCGTGGGTGAGGCCGGCATGCATGACGATCTCCGGATCGACCGGCAGGCCCGCGGCCTGCATCGCCGAGCGGTATCCGTCCAGCCGGGCGGAGCAGCACAGCTGACCCTCGGGGCCGCTGATCATCGCGATGCGCCGGTGGCCGAGTTCGGCGAGGTGGCGGGTCGCGGCGCGGCCGCCGGACCAGTTCGTGGCGCCCACGTACGGGACGTCGTCCGGCAGCTCCATGATCGGGTCGAAGACGACGAACGGGATGCCCTTCGCGGTCAGTTGCTCGCGTTCGGCCTCGGAGAGCTGCGCCACCGACAGCACGCAGTTCGGGCGCCGGGCGACCGTGTCGTCCCAGGCGGGCGCGCCGCTGTCGTGCAGGCCGAACTCGGAGACCATGACGCCGACGCGGTGGCGGCGCGCCACCCGCTCCACACCCCGGATGATCTCGACCGCCCACATGTCCTCGAGCTCGCGGAACACCAGCTCGACGACGTTGCTTCGGCCGGCTCCGGCGGGCTTGCGGTAGCCGTAGCGGTTGATCAGTTCCTCGACGCGGGCACGGGTCTCCGCGGACACCCCCGACTTACCGTTGAGCACCTTGGACACGGTCGGCACCGATACCCCCGCCGACTCGGCGATGTACGCGATCGTGACCGACTTGGGCGCGTCACGCTCCTCGTGCTCCCGAACCGCCGGTCCGTCTGCTGCGTTGTCCGCCAAGGTGGCCTTCCCGATCATCGAACCGTTCACGCCCGACGCGGGCCTGGCACGAAGGCCGGTTGAGCAGCGTCGTACAGCTGTTGCCGCGTCATTCTCGCATCGCTTACCGACGCGCCTGTAGCTCCGGACACATCTTCATGTCAATTTTCTCCGCCGCTCACTGCGAAAGTTTCCATCGAGCCCGGTTCGCATTTTCCCTCGCGGTCTGCGCCCCCTGAGGGCAGGCACTCGGCACGGACCGGCCGTGCCGAGTGCCTCCGCGAGAAGCCCCCGTCAGTGCAGGCCGCGCTCCAGCCGCTCCGCCACCAGCTTCACGAAACGGGCGGGCTCCTTGGGCTGGCCGCCCTCCGCGAGGACGGCAAGACCGTGCAACAGCTCGGCCGTCTCCACGAGTTCGGTGCGGTCCTCGCGCTCCTGGTACGCCTGGTTCAGGCCCTCCACCAGCGGATGGGCGGCGTTGAGCTCGAGGATCCGCTTGGTGGGCGGGACCTCCTGGCCCATGGCCCGGTACATGTTCTCCAGCGCCGGGGTCAGGTCGTGGGCATCGGAGACGACACAGGCCGGGGAGACGGTCAGACGCGTCGACAGGCGGACGTCCTTCACGTCCTCGGCCAGCTGCTCCTTCAGCCAGCCCAGCAGACCGGCGTAGGCCTCGGTCTGCTTCTCCCGCTCGGCCTCGGCCTGTTCGTCGCCCTGGACGTCGAGGTCGATCTCGCCCTTGGCGACGGACCGCAGCGCCTTGCCCTCGAACTCGCCCACCGCGTCGACCCAGACCTCGTCGACCGGGTCGGTGAGCAGCAGGACCTCGACGCCACGCGCCCGGAACGCCTCCATGTGCGGGGAGTTCTCCAGGCTCTGCCGGGACTCGCCGGTCATGTAGTAGATGTCGTTCTGGCCGTCCTTCATCCGCTCCACGTACTGCCGGAGGGTGGTCGCCTCGTCCTCGGAGTGCGTGCTGGCGAAGGACGCGACGGCGAGCAGGGCGTCGCGGTTGTCGGGGTCGCCGAACAGCCCCTCCTTCAGGACGGCGCCGAACTCCCGCCAGAACGCGGTGTACTTGTCGGGGTCGTTGGCCTTCATCTCCTTGACCGACGACAGGACCTTCTTGGTCAGCCGGCGCTGGATCATCCGGATGTGCCGGTCCTGCTGGAGGATCTCGCGGGAGACGTTGAGCGAGAGGTCCTGTGCGTCGACGACACCCTTGACGAAGCGGAGGTACGGCGGCAGCAGTGCCTCGCAGTCGTCCATGATCAGCACACGCTTGACGTAGAGCTGCAGACCGCGCCGGAAGTCCCGGGTGAACAGGTCGTGCGGGGCGTGCGCGGGCAGGAAGAGCAGGGCCTGGTACTCGAAGGTGCCCTCGGCCTGCAGGCGGATGGTCTCCAGGGGGTCGCGCCAGTCGTGGCTGACGTGCTTGTACAGCTCGTGGTACTCGTCGTCGGAGACCTCGTCGCGCGAGCGGGCCCACAGGGCCTTCATCGAGTTCAGCGTCTCGGCCTCGGCCGTGTCCTCGCCGTCGCCGCCCGGCTGCGGGACCAGCCGGATCGGCCAGGTGATGAAGTCCGAGTACCGCTTGACGATCTCCTTGATCTTCCAGGTGGAGGTGTAGTCGTGCAGCTGGTTCTCGGCATCGGCCGGCTTGAGGTGGAGGGTGACAGCGGTGCCCTGCGGTGCGTCGTCGACGCGCTCCAGGGTGTAGGTGCCCTCGCCGCGCGAGGACCAGCGGGTGCCGCCGGTTTCACCCGCGCGCCGGGTCACCAGGGTCATCTCGTCGGCCACCATGAAACCGGAGTAGAAGCCGACGCCGAACTGCCCGATGAGCCCCTCGGCCCCGGCGGCGTCCTGGGCCTCCTTCAGCTCCTTGAGGAAGGCGGCCGTCCCGGAGTTGGCGATGGTGCCGATGAGGTTGCCGACCTCGTCGTACGACATCCCGATGCCGTTGTCCCGCACGGTGAGCGTACGGGCGTCGGGGTCGAGCTCGATCTCGATGTGCAGGTCGGAGGTGTCGACGTCGAGGCTGTCGTCCCGCAGCGCGTCCAGACGCAGCTTGTCGAGCGCGTCGGAGGCGTTGGAGACGAGTTCCCGCAGGAAGACGTCCTTGTTCGAGTAGACCGAGTGGATCATCAGCTGGAGCAGCTGACGGGCCTCTACTTGGAACTCAAACGTTTCGGTCGGCATGGCTCGTGTGTCCTCGCAGGTCCCTAAAATGCCAGGTCAGGTGAGAGTCACTGTAAAACATGGCGGGCGGCGAGCGGGGGGACAGGTTGTCAATGACCCGCATGCCGACGGTAATTCGCCCGCGGCATCTGGCGTAGCGCACGTGTCACCGGATATGTCATGTCTCGGTCATCGTCGGCACGTCCGTGTCGTCGGCACCTCCGTGCCGGAGTGAAGGGAACCCCCCGTGCGCCTGCGCCCCCTGCGCGTCCTGTGCTGTTCCGCCGCCCTCGCCCTGTCCACGCCCGCCCTGCTGCCCGGCACGGCCTCGGCGGCGGTCCCCGCCGCTTCGGTCTACCTGCAGAACTACACCACCGGCCGCAATGCCGCCGACGCCGGTGGCACCGTCGCCGCGCACAATCCCAAGGGCAACGAGGACCACCAGCAGTGGACCCCGGTCGCGGTCGGCGGCGGCTACCAGCTGCAGAACGCCGACGAGTCGGGCACCTGCCTCGGCCGCAGCGGCACCTCCGCCGTCACCGCCGCCTGCGGCGCGGACGGCACGACCTGGACGATCACCTCCGGCGCCGACAGCACATACGCGATCACCGCCCCCGGAACCTCGCAGTACCTCACCGGCTCCGTCTCCGACGCCGGCGCCGTCCAACTCGGTTCGGCCGGCGACCTCGCCCGCTGGTATCTCACCCCGGTCAGCTATGCGACGTCGGCGATGCCCTCCGCCGACACCCGCACCCTGGACCAGGTCACGTTCCTGACCGCGCACAATGCCTTCGCCAACGGGGTCGACGGCAACTTCGCCACGTGGCCGGTCAGCTGGTTCCCCAACCAGAACTACGGCATCAGCAGGCAACTGGCCGACGGCGTACGCGGATTCATGCTCGACGACTACGCCGTCAACGGCCAGGCCGTGCTCTGCCACAACAGCTGCGACGGCGTCAGCGGCCCCGTCCCGCTCGCCACCGACCTGCAGCGCCTCGTCGACTTCCTCAAGGCCCACCCGGGCCAGTTCGCCACCGTCTTCCTGGAGGACTACGCCTCCTCCGACGTACTGAAGTCCTCCCTCGCCTCCGTCAGCGGACTCTCCGACGTGCTGTACCGGCCCGACCAGGAGGGAGTGGCCACCAAGGGCTGGCCCGCCATGGCCGACCTGGCCGCCCGCGGCAAACAGCTGCTGATCTTCAGCGACCGGACCAGGGCGAGCGACACCGCGAGCGGCTGGAGCACCCGCGACACCTTCGGGGTGATGTACCAGCGTGAGTGGACCGTGGAGAACTACTGGTCCATGGGCGGCGGAATCGGCGCCTCGGACTGGTCCTGCTACAGCCGCTGGGACACCCGCCCCCTCACCACGGACTCGTCCGCCTTCCATCCGCTGTTCGTGATGAACCACTTCCGCGACTACACCATCGGCTCGACCGCGCAGACGGACAACGGCAAACTCCTCAACCGGGCGCAGAACTTCTGCACACCAGCCGCCCGCAAGAAGCCCAACTACCTTGCGGTGGACCGCTACGACCTCGGCTCCCCGAGCCCGCTGACCACGGTGGGCAACCTCAACACGTACATCCTCGCGCCGGGACAGTGACCGCCGATCGGTTCGGGGAGAGGTGTGGAATGCTGCGGTCCTAGGCACTGTCTCCAGCAGAGAGTGCACCCTGCCGGATGGACCGCCTGGAGCGTGATGACCACCGCAAGCCGACCGTACGACAGCGCCGCCCCACTCGCGTGGTTCGAGCACGGGGCCGGCGCCTGGACCGAGTCCGTCACCGCCCGTGTCGCCTGAGCCCGACCGGACGGTCGACGCGGAACGTGTCAGGCGGGAGATCCTCGACGAGGCGGCGGGCGCCGAGCCGTACATCCTGCGCGGTGCCCACATCACCGGGGCGTTGCTGCTGGACGGGACGGAGATCCGGCGGTCCCTGCGGTTCGAGGCATGCCGCTTCGACGAGGCCGTCAGCCTGGAGGGGGCGACGACACTCGGGGTGAGCGTCGTCGACTGCACGCTGCCGGGCTTCCGGGCGCCGACTGCACGGTTCGGCGGGCGACTTGACCTGCGCCGCTCGACCATCGGCGGGGACGGACAGCACGCCCTCGAACTCGTGCACGCGGACATCGCGGGAGCGCTCCGGCTCGACGGGGCACGGCTGATCGCGCCCGGGCTGATGGCGGTGGATGCCGGTGGTCTGGTGACGCGGGGCGGCGTGTTCTGCGAGGACGGGTTCGTCGCCGAGGGCGAAGTCAGCTTCCCCGGGGCGGAGTTGTCCGGCGGGCTGTGGATGCGCGGGGCGCGGATCACGGTGGGCGCGGCGGACGCGTTCGCCTTCCAGGGCGACATGCTCAAGGCGTCGACCGTACGGCTGTCACGGGGGTTCACGACCGACGGCAGGATACGGCTGCGCAGCGTGCGGATAGCGGACCTGCTGACCTTCGACGATGCCGAACTTCTCGGCTCCGGCACGTCGTTGATGTGCGTGGGGATGCAGGCCGGGGCACTCGACCTGCGGTTCCGGTACCGGCCCGCGGGCGGCGTGAACCTGCGCACCGCGCACGCGGACCGCATCCAGGACCACCCCTCGACCTGGCCGAAGACGCTGGGCCTGGACGGGCTGACGTACGGCTGGCTCGGCGATACGGCGCCCACCCGGCGCGAGGACGTCGAGAACCGGCTGGCGTGGCTGCGCCACCAGCCCGTCTACGTTCCGCAGCCGTACGAGCAACTCGCCTCGCACTACCGCAGATGCGGGCACGAGGACGAGGCTCGGCGGGTGCTGCTCGTGCGAGAACGGTGCCGCCGGGCGACGCTGGGCCCGGCGGGCCGAGCCTGGGGCTGGCTCCTCGACTCCACGGTCGGATACGGCTACCGCCCGTGGATCGCCGGGATCTGGCTGGCCCTGCTCACGCTGGTCGGCTCGCTCGTGTTCGCCGCACACAACCCTGTGGCGAACACGAAGGACGAGGGCGCGCCGTTCAACCCGGTCGTCTACACCCTCGACCTGCTGGTGCCGATCGGCGGCCTGGGCCAACGCGACCACTGGCACTGGGCGCAGAGCGGTGTGCAGGGATTGGCGTACGCACTGATCGCGATCGGCTGGGTCCTGACGACCGCGGTCGTGGCGGGCGTGACCCGGACGCTGAGCAGGACCTAGGCCACGAGAAGGGGATCCACGTCCGCCGGGACACCATCAAATGCCGCCCTGGGGTCCAGGCCATGGATGAGCGCAATGGGCGCGGTCGACCGCGCTCATCCTCCTCGCCACCCTCACCACGGTAGCCACCCCCGCCATCCCTGCCGTACTTCAACGTGCTCGGAAGAAACGCACCGTCCAGGCTCAGAGGGTCGCCGGGTTCCTGGCGGAGTTCGTCAGGGCATCGAGCTGGGCGGCGAGTTCGGGGTGGTTCGGGGTGAGGTGGGGGCGGGTGGCGTTGAGGGGGTCGATGAGGACGGCGGGGTCGTCGTGGGCGAGGGCCGCATGGAGTTGGCTGAGGGGGTTGCGTGCCGCGGTGGGGAGGTCGCTGAGGGCGCTGATCTGGCCGGCGATGCGACGCAGGTCGGCTGCGTTGCGGCGGGCCCAGGCGGCAGTGGTGCGTTCGGCGGCGCGGCGCTCGCGGGTGGCCTGGACGCGCTGTTCGCCGGTGCTGCCCGCGGGGCCGGGCCTGCCCCGCAGATAGCGGCGCTCGGCGGCCTGGCGGCTGGAGACGCCGAGGGGGTGGGCGAGGTCGGCCCAGCTGGCACCCGCCTGGCGGGCGGTTTCGATCAGGCCGGTTTCCCATTCGGCGAGCTGCTCGCGCACCTGCCGCAGCAGCAGAAGGGAGGCCAGCGCGTTCTCCGGGGCGACGTCCTGGGTGTCTGCGGTCTCGCGGTCCTCGTGCCGGGCGGCCTGCAGGGCGTCGTCTATGGCTTGCAGAGCCGCCGCGGCGGCGAGGAACGACGTCGGCCCTGGTGCGCCGATGCTGGACGATTTCGGCTGGTCAGCCGGGTTCATGAGCACCTCCTCAGTCAGTCATCCTTTGGACGACGCCTCGCTTGTCATCCATTGGACGACATGGTACAACGGTTTCCGTGAGGCGCATTGGCAGCAACTGCCCGACCTTCTTGGAGGTGTTTTCCGATGTTGATGCGCACTGACCCCTTCCGTGAGCTGGACCGGCTGGCGCAGCAGCTGATGGGTCCGGGCACGTGGTCCCGGCCGTCCCCGATGCCGATGGACGCCTACCGCGAGGGTGACGAGTACGTGGTGGCCTTCGACCTCCCCGGCGTCAGCGCGGACGCGATCGACATCGACGTCGAACGGAACATGCTGACCGTCAAGGCCGAGCGCCGGCCCGTGACGAAGGCCGACGACGTGCAGATGGAGCTGTCGGAACGGCCGCTCGGCGTCTTCTCGCGCCAGCTCGTGCTGGCCGACACGCTGGACACCGAGCACATCCAGGCCGACTACGAGTCAGGCGTGCTCACCCTGCGCATCCCGATCGCCGAGCGCGCCAAGCCCCGCAAGATCACCATCGGCGTCGGATCCGACCGCAAGGAGATCTCCGGCTGAGCGGGACAGCCGAAGACGGAACTACGGCGGAGGACAGGTACCTGATCTCCCCCCGGGGCCTGTCCTCCGTTCCCCGAGGACCGAGGAAGGGTGGCGGCCGACGTGACTGTGCGACGCGAAGCGTTCCTCAACCATGTGAAGGAACGCGGCGAGTACGCCACCCCGCAGGAAGCCGACCGCGCGGCCCGCGTGGTGCTCGCCCTGCTGGGCGCACACCTGGTCGGCGACGTACGCGCCCGGCTGGCGGCGCGTCTGCCGGAAGACTTCGCCCTGATCCTGCTCAACCCGCTGCAGAGCGCCGAACCGCTGCCCCCGGAGCGGTTCGTGCGCGCGACCGCGGCCTGGATCGAAGGGGCCACCGAGCAGACCGCCGCCTGGGACGTCAGCGCCGTCCTGTCCACGGCCGCCGATGCCGCCGGCGACGACCTCCTCAAGGAGATCCTGCTCCAGCTCCCCGCGGGCTACGACCTGCTCTTCGGCCGCTTTCCGCCCACCTGACCACCCATCCACCGGTGACCGCGCACCGGTCGCCATGACCCCGGTGACAGAAAGGCAACCACCGCAGTGATGTCCGACCACAGCGCACCGCTCCAGCAGCCCTTTGGAAGGGCGTACGAACAGATGCTGGAAAAGGTCCGCTACGACGGCGCCTATCCCACCCGCGAGAAGGCCGAGCAAGCCGTCCGCCTCGTCCTCGCCGGGCTGGGACGCCAGTTGACCGGCGACGAACGCGTCGACCTCGCCGCCCGCCTCCCCCTCGAAGCCGCACGCATCCTCACCGCCCAGATCCCCGACACCCAGCCGCTGACCGGCTGGGCCTTCGTCAAGGACCTCGCCGCCCGCACCGGCGCCTCCCTGGCCACCACCCGCTGGGACACCGGATCCGTCTTCTCCGCCGTCGCCGCCTACGCGGGCTCCGACCTCGTCACCCGCATCCTGCGCCAGCTCCCGTCCGGCTACGCGCTGCTGTTCGGCCGCGCGGAACTCGTCCAAGCCGCATAGGCGGGCCACGCCTTTCCGGCGCCCCGGCACGCCGGTGACCGCGACACGTGCGCGGGCTGCACAGACCGCGCAGTGCGTCCGGTCACCGGCATCGTGCCGACCGCTCCGAGGATCGCAAACGGAGCGCCGTTGCCGGCAGCTCCGTCATGCGTACTCCGGCTGCCACATGGCGTCCTGAACCTGCTGGATGACGTCGTCGAGCGGGGCACGCGCCACTCCCTCCTCGGCGGCGCGGCGGGCGACCGCCACCGCCACCGTCGCCGACGAGGCCCGCAGGTTCTCCACCTGCGGTAGCAACGGGGCGCCCGGACCGGACAGCTCGGCCAGGCCCGCCACCGCCTCGGCAGCCGCCTGGAGCATGCCGTCCGTGATCCGGGAAGCCCGCGCCACGACGGCTCCGAGGCCGAGGCCCGGGTAGAGCAGGGCGTTGTTGGCCTGGCCGATGACGTACGTGGTGCCGTCGAACTCCACCGGAGCAACCGGGACTCCGGCCGCGACGAGGGCCTTGCCGTCGGTCCACCTCAGGACGTCCTCCGGCAACGCCTCGATCCTGTCAGTGGGGTTGGACAGGGGCAGCACCACCGGGCGTTCCACATGCCCGGCCATGGACCGGACGATGTCCTCGCTGAAGGCCCCGTGCACGGTCGAGGTGCCGACCAGCACGGTCGGGTGCACCCGCTCCACCACCTCCTTCAGCCCGATCGGCCGCCCGTGGCCGCCGGACCATTCCTCGTCGGGGCGGGCGTAGACCCGCTGGTAGTCGCGCAACCCGTCGGTGGACCACAACAGCAGGCCCTGCCGGTCCACGCACCAGATGCGGGCCACCGCCTCCTCGCCGTCCAGGCCGTCGCGGACCATGGCGTCGCGCAGTTGGTCGGCGATGCCCACCCCTGCGGTGCCCGCGCCGAAGACGACCACCCGCTGCTCGCGCATGGGTGTCCCGGACACGCGCGCCGCGTTCAGCACACAGGCGAGGGTGATGGCGCCGGTGCCCTGCATGTCGTCGTTGAACGTGCAGACCTTTTCGCCGTACGTCTCGAGCAGCCTGCGGCCGTTGCCGGGGCCGAAGTCCTCCCAGTGCAGCAGCGCGTGCGGGAACAGGTCGCGCACCGTGTCCACGTACGCGGCGACGAACGCGTCGTAGTCCTTCCCACGGGCCCGGCTGTGCCGGTTGCCCACGTACAGCGGGTCGTTGAGCAGGGCCTGGTTGTCGGTGCCGACGTCGAGCATGACGGGGACCGCCCGGCCCGGGTGGAGACCGGCGGCGGCCGTGTAGACGGCCAGTTTGCCGACGGAGATCTGCATGCCGCCCACGCCCCAGTCGCCGATGCCGAGGATCTGCTCGGCATCGGTGGCCACCACCAGGTCGACATCGTCCGGACCGAGGCCGAGCGCCTCGAACGCGGGCCGTACGTCCTGCGGGTGGTCGATGGACAGATACACCCCGCGAGGACGCCGGTACTCGTGGCTGTACCGCTTGATCGCCTGCCCCACCGTGGGGTCGTAGACGATGGGCAGCAGTTCCGTCAGATTCTCGGTGAGCAGACGGTGGTAGAGCACCTCGTTGCGATCGTGCAGCTGCTCCAGGCAGACGTTCTTGGCCAGGTCGTCCGGCTGGGCCTGCACCTGCTCCCAGGCCCGGCGGGCCTGTTGCTCCAGGGAGAGCACACCCGGTGGGAGCGCCCCCACCAGGCCGTGCCGCTCCCGTTCCTCCCGTGTGAAGGCGACCCCCTTGTTCCGCAGCGCGTCGGTCAGCAGGGCCCGCCCGTGCGGGCCGTCGCGGCGCGAGGACATGAGTACTCCTCCGTCGACTGCATCGTCCCCGCTCCGGGGTTCCCGTCCGGCCCGGCAGCAAACCGGCATGCTGCACCGCAGCCTGGCACGCGGGGCACGGCAGTAATTCGTTTGACCTGGACACGCCTCAACGCTGCACTGTGGCGGGGCGCCGCGGGTCGTGGTGCCGGTAGCCCGGGGAGGCAGCGGCAGCAATGGAGATCCGTTCCACGACCGACCAGGACTTCAATGTCTTCGTCGACACCATGCATGCCGCGTTCGGGCGCTTCCCGGAGACTCCGGCCGAGGGCGGCGGCGGGGTGTGGTGGGCGGCGCTCGAAATGGACCGCAATCTGATGGCCGTGACGGCGGACGGGCGGCCTGTCGGCACCGCCGGGGCGTACTCCTTCGAGCTCACGCTGCCCGGTGAGATCCTCGTCCCGGCCACCGGGGTGACCGCCGTCGGCGTCCTGCCCTCGCACCGACGCCAGGGCGTGCTCACCGCGATGATGCGGCACCAGCTCACCGAAGTGCGGGCCCGAGGGGAGTTCCTCTCCGTACTGCTGGCTTCCGAGGCAGTGATCTACCGCAGGTTCGGCTATGGCCCGGCGACCTACACGCGGCGGCTGACGGTGCCGCGCCACCGAGCCGCCCTCGCCCTCCCCCGGGCGCACGGAACAGCCGAGGCGGCCGGCCGGGACACAGGCTCGGTGGAGCTCCTGCGGCGTGCCGAGTGCGGCGAGATCGTGGAGGAGGTCTACGACCGCTACCGCCGCGCGCAGCCCGGTGCGCTGTCCAGGCCGCACCGCTGGTGGACCTCCGGCGCGGGGCAGCCCCCCATCGCTCCGGCGCCGCGCCATGTGGCCGTACACCGTGACGCCGACGGCGTCCCGGACGGGTACGCCAGCTATGCGATCGGCGAGGGCGACGCCTTGACGGTCGACGAGACCATCGCCACCGACGACGCCGCCTGCACGGCCCTGGCCCGGTTCGTGCTCGGACACGACCTGGTCCGTCAGGTGGTGTTCAAGCACATCCCGCCGGACAGTCCGCTGCGCTGGCAGCTTGCGGACTTCCGCGCCGGCGAGGCCGGCGGTGACATGGACTGGCTCTGGGTGCGGCTGCTGGACGTCCCGCGTGCGCTGAGCGCGCGTGGCTGGTTCATGGACGGCGAGCTCGTCCTCGACGTGGACGACCCGTTCCTGGGCGAGCACGGCCGTCATCTGCTGACGGTGCGGGACGGCAAGGCCGAATGCGTCCCCACGGACCGGGAGCCGGACCTGTCCCTCGACGTGAGCGACCTCGGTTCGATCTGCCTCGGCGGTACGGCCCCGAGCACGCTCGTACGAGCCGGGCACATCCGGGCCCACCGCCCGGGCGCGGCCGCCCTCGCCGACGCCCTCTTCCGCGCCGAGCGCTCGCCGCACTGCCTGCACTGGTTCTGACCGCAGTTCCGCAGTTCCGCAGTCAGTGGATGTCGTGCGTGGGGTGCAACCGGGTGGCGAGCAGGGAGCGTTCGGCCGGGTTGGCGGTGAGCTTCAGGGCCTGTTCGTGGGCCTGACGGGCCTGGTCGGTACGGCCGAGGTCACGCAGCAGGGCGGCCCGGGTGGCGTGGAAGAGGTGGTAGCGGCCCAGCGGATCAGTGAGCTCGTCGACCAGCGCGAGGGCGCTCGCCGGTCCGTCGGTGTGGCGGACGATGACGGCCCGGTTCAGCCGCACGACGGGCGACGGATCGACGGCGAGCAGCATGTCGTAGAGCGTGAGCAGTTGCGGCCAGTCGGTCGCCTGCCAGCTGGGGGCTTCGCAGTGGACGGCGGCGATGGCGGCCTCGATCTGGTAGGGGCCCGGGCGGCGCAGCGCGGCGGCCCGTTCGATCAGGGTGACGGCGCTGTGGATGCGGGCCGAGTTCCACAGAGAGCGGTCCTGCTCGGCAAGCGGCACCAATCGGCCCTGCCGGTCGAGGCGGGCAGGCCATCGGGCGGCACGCAGACGGATGAGGGCGAGCAGCCCGAGCGGTTCCGGCTCCTGTGGCAGGCACTGGACGAGCAGGCCGGCGAGCCATTCGGCGTCGTCGACCAGCTCCCGTCGTACGCCCACATCTCCGCCGGTGGTCAGGCAGCCCTCGTTGAAGACGAGGCAGACCACGCGCAGCACCTGCTCCAGCCGGGCGGCGCGTTCGGCGGGCTCCGGGCTGCGGTAGGGGATGCCGGCCTTTGCGATCTTCTGCTTGGCGCGGGTCAGGCGCTTAGCGAAGGTGGCCTCGGGCAGCAGGAAGGCCCGGGCGATCTCGGCCGTGGTCAGCCCCGCGACCGCGCGCAGGGTCAGGGCCACCTGGGCGTCGGCGTCGAGGGCCGGGTGGCAGCAGGTGAAGATCAGCCGCAGGCGGTCGTCGGGTTCCCGCTCGATTGCGGCAGGGGGCGTGGCCGGACTCGGCGTTGCGTACGCCGACCAGTGGGGGGGTCCTCTCCGGAAACCTCGGTATTCGGTATGGCGAGCGTTCTGAGCGCTTACGGGGTGCTCGGGCCTCCGTGTCGCGGCCCAGCTGCGCGCACTGCGCCGCCGCTGCTCGCGCGAAGTCACGCCGTAAGACATCGGCAGTAAACCCTTTGTGAGGGCTCGCGATCCCTCCTAGGTTGGCCCGCGTGACCTTCGAGGTGCCCTACCAGCCGCTTCCGGTCGACCAGTCGGACGTCCGCTACGCTCACGGCCCCGACTCGGCCGTCCGGCCCGGGGTGCCGGCCGGCGAGACGATCGAGTTCGACTGGAACGACAGCGCGATCTACCCGGGCACGTCCCGGAAGTTCTGGGTGCATGTGCCCGCCCGGTACCACCCCGCACAGCCGGCCTCGCTGATGGTGTTCCAGGACGGATGGTGGTACCTGGACCCCGAGGGAGAGGTCCGTGGCGCAATCGTCCTGGACAACCTCGTCCAGCGCGGCGACATCCCGGTCACCATCGGCGTGTTCGTCGACCCCGGTGTGCGCCCCGGCGCCGAGGACCCGAAGAACCGCAACACCGAGTACGACGCATTCGACGGCCGCTACGTCAGTTTCCTCCTGGACGAGATCATCCCAGAGGTCACCAAGCGCTATTCGATCGCCGAGGAACCGGACCGGTGGGGCATCTGCGGTGGCAGCAGCGGCGGTAACTGCGCCTTTACCGCGGCCTGGCTGCGCCCGGACAAATTCCGCCGGGTGATCGGGTACTTGTCCAGCTTCACACAGATGCCAGGCGGCAACCCGTATCCCGAACTCATCCCCCGCGTCCCTCGCAGACCGCTGCGCATCTTCATGCAAGCGGGCCATCGTGACCTGCGCTGGAACGAGCCTGAGGCCAACTGGCTCGCCGACAACCTGCGTGTCGCGGCCGCGCTCGCCGAAGCCGGCTACGACTTCCGCCTCGTCCTGGGGGACGGCGGCCACAGCCCCAACCACGGCGGCGTCCTGCTTCCCGACGCCCTCCGCTGGCTGTGGCGGCCGGACGAGCACAGGGGCTGCTGAGCACCGCAGACGGAAGCAGGCTCAAGCGTCCACGGAATGTCCTGCCACGTACCGGAACTGGCGGCCTCAGAGGCGCCTGGGACGGGTGCATACACGGCCTCGGCGGTCCCTCCGAACACGCTCGGCCGCAGTGCGCGGCCCCTGGGCCGACCATTCCTCGGCAGGCGGGGCCGCCTGACGATGCATCAACCGTAGCCTGCAGTTCAGTGGTCGGCCGTTGCGACCAGGTGTCGCAAAGAAGCGTGGGCGGGCGGGCCCCAGGTGGTCTTGCCGCCCGGACGGCCGTGAAGGCCGGCCTCTCCGATGAGCATGCCGCTGAGGGCTCTCAGCACGGCCCAGCCACGGGCGCGGCGCCGGGTCGCCGCGTCCGCACCCGGCTGATAGGCGTCGTAGAAGCGGCCGAGGGCGCCGTCCGGCAGCAGTATCCACGCCGCGGCAAGGTCGCAGGCGGGGTCGCCCGCGCAGAGGTCGCCGAAGTCGATCACGCCGCAGACGGTGCCGTCCTCGGTGAGGACGTTGGCCGGATGCAGATCGGCGTGAAGCCACAGCGCCGGCCCCGCCCACTCGGGCGCGGCGAGGGCGTCTCCCCACACGGCGCGTACGGCGTCCGGGTCGGGGATCAGCCCCATCTCGGTGGCCGACGCCAACTGCTGGGCGAATCCCTCGGCGCAGTCGGCCAGTGGGCCCCCACGGCCGCGGCCGACAGGTGCTCCCTCGGGCGCAGGCCGGTGAAGAGCGGTCAGGAAGGCGGCCAAGGCATCGGACGCCTCCTCACCTCGCGCGACGGGGGCGCGGTCGGCCGGAGTTCCCTGCACCCAGGTGGTGACGATCCAGGGCCGCGGAAACCGTTCAGTGGGCTCGCCGAGACGCTGCGGGACGGGCACCGGCAGGGGAAGACGCGGGGCGAGAGCGGGAAGCCAGGCATGCTCTTT
This sequence comes from Streptomyces sp. NPDC002092, assembly GCF_053593775.1. Taxonomy (NCBI): domain Bacteria; kingdom Bacillati; phylum Actinomycetota; class Actinomycetes; order Kitasatosporales; family Streptomycetaceae; genus Streptomyces; species Streptomyces sp. NPDC002092. Next base: position 218,567 of record NZ_JBSFDG010000006.1, read on the forward strand.
CCGCAGTAGCGCATCCGCTGACGACGTCGCCCAGGGCAGCCGTACGGCGAGGTCTTCACCGAGCCGCCACAGCTGGTTGTCCCAGCCCAACGCGCCGAACCTCAAAAGGTGATCGGCCAGGTCGGGGTGCTGATCGCGCAGCAGATCCCGGACCAGCTCTGCGGTGATCTCGATCTCGGTGTGGGTCATGCCGAGCCACGGTATCCGGACGGTGACCCGCAGTTCGTGACGTTTTCCGGGAATTGGGGCCGTAGCGAATGCTTCGGCTCTGGACGGAGTCTCTGGAGGTCGCGGCGAACGCGGGCCTTGTCAGCGATGACGAGCGCGGCAGTGGTGGTGGGCCGTTCCGCTGTCGGCTTCTTCCCGGATCCGGGTCATCGTTCGGCCGCCGGGTCGTCAAGGGGTGCCGGGCAGCCCAGCCGCGGACGGCAGCCGACCAGCGCCCGCTGCGCATGTGCATCCGCGGGACATGGACCGAGGGTGTGGTTCCAGCAGGTTCCGGAGTCGAAGGTCGCCAAGAACCTGTGGCACTTCGACCTGAAGGTCGGTGGGGCCGTGACGTGCCACTGCACGTACGCACACAGCAGGAGCAGAGCGTGCACCATGCGGAGCACGCCGAATCTGCTGGTCAACCGCGAGCCTCGTCGAGCGCGGCCTCACCTGCGCCAGGGCCTGTCCGGCGGATCTTCACGGGCTGGCCGGTACGTCCGGCACGGCGGGGTCGTCGTTTCACGCCCGTCGGCCCGCCCAGCCGGGGGCAGGCCGGCGGCCCCGCGGCCCTCCAGCTCCGCCGCGTCGGGCTCCTCGAAGTGCGCCCGCCCGCCCAGGATGTCGGCCTCCGTCATCGGGAGCGTCTCCTCGGGGGCGGTGACCCGGCGATGGGCGATCCGGACGCGTTGGGTCTCATCGTCCACCGGTGGACCGTGCGGAAGCACGCGTGCTCGGCCTCCACCAGCCAGCGGATCGCGGGCCATTCGTCCTGAAACCAGCAGCCGAAGTCCACCACCACCCAGGTGCCCAGCTTGACCGACTCCATGGCGAGCCAGGTCGCCGGGCGTCAGGCGCAGCGCGCCGTGCTCCTCGACGAGTTGCCGAGCCCTCGTGCTCTTTCCCGCTCCCGGCAGGTAGCGGCGGTTACGCCTGGAGGAATGGGCCCTGTCGCCGTCGAGTCGGCCGGCGAAGCGTCAGGTCTTGCGTACGGCGCCGGTGAAGCCTGCGATGAACAAGGTGGCCGACGCCCACGCCGCCAGCTGCAGCAGCCAGCCCGTGACGGTAAGGGCCTGCCCTGCGCGGGTGCCGGTGGGGGTGCACAGGTCCTGCGCCCCCGTCTTGACCACCGGCAGACCCAGATCCACACCCACGCCGGCCCGCTCCACGACGCTGCAGGGCGTCGTGGGTGTGTTGGCGCCGGCGGTGCGCTGCAGACCACCGCCCGGCCCGCCGAGGACGATCGTCAGCGCCACCGAGCCGGCGAGTACGGCGAGCAACAGCAGCAGCGCTCGCCAGGGTTGATAACCGAAGCCGAGGGTCAGCCCGGTGAACCGGGCCCAGGCCCGGTCACGCCGCCGAAGCCCGCCGCGGTCGATCTGGTCCCGCCGCTGCGCCATGAGTATGTCCCGCACCTCGCTGTCGTGACCGGCCGCCCGGTGGACGGCGGCCAGCTGCTGGTACGGCTGAGCGGAGTAGCCGGGCGTGTGGTCACGCAACAGCTCCAGCCACCGGGACAACGCGACCGGCGCCGGCAGGTCCGCGTAGGTCAGCCCGTCGATGCCGACCAGGGCCCCCGTGGCCTGACCCGACCGGGTCACCCCGCTGGTGTCCAACCACAGCGAACCTCCGATCGACACGCCGTTCAAGGCGAGCACGGAGTGTCCGGCGCCGTTTGCCCGGCACCCGGCGCGGAGGAGCACGGCTCGGTCGACCCGCAGACCGTCGGCGTGCAGGGCCGGTCCGGACATGTTCTCCAAGCGCGCCTCGTCGCACTCCAGCAGACCGAGGTGGGCATCGACCAGCTGGACCGCGCCGGTGGCCCGGAACCCGGCTCGGAGGAAAACGGCTCGGTCGACCCGCAGACCGTCGGCGTGCAGGGCGGGACCGGAGGTGTTCTCCAGCCGCGCCCCGTCACATGCCAGCCGACCGAGATGGGCGTAGGCGAACCGGACCGCGCCCTGTTCACCGACGCCGGTGGCCCGGAGCCCGTCGCGGAGGAACACGCTGTGATCGACCCGCAGAAACTCTGCATGCAGGGCGGGACCGGACGTGTTCTCCAGCCGCGCCCCGTCGCAATCCAGCAGACCGAGGTGGGCGCCGAGGAGCCGGACCGCGCCGGACGGTGTGTCGGCGTTGGCAACCGCTCCCCGCATCGTCATCGTCGGCGCGGTGAAGCGTGTGGCGTCAACCGGTGGGTCCTGCGAACCCGCGGGGTGCCCGAAACGGGAACCGTCCAGCACGAGGCCGGGCAGCCGGCTGTCGCACAGGTTCAGCCCGTCGGGGACGAAGCAGTCGACCAGCTCGACCCGCAGATCGGTGGTGATGTTCGCAAGGTCGACGCGGCCGGTGATGCGCGCTCCGCGCAGCCGCAGTCCGTGCGGGTCCGCCTCGATGTCCCGGCGCCCGCGGACCAGGTCACGGATCAACGCCGCCGGGACGGTGTGGGCGCCGTCCCAGGACCGCATCGCGGCCTCGTCGACCGGCCCGTCACCGACCAGGTCCAGCATCTCGCCGTCGCGGACCGCATCGAGCAGGCACCGCTCCAACCAATCGGCTGTCACACGAGCATGATCGCCTGCCCCACCGCACGACGGCAAGCAGGCCGAGGCGAGGCACCGTTGAGCCCGCTGGGTCGACTTCGGGCGGCTTCTGGCGTCACGTACGCGTGGGCGAGGTCAAGGCGTTCGGCGGGACGGTTCGCGCAGGACTTTCGCGGTCACGGATGTGCCGTCGGCCCCTCCTGATCCACGCCCCATCGCGATCGACGGCCCACCTGCGTGGTGGCACGACGAAGCCGTTGGCGTCCGGCGGGCGCCGCACCGTCTTCATGGCAACTCCCGCGCCACGAACGAGTCCTGGGCATCGGCCGGAGCAACCATGACGAGCAGGACGAGGCTGCGATGGTGGCAGATCATGTGCCCCTTCCGGCCATTGATCAATTTTCCGCCGTCCCACCCGCGCGTCGCCCGGCTGACGGTCTCGGACACCTTGACGGACCGCGAGTCCACAATCACCGAGGCAGCCTGGAGCGACTTGCCCGCGGCGGGACGCCGAATCCGGCGTGCACGACGCCGCACTCGACGGCATGAGGCCCGCCGCCCTGGTATGGGCTGGTCCTCAGTGCTGCCACACATCCGGGCCGCCGCCCCGCCACTCGACCAGCCCGGATTCCCGCAGCCACGCCTCGTCGGCGTCCTCCAGACCCGTGAGCTGCAGGAACTCGACGATGTCCAGCAGTCCGTATGCCATCCCGCGGAAATGGTCGCCCACACGAACCCTCCGCCCGCCGTCCTCGGCGGGCGGGTAGATCACGATGGGCTGTGCGTCCGCCATAGGACCAGGGTGCGCTGTGTGACGGCTGCGCGCATGCGGGGCGGTCGTGGCGATCGATGGGGAGCTGCGAGCCCGGCGGCTTTCGCGGATCGCCGGTACCGAGGGCTCAGCAGTGACGCCATGCGCCGGGTGCATCGGTACGGGCCGCGATACGGCGCGGTTCGGCCACGACGACGCGCCGTAAGACGCGGCCTCCGCCCGCAAGACCCTGCCGGGCGAAGGCCCGGGGCTCGCCCTCCATACCCTGTCGCCACCACGTTTCGCCGTCTGCTTGTCACGCTCGGAGTAACACCGGCACCGCGGGACTCATCTCCCGCAAAGAGAACAGTGATTTTCCCATTCCGGCCCTGCGTCGCTGCCATATTCGGAAGCCACTTCGGAGGTGGCTGTGACGCGAGAGGCGACAACATCCCGTGCCGGGGAGACGGCTACGCGCGTTCCCGACCGTACCGCCGGGCGCATCGCCGAGCTGGAGGGCCGTCGGGTGCAGGCCGTGTCCTCGGGCGGACCGCGGCGGCGCGGGGAGTACGGTGCCCGGGCTCGGATCGAACGGCTGCTGGACGCGGGGTCCTTCACCGAGACCGGCCTGTTCGTGCGGGCGAGGCCCGCGGGGGACGGTGCCCGGCGTCCGTACGGCGACGGGGTCGTGACCGGGCACGGCACGGTCGACGGCCGTGCGGTGTGCGTGTTCGCGCAGGACTCCACGGTCTTCGGCGGCAGCATGGGCGAGGCCTTCGGTGAGAAGACCGTGGCGCTGATGGATCTCGCCCTGAGGATCGGCTGCCCGGTCGTAGGGCTCAACGACGGCGGCGGCGCCCGCATCCAGGAGGGCGTCGCCTCGCTCGCCCTCTACGCCGAGCTGGTGCGCCGCAATGTGCGGGCCTCCGGGGTGATCCCGCAGATCTCGGTCATGCTCGGGCCGTGTGCCGGCGGGGCCGCGTACTCCCCCGCCATCACCGACTTCACCGTGATGGTCGACGGCGCCTCGCACATGTTCGTGACCGGGCCCGACGTCATCGAGGCGGTCACCGGCGAGCGCACCAGCGCCGAGGACCTGGGCGGCGCCCGCACCAGCAACGCGGTCAACGGCAACGCACACTTCCTCGCCGCCGACGAGCAGGACGCCTTCGACACCGTACGGGACCTGCTGTCGTATCTGCCCGCGAACAACCTCGAGCGGCCCCCGGAGTACGCGCCGGGACAGGTGCCCGGCGGGGCCTGGCTGGACGAGGTGGTGCCGGATCGGCTGGGGCAGGCCTACGACATGCGCGACGTCCTGCGCGCGGTCGTCGACGACGGTGAACTCCTCGAAGTGCAGGAGCTGTTCGCGCCCAACATCATCTGTGCGCTGGCCCGGGTCGAGGGCCGGTCCGTCGGTGTCGTGGCCAATCAGCCGCTGCATGCCGCCGGGGTCCTCGACATCGACGCCTCCGAGAAGGCGGCGCGTTTCGTACGGTTCTGCGACGCGTTCGGCGTGCCGCTGCTGACCTTCGCCGACGTGCCGGGCTATCTCTCCGGTGTCCGCCAGGAGCAGGCCGGGATCATCCGGCGGGGTGCGAAGCTGCTGTACGCGTACGCCGAGGCGACCGTGCCGAAGGTCACCGTGGTGGTGCGCAAGGCGTACGGCGGCGGGTACGCGGTCATGGGCTCCAAGCACCTGGGCGCCGACATCAACCTCGCCTGGCCCACCGCCCGCATCGCCGTGATGGGCGCCGAGGGCGCGGTGGGCGTGCTGCACCGGCGGGAACTCGCCGCCGCCGCGGACCCCGAGGCGCTGCGGGCCCGCCTGATCGCGGCGTACGAAAGCGCTCACGGGACGCCCTATCTCGCCGCCGAGCGCGGATACGTCGACGACGTCATCGCCCCGCGCGACACCCGCGCCCATGTCTGCCGTGCGCTGCGTGCGCTGCGCGGCAAGCGGGCCCCGATGCCGGAGCGCCGGCACGGCAACATCCCGCTCTGATCGGCGAGTTCACCTTCCCCCTGCGACTGCTGTGAACCCGCAAGCCGTACCCCGCGACGTTTGGAGCCATGCCCCATGGACAGCCGCCGCCCGCTCGCGCCCGCGTTCCGGAGTCTGCCGGAGTATGTGCGGCACTGGGCCGACACCACCCCCGACCGCCGGGCGTTCACCTTCGTCGACCATCCCGCCCCCGACTCGCGTGGCGTCCACCGCACGCTGACCTGGCGGCGCCTGGAGCTGCGGGTGCGGGCGCTGGCCGCCCGGCTCGCCGAGGAGGCCGAGCCCGGCGCGCGGGTCGCGCTGCTGTGCCCGCAGGGCACGGAGTACGTCACCGCCTTCCTGGCGGCGCTCGCCGCCGGACTGGTCGCCGTACCGCTGTATCCGCCCGGCCTGCCGGGGCACGCCGACCGGCTGGCGGCCGTGTTCGCCGACGCACGTCCGGCGGTCGCCGTGACCACGAGCCGCGTCCTGGACGAGGTGCGGGAATTCTGCGACGGCTCGTCGGTGCGGATCGTCGCCGCCGACCAGGTACCCGATGCCGCCGCGGGTGACTGGCAGCCGGTCGTGCTCGATACGACGGAGATCGCCTATCTGCAGTACACCTCCGGCTCGACCCGCACCCCTGCGGGCGTGGAGATCACCCATGCCAACGTGGTCGCCAACGCCCGTCAGGCGCTGACCGCCTACGGCGCGGACGCCCACCCGGTGACCTGTGTGGGCTGGCTGCCGCTGTACCACGACATGGGGCTGGTCCTGAGTGTCGCCGCCCCGGTGGTGCGCGGTCTGCTGTCGGTGCTGATGGAGCCGGTCGCGTTCCTGCACGAGCCCGCGCGCTGGCTGCGGCTGCTCGCCGCGCATCCGCGTGCGCTGAGCGCCGCGCCCAACTTCGCGTACGACTACTGCGCCTCCGCCGTCACCGACGTACAGAAGGCGGGGCTGCGGCTGGACGGGATCGCCGCGCTGATCAACGGCAGTGAGCCCGTCCGCCCGGGTACGGTCGACCGCTTCCATGCCGCGTTCGCCGCGCAGGGGCTGTCGGCGGACGTCCACTGCCCGTCGTACGGGCTGGCCGAGGCGACGGTCTTCGTCAGCGCGGCCCGGCCCGGAGAGCCGCTGTGCCGGTTCGCGCTCGACCGGGACGCCCTTGCCTCCGGGAAGGCCCTGCCTGCGCGGCCCGAGGACTCCCGGGCGGTGCTGCTGGCGGGCTGCGGCACTCCGGCGGGTCAGCGGGCGCGCATCGTCGATCCCGCGTCCGGGGCCGTGATGTCCGAGGGTGAGGTCGGGGAGATCTGGGTGCAGGGCCCGAACGTCGGCCGCGGGTACTGGAACCAGGAGCGGCAGACCCTGCTCGTCTTCGGCGCCGGGTCGGACGCCGGGCCCGGCGGCTGGCTGCGCACGGGCGACCTGGGCACGGTGCTGGACGGGCAGTTGATCGTCACCGGCCGGCTCAAGGACCTCATCGTCGTCGACGGCCGCAATCACTATCCGCAGGACGTGGAGGCCACGGCCCAGGACGCGCATCCGGCCGTGCGGCGGGACCGGCTGGCCGCCTTCGGCGTGCCGGGCGGCGCGGGTGAGCGGGTGGTCGTGGTGGCCGAGCATGTGCGGGCCACGAGCCTCGCCGAGATCGACGTACCGGCCCTCACACGCGCCGTACGCGCCGCCGTCTCGGACCGGCACGGACTGCGGCTGGCCGAGGTGGTCCTGGTCGCGCCGGGCGTGGTGCCCCGCACGTCCAGCGGCAAGGTGTCGCGGGCGCTGACCCGTCAGCGGTACCTGGAGGGCATGTACGCGACGGAGCGTGCGCGATGAGAGCGGCCGACGCGGGCGCGATGCGCCCACTCAGCGTCTCCCGAGACCTGCCCCCTCAGCGCTCAGTGGCGGGCGTATACGCGGCGGAGCGTGCCCGATGAGGGCCGTCGACGAAGGCGCGTTGCGCCGACTCATCGCCGAACGGGTGGCCGCCTGGACCGGGGCCGTCCCGGAGGCGGTCCTGATGGACCGGCCGCTGGCCGACCTCGGTATGGCCTCGCGGGACGCGGTGGTCCTGGCCGGGGAGTTGTCCCGGCTTGTCGGGCGGGAGTTGCCGGCGACGCTGCTGTGGGAGGCGCCGACCGGCGATGCGCTGGTGGCCCGTCTGTGCGCCACCGAGGTGGAGGCCGTGGCCCAACTCGCTCCTGTCGCAGGCGACTTCGGCGAGCCCGTCGCCGTCATCGGGGTCGGCTGCCGGTTGCCCGGTGGCGTGCACGGGCCGGGCGACTACTGGCGGCTGCTGAGCGAGGGCGTCGACGCGATCCGCCGCGTGCCCGAGGACCGGTGGCGGGACTTCACCCACTTCCCGCCCGCCGACGCGCCCTCGTACGGCGGCTACCTCGACGACATCACGGGCTTCGACGCCGACTTCTTCCGGATCACTCCGCGCGAGGCCGCGGTGATGGACCCGCAGCAGCGGATCCTTCTGGAGGTCGTCCACGAGACGCTCGACCATGCCGCGGTCCCGGCCGCCTCGCTCGCCGGCAGCGACACCGGTGTCTTCGTCGGTGTCTCGGCCCCCGAGTACGGCCGGCTCACCGGCGCCGACACGGGTGCCGTCGACCCGTGGGCCCCGGCCGGAGCCGCGCTGAGCGTGACCGCGGGCCGGGTGGCGTATGTGCTGGACACCCGGGGGCCGAGCACGGCGGTCGACACCGCGTGTTCCTCCTCGCTGGTGGCCCTGCACCACGCATGCGTCAGCCTGCGCACGGGCGAGAGCGGGATGGCGATCGCCGCGGGCGTCAACGTGCTGCTCTCCCCCACCATCGGCATCGCCTTCGAGCGGGCCGGGGCGCTGGCGCCGGACGGGCGGTGCAAGCCGTTCTCCGCGGCGGCGGACGGCATCGGACGCGGCGAGGGCTGCGCGGCCGTGCTGTTGAAGCGGCTGTCCGACGCCGAACGCGACGGCGACCGCGTGCTCGCCGTCATCCGCGCCACGGCCGTCAACTCCGACGGCCGCTCCAACGGCCTCCTGGCCCCCAACCCCGTGAGCCAGCAAGCCCTGTTGGCGACCGCCTACGCACGCGCCGGACTCGACCCGGCCGGAGTCGACTACGTCGAGGCGCACGGCACCGGCACCCCGCTGGGCGACCCGATCGAGGCGGGCGCGCTCGGCGCCGTCCTGGGTGCGGGCCGTGACCCCGACCAGCCGCTGCTGCTGGGCTCGGTCAAGGGCAACCTGGGTCATCTGGAGTCGGCCGCGGGTATCGCCGGGCTGGTCAAGACGGTGCTCGCACTGCACCACGACGTCCTGCCGCCGTCGCTGCACTGCGCGCAGGGCAGTTCGTTGGGCGACGCCCCGCTGCGGGTGGTGACCGAGCCCGAGCCGTGGCCGCGCTACAGCGGTACGGCCACCGCCGGGGTCTCCGGGTTCGGCTTCGGGGGCACCAACGCCCATGCGGTGCTGGAGGAATGGCGACCCGCCGTCCTGTCATCGCCTCCCACCGAGGAACCCGCTGCCCGCCTCCATCTGCTCTCCGACGTCGACTCCGAGCGTCTGCGGGACACCGCCTCCCGGCTGGCGGGCTGGCTCCGCACCTCCGAGGCAGATGCCGCACGACCGGCCGATATCGCCCGCACGCTCGCCGGGCGGGCCGGCCGTGGGCCGGTGCGGGCTGCCGTCGTCGCCACTGATCGCGGTGAACTCGCCGACGCGCTGGGCGCATGGGCGCAGGGGCGTCCTCACGGACGGGTCCTGGCCGGCGAGGGCGATCGCGTGGGGCGCGGACCGGTGTGGGTGTTCTCCGGGTACGGCAGTCAGTGGGCCGGCATGGGGCGCCGGCTGCTGGCCGAGGAGCCCGCGTTCGTCTCCGCCGTGGAGAAGATCGACGCACAGCTCGCCCCGGAGTGCGGGTTGTCCTTGTACGACCATCTGGCCTCCGGCGAGGGCCTGGAGCTGCTGGAGGTCGCCCAGCCGGTCCTCTTCGGCCTCCAGGTAGCGCTCGCCGAGCTGTGGCGCTCGTACGGTGTGGAACCCGCCGCGGTCATCGGTCACTCCATGGGCGAGGTCGCCGCCGCGGTGTGCGCGGGCGCCCTGGACGTGCCCGACGCGGCGCGGGTCGTCGCCGTACGGGCCCGGCTGCTCGCTCGGCTGCGGGGCGGCGCCATGGCGGTCGTCGACGTCGACGACGGTGAACTCGACGCCCTGCAAAGGGACTTCCCCGGCGTCCATGTCGCCGTCCACTCCTCCCCCGGCCAGAAGGTGATCACCGGCGAGGAGGCTGCGGTGGCGCGGCTCGTGCGGCGGCTGGAGGAGGAAGGGCGGGCCGCCCGAGCCATGCGGGTGGTCGGCGCCGGGCACTCACCTCAAGTCAACGCTCTCTTACCGGAGTTGATCGACTCATTGTCCGGCATCGAGAGCAGGCGGCCGCGCGTCCCCGTCTACTCCACCGTCCTCGACGATCCCCGCGGGGACTCGGCCTTCGACGCCGACCACTGGGCCGCGAACCTTCGGCGGCCGGTGCGTCTGGACCGGGCCGTCGGGGCTGCCGCCGCCGACGGTCACACCGCCTTCGTGGAGATCTCGCCGCATCCCGTGCTCGCTCGTGCCGTCACGGACACGGCACCCGGAGCGCTCGCCCTCGGCACGTTGCACCGGGAGTCCGACGACTGTGGCGCGTTCCTGGGCCAGTTGGGCGCTCTGTATGCGGCGGGATTGCACCTGCCGTTGCCGTCGGGCCGCGTCATCGATCTGCCCGCGGCGCGCTGGCGGCATGTGCGGCACTGGTGGACGGACGGGCGGGCGGCAACGACCACCCCCGCCGCGGTGCCGGAGGAGCAGGCCGCCGCGCCGCAGGACACCTCCGTCACCGGACGTCTGTGCCATCACATCGCCGCCGTCACGGGGCACGCGCCGGGCCGTGTCACCCCCGCCACCGCCCTGGCCGACCTCGGTCTGGACTCCCTGATGGCCGTCCGTATCCGCACCGCCCTGGAGCGCGAGTTCGGCATCGAACTTCAGTTGCGCGATCTGCTCGGCACCCCCACGGTCGAGCAACTCGCCGAGCGCGTCCGGCAAACGCTCCCCGCCGGGGGCGGCTCGCCGCTGCGCACTCTGCGCGCCGGCGGCTCCCGTCCGCCCCTGTTCCTCGTCCACGCCGCCGGCGGCACCACCGACGTCTACCGGACGTTGGCGCAGCGGCTCGGAAACGACCGGCCGTTGTACGGGCTGGAGCGGATCGAAGAGGCCACCACGGTGAGCGAGAAGGCGAGCCGCTACGCCCAGGCCATCACCGCCGCCCACCCCAACGGGCCCTTGTTGCTGGGTGGTTGGTCCTTCGGCGGCTTCGTCGCGCAGGAGACCGCACGGCAGCTGACCGCCGCCGGGCGGGAGGTCGAGCTGGTCGTACTCATCGACTCCGTACGGCCCCTGCCCCGGCCCGGGCACACCCCCGAGGACCGGATCCGCGACCACTTCACGGGCTTCGCCCGGCACGTCGCCGACACCTACGGGGTCCGGCTGGAGCTGCCGTACGACGACCTGGTGGCGATGGACGACGACGTCGCGCGCATCGACATCGTGCTGCGGGCCCTGCGTGAGGCCGCCGAAGTGCCAGCCGCCGTCCTGGAGCACCAGCGCTCCTCCTATCTGGATCTGAGGATCGGGGAGGCCCACCGGCCGGGACGCTACGACGGACGCGTCGTCCTGTACCGGGCCACCGAGCGCGCTCCGCACACCGTGCGCGATGCGGCCTATGAGCGGGACGACGAGGCGCTCGGCTGGGACGAGGTGTGCCCGCGCCTGACGGTCGTACGGGTCGGTGGCCACCATCTGTCGCTCCTCGACCCGCCGCACGTCGACGAGATCGCCGCCCGGCTGCGGCGGGAGCTCGCCGAGCAGACCCGTTGAACCCGGATCCCGAGGAGCCGCCATGCCCCACCCCCGCCGCGCCACCGGAGTGTCCCGGCGCACCGTCACCAAGGCCGCGGCGAGCGCCGGTCTGGCCGCCCTGTTCGGTACCGCCGCCGGCACCGCGCGCGCCGCGACCCAGCTCGGGCCGCGCACCTTCGACGTCTCGGTGGCCTCCGCTGCCCTGGGCCGCAGCGCCCCGGTGCGGCTGATCCTGCCGTCCGGCTTCAACACCCAGCCCGGCCGGACCTACCCCGTGCTGTACCTGCTGCACGGCGCCCATGACGACTACACGTCCTGGACCCGGGAGACCGACATCGAGGCCTTCACCGAGGGCCGGGACCTGATCGTGGCGATGCCGGACGGCGGCCCCACCGGTATTCCCACCCACTGGCTCAGCGGTCCCGACTACGAGACGTTCCAGCTCACCGAGGTTCCGGCGCTGCTGAGGCGCGACTACCGGGCCTCGGGGGTGCGGGCGGTCGCCGGGGTCTCCACCGGCGGCTACGGCGCCATGGCGCATGCGGCCCGCCACCCGGGCGCGTTCGCCGCCGCGGCCTCCTACAGCGGCATCCTCGACACCATGGCGCCCGGCGTGCCCACCCTCGTGGACGCCATCGTGGTCCGCGAGAACCTGGCTCCGCTGTCCCTGTGGGGCAATCCGGTCCTCAACCTTCTGACCTGGCGCGACTTCAACCCGCGGGCCCGCGCCGCGGGCTTGCGCGGCACTCCTTTGTACGTCTCCAACGGCAGCGGCGTGGTCGGCGGAACCGGCGACTGGCTGCCCGAGGCCTTGGAGAGCGCCCTGTGGCCCTCCGCCCACAGCTTCACCGCCGCCCTCGCCCGCCTGGGCATCGCGGTCACCACGCACTTCTACGCAGGAGGAGGACACAGCTGGGCGTACTGGAAGCCGGAGTTCACAGCGTCGTGGCCGATGCTCGCCGGTGCACTCGGGCTGCCGGAGTGATGTCGGTGCCGTCGGGGCACGGAACGGAGCACAGGGGACGCCCGTCCAACACAGGACTTGTTCCTCGCCCCACGGGAAACACTCCGCGGGTGAGCCGGTTCCGGTGGAAAGGAGTGTCCGCGATGGCCGTCCCCACCCCGCGCGGCGAACCGGCCGGTCCGGCGTTCCCCTCGGTGCCGGCCGATCTCGCCGGCCTGCTGCGTGCTCAGCTGGAGGCGGTCGCCGACCAGGTCGAGGACGAGGTGCGCAGACAGGTTCCCGAGTACGCGGGCCCCGCTGACGGCATGTACGCCAGGAACCTGCGGGCCGGGGTGGTGCAGGCGCTGACCCTCTTCGTCGACCACATCGCCGACCCGCGCGGCCGCAGCGACGCGATCGCCTCGACGTACTACGAGCTCGGGCGCGGCGTGGCCCTGGAGGACCGCAGCCTGGACGCCCTGCAGTCCGCGCTGCGGATCGGGGGCATGCATGCCTGGCGGCTGATGGGCCGTACGGCCGAGGAGCTGGGGCTGGACTCGGCGGTGGTGGCGGCGCTGGGCGAGCTCGCGTTCCGGACCGTGCACGAGGTGGCCGAGGCGGCCGCGGCCGGTTATGCGGAGGGCCGGCTGCGCAGCACGGACGAGCTGGAGCGGCGGCGCAGGCGCCTGCTCGAACTGCTGCTTGGCGAGGGGCCGCTGTCGTTGGAGGCCGTGCAGGATCTCGCGCACGGCGCCCGCTGGTCGGTGCCCCGGCAGGTCGCGGTCGTCGCGCTCGCGGCCCCGGCGGACCAGCGCGAGGAGGAGTGGCCGCTGGCGGGCGCGGGGGCGCTGGTGGACATGCGGTCGCGGCCGCCGCGGATGCTGCTGCCCGATCCGGACGGTTCGGGTCGCTTCGGCGGCCGCGCGTTCACGCTCGCGCTGCGCGGGCGTCCGGCGGCGATCGGCCCGACGGTGCCGCTCACCGAGGCCGCGCAGTCGCTGCGCTGGGCCGCGCGGGCGCTGCGGCTGATGGGGCGCGGGATCCTGCCCCGGCAGGGGGTGGTGCGGTGCGCCGACCATCTCTCCACGCTGCTGCTGCACGGGGACGAGCCGCTGCTGGCACAGTTGGAGACGCGGGTACTCGCGCCGCTGGACACGGCCACCGAGGGGCAGCGGCCCCGGCTCGCGGAGACGCTGCTGGCGTGGCTGCTCAGCGGCAGCAACGTGCCCGACGTCGCCGCCCGTCTGCACATCCACCCGCAGACGGTCCGCTACCGCCTGCGCCAGCTGGAGAAGCTCTTCGGGGAGGCCCTGCACGACCCCGGCACCCGCCTGGACCTCATCCTGGCACTGCGCGCCGAGGAACTGCGGGAGCAGGAAACGCCCTCCGCGTAGACGGTTCACGAAATTCCCGCCGACTCACCTCAGCTCAAGAAACCGCAGAACTTCTGAATTCCCATACATAACAGGTCGCCAGAAACAACGAATACCTTCGGGACATCCTTTTCCGCAGGCGCTCGACGCGCCCGACCCTCAAAGGATCCCCATGCGTATTCGCTTGTGTCTCGCCGCGCTGTCGCTGATCGGCGGTGCGGCCGGAGTGGCCACCGTCTCGGCACCCCCCGCATCGGCCGCCACCTGCTCGGACATCGACGTCGTCGCGGCTCGCGGCACCTTCGAGCCGGGCACGCTCGGCGCGATAGTCGGCGACCCGGTGTATTCCGCCCTGCAGAAGAAACTGACGGGCAAGAACCTCACCAGCTACAAGGTGAATTACCCCGCGGACCTTTCCCTCACCTCCGCCGCGCAGGGCAATGCCGACCTGGTGAATCACGTCAACAGCCAGGCGGCTGCCTGCCTGAATCAGCGTTTCGTTCTCGTCGGCTATTCGCAGGGCGCGAACGTCGTCGACAACTCCATCGGCATCAGCAGCGACGGCGCGGTGGTCGGCAGCCCCATCGTCGCCACCATCCCGGCCGCGCTCGAACCGAGGGTTGCCGCGGTGCTGCTGTTCGGCAACCCCATCCGGGCCCTCGGCAAGAGCGTCACCGGCACCTACCAGAGCCGCACCATCGACTTCTGCGCCAAGGGCGATCCCATCTGTGAGAACGGCGGCACCGACGTCCTCGCGCACCTCGGCTACACCTCGGACGCCGACGCGGCAGCCACCTTCGCCGCGACCAGGATCTGAGCGGACGGCCCCGCGCAGGACGGGCCCGGAAGGATCTCCTCCCGGGCCCAACTACCGTGCGCGCAGGGCTACTTGGGATTCTTCGCGAACTGCGCGAGGTTGCTGGAGACGATCTCGGGCCGCCCGTTGTTCTGCACGGGCGCCGCGGTGAGCACGTCGAGGTGCTGGTAGCCGTCGGCGACCACCGGGTGCAGGCCGACCGGGATGCGGCCCGCCAGCAGCCCGTCACCCGCGAGCACGGTGAGCGTCGGGTTGGCGGTGAGCCCCTCGGGGTGCACGACCAGCTGCTTCACCTGCGGGGAGGTGGCCAGTTCGAGGTCGGTGACCAGCTTGGTCGGGAAGTACTGCTCGGTGAAGTCCAGGGGCTGCTGGGCCAGGCTGCGGGCCAGCTCCCCCATGTCGGTGACCTCCTTGCTCGCGTTGGTGAACGGCGTGCCGTCGGCGGACCGGTAGCCGGGGTCGTCGGCGGCGCCGACACGGTCGTAATTGCGCCATGTGTAGAGCGGGCCGTGCGGCTTCTCGGGGATGGCCTTGTACTCGACGCCGAACAGCCCCGGCTGCTGCGAACTGCCGTTGGCGGCGGGGAAGTTCTTGTCGGTGATCGGGCCGCCGTCGAAGAAGCCCACGCTGCTCTGCAGGAACGCCAGCGGTACGGAGTTGTCGTCCAGGAGGGCGCCGAGCACGGCGGCGTTGGTGAGCCGGAAGTCCTTCACCGCGGGCGAGCCGGTGAGGAAGGTGGCGGTGTCCTTGGAGAACAGGAAGCGGTTGGTGGCCTCGATGTTGGTGTCGGCGGGCAGATAGCTCGGCAGGTCGGCCTCGCCCCCCGGATCCTGTACGGCGCCCACGCCGGCGATGGCCAGCAGTGTCATCGTCTCGGGGTTGAGCAGGACCGGCGCGGACAGGGAGCGGGGCAGCACTCCGCTGTCGAGACCGGCCTGCACAGCGCCGTAACCGAGGCCGACGCCGGGCAGGTCGGTGTCGTCCGGCATGCCGCCGCTCAGGTCGCCGAGGGTGGTGGAGACGGTGGTGTCGAGGGCGAAGTAGCCGGCGCACTGGTTGTATCCGGCGTCGCTCGTGGTGGTGGGGTCGTCGTCGAAGTCGGCTGTCGCGAAGTAGCCGGTGATCACGCCGCCGAGGGAGTGTCCCCCGCACAGCACCTTCCGCTTGCGCAGCCCCTGGTCGGGCAACTCGGCGGCGAGCAGGTCGTACTGGTCCCGCACGGTCTGCTCGATGCCGAGCTTGGCCATCCAGCCCAGCCGCTCGTTGCCGACGAACCCGGCGAAGGTGCGGCCGTCGACCTGTTTGCCGCGGTAGTAGTAATCGACGGCCGTGTGCTCGTCGCCGGAGGCGATGCCGGTGCGGTCCTCCAGGCAGTTGGAACGCCGGTCCAGGGCCCAGAACTCGATGTGCCGCCCCTGCTCGGCGGCGCGCGCCACAGTGTTGCGGGCGACGCTGTCGAAGGCTCCCGCCCCCTCCAGGATGCCCGGCTGGGCGACGAGGATCCGGTCGGCGTCGGCCGACGCCCGCGGCCCGTCCGAGGAGCGGTAACGCAGATACGACAGCCAGTCGCACACGGCCGGACGGGCTCCGAAGGACGCCGGCAGCGGGATCTTCACCCGCACCACCGACTCACTCACTCCCGCGACAGCACTCGTCGACGCCACGGGCGTCTCCGTCCGCGCGCTGTCCCCCCGGGCGTTGGGGGCGGTCACGGTGATCGCCCCGCTGGTCAGCAGCACCGCCAGCGCGGTGCTGCGCAGGGCCTTCGCGGTTCTTCTTCTGCTGCGGCTCGTGTCCATGGCCGGACCGTAGGACGGCGTGGACCACGGGTTCGGGCAGTGCTCACAAAGACTCAGCGACTGGAGGCGGCTTTGTCACCGGGGGCTGAGCCACCTTGGTGACCGGGCGTCAGCGCTGACGGCCTCGCCCTCCTGGGGACGTGGGCCGGCGGCCGGCATGTCCGAGCGCCGTGACGGCGGAGACCGGTGAAGCCCGCTTCGTCGTGACAGCATCGGAGTTTCAGACGAGACCCTCGAGGAAGCCCGAGAGCACGGTGTGCAGGATCCCAGGCTGTTCCAGGTGCAGGTCGTGGCCTGTGCCGGGGATGCTCATGGCCGTCGTGGCGGGTCGCTGCCGGAGCATTTCGTCGACTTCCGCTGCGGGGACGAAGCTGGATCGGGCCAGGACGAGCAGGGTGGGGCATGAGACCCGCTTCCACTCATGCCAGTAGGAACGCCGGGCGTTCTCCGCCAGCGAGCGGACCATCACGTCCCGGTCGAAGCGAGGCCACCATCCGCCGTCGCGTTCTTCCAGTCCGGCCGCCCAGCCTGCGCCGACCGGTCCGCCGCCGAAGAACGTGGCTGCCGCTTCGCGTGAGGGAAACGGTGTCGGCCATGAATCGAGCCATCCGCCGATGTCCATCGGGCCGTTCGGGTTCGGACCGCCTGAGCCGGCCTCGACGAGCACGAGCGCGCGGACGAGTCCGGGATGCGCGGCGGCGGTGAGCATGGCGGTGTGCCCGCCCATCGACTGGCCGACCAGGACGGGCCGCTGCAGCGCCAGCTGGTCGACAACAGCGGTGACGTCAGCGACGTAGGCGGCACGGGAGACGTCCCGCGGGTGGCCGCTCGGCGGCGCCGTGCCCGCGCTGGTCGACCGCTACGACGCGATATCCGGAGCTCAACTTCCGTGCCGGCACGTCCCATTCACCCGCGTGACCGGCCAGGCCGTGCAGCAACACGATGGGCTGTCCGGGCCCGCCCCAGTCCCGGCAGACAAGCCGGACGCCGTCTTGCACCACCACGTGCTCGGACCATGTCACGCCGCCAGGTGACGGGCTGCCGGACCGCTCTGGTCCGCAACCCCCCTCCCCCCGAGGGTGTCCTCTCATCCCGCAGTCGGCTCGACGAACTGATTGGTGTCGAAGAGTTCGTTGATGTGTCCGCCGAGTTCTGACCAGTGCTGTGCGGAGAGTTCGGCGGCGGAACGGGCGTCGCCGGTGGCGCAGATCTCCACGAGCTGGTCGTGGTGCTCGATGGTGTTGCGGCCGCCCAGCAGCGTGGAGAACTTGCGGTACAGGATGCGGTGGATCTGCGGGTGCAGCTGTTCGACGATCCGGCTCAGTACGGGATTGTCGGCCGCCCCGATCGGTACGGCGTGGAAGCGGTCGTCGGCCGCGAGTGCCGCGGCGGTGTCGTTGGCAGTGACGGCCCGTTCGAATTCCCGGTTGGCCTCGCGCATGGCCTGGAGGTCCTGCTTCGTCATGACGGGCACGGCCGTCTCGACGGCGAGCCGGTCGAGGGAGCGCAGGACCGCGAGGGTCTTTTCGACGTCACGGCGGTTGAGTGTGGTGATGCGCGTATAGACGCCGGGCTTGGCCTCGACGAGACCGATGTCGGCGAGCCGGGCGAGCGCCTCGCGCACGGGAGTGCGGCTGAGGCCGAGGCGCTCGGCGAGCTCACCGTCCTTGACCTTCTCTCCGGGAGCGAGTTCGCCGCGCACGATGGAGTCGCGCAGGCGATGGAAGACCTCGTCACTGAGGAGGCGGCGGGAAACGGGGCTGTCGAGTGACATATTGCGTACAGTACATCGTCCTACCCGGCCCCTCCGCTGGCAGCGCCCGTCCTGGCCCGGCGGACGAGGGCCCGGGCCAGGATCACGGCCGGGTCGATGAACGGGACGTCCACGGCGTCCTCGGGCAGGCCCAGCGGAATCTCCGTGCAGCCGGCGATCACCGCCTGCGCGCCCTGTTCGATCAGGCGCTGTGCGGCGCGGGCCAGCAGAGCGGTCGTCGTGTCGTCGTAGGCGCCGGATTTCACCGCTCGGATGGCGGTCATGACCTCTTCGTCCTGACTGGCGTCGTCGGGCAGGAGGAGGCGGATGCCGAAGCGGTCCAGCCAGTCCTGGTACAGGCCCGCGCGGACGGTGCCGGTGGTGGCGAGCAGGCCGGCGGTGCGCAGGCGCGGTCCCATGGCACCGAGGTGCCGGGCGACTTCACCGATCATGTGGACGATGGGCAGGCCGACATGGTCGGCGATACGGGGGACGAAGGCATGCGCGGTGTTGCAGGGGATGGCGATGACCGTGGCACCGGCCTCGCGCAGCACCCGGCTGCCGGCGAGCAGCCACGGGGTGGGGTCGGGTCCCTCACCGAGCAGGGCCTGGGTGCGGTCGGGGATGGTGGGGTCGGACCAGATGACCGTGCGCAGATGGTCCTGGTCGTCGGCGCCGGGGGTGGTCGCGACGAGCTTGGCGTAGAAGTCGGCGGTGGCGGCCGGGCCCATGCCGCCGAGGATGCCGATGATCTCCGTGGTGGGGGCGCTCACTGTGCTGGTTCCTTGTGCAGGGAGGGGGCCTCGGGCTCGGCCGGGATGTGGATGGTTTCGCCACTGCCGCGTTTGGCTGCGCGCCGCTTCTCGGAGCTGTCGACGACGGTGGCGGCAAGGGAGTTGCCGATGACGTTCACGCCCGTACGGGCCATGTCGACGATGAAGTCGACGCCGAGGAGCAGGGCGATGCCTTCGGCGGGCAGGCCGATGGAGTTGCCGGCGGCGATGAGGACCACGACGGAGGCGGAGGCGACGCCCGCCATGCCCTTGGAGAGGATCACCAGCACGCCGACCATGAGCAGCAGGGCAGGCAGGGAGGTGTCGGCGCCGTAGGCGTTGGCCAAGAAGACCAGCGCGGCGGCCTGGTAGAGGACGGAGCCGTCGGTGTTGAAGGAGTAGCCGAGGGGGACGACGAAGGAGGTCGTGGAGCGGCTGACGCCGAACTCCTCCAACTTGCCCATGAGGGGGGCCAGTACGGCCTCCGAACTGCGCGTGACGAAGGCGATCCCGGCCAGCCCCGCGATGGACTTGAGCAGTTCGAGGTAGCGGATGCGGTAGATCGCGGCAATGAGCGGGAAGAGCGCGCCGATGACGATGGCCAGGCCCGCGTAGACCACCGCGATGAAGCCCAGCAGGCTGCGCAGGTTGCCGAAACCGTAGTGGGCGACGTCGTAGGAGATGAAGCCGAGCACGCCGAGCGGCGCGATGCGGATGACGTAGCCGACGACCTTGAACATCACCGCGGCGACCGACTCCAGGACGGCGGCGAAGGGCTTGGAATTCTCCCCGATCGCGGCCATGGCGATGCCGACGAGGAGAGCGAAGACGATCGCGCCGAGCAGATTGCCCTCGCCGAACGCGGCGAAGATGTTCTTCGGCACCGCGTGCAGGACCAGCTCGTGGAAGTCGATGCCCTGGCTCAGACCGTTCAGGTCCCTGGCGTCGGCGCCGTGGACGGGGGCGCCCTTGCCGATGCCTGTGGCCTTGGCCAGACCCACCGCGATCAGCAGGATGACGGTGGTGACGAGCTCGAAGTAGAGGATGGCCTTTCCGGCGATCCTGCCGACCTTCTTGACCGACTCCATGCGGGCGATGCCCAGCACGATCAGCGGGAATACCAGGGGCAGGACGACGACCTGCACCAGGTTCAGGAACACGTCTCCGAGGATCTTCATCTGCTCGCCCGCGGCCGGGGCGAGGGATCCGATCAGGGCGCCGAGACCTACGGCGATGATCGACTGGATGCCGATCGGCACGTTCAGACATCGCCGCAGGAAGCCCGAGGGCCGGGCTGGTGGAGTGTCCGCGTGGGTGGGACGGGGGTGTGCGGTGTCCATGGGCTACTCCTGCCATATGCAATATATTGCGTTCTGCGTGTTGGTCGGCAACACTGAGGCCGGACATGGTGGCCTGTCAAGGGGCCCGCAACACGAGGAGCAGCACAATGGCCGTACGCATCGAGCACGACCTGGTCGGCGACAAGGAGATTCCTGCCGACGCCTACTACGGCGTGCACACCGTGCGGGCCGTGGAGAACTTCGCGATCACCGGAGCGACCATCGCCCAGTTCCCGGACCTGATCACCGCACTGGCCGCGGTCAAGCAGGCGGCCGCCCGAGCCAACCGCGACCTGGGGCTGCTGCCGCCGGACCTCGCCGAAGCGATCATCGACGCCTGCGAGGAGATCCGTGCCGGGCACCTGCACGAGCAGTTCGTCGTCGACCCGATCCAGGGAGGAGCCGGCACGTCCACGAACATGAACGCCAACGAGGTCATCGCCAACCGGGCCCTGGAGCACCTCGGCCACCCCCGCGGGTCCTACGACATGATCCATCCGCTCGACCACGTCAACCTCGGCCAGAGCACCAACGACGTCTACCCCACCGCCGTACGGCTGGCCCTGGTCACCTCATTGCGCCGACTCGGCGATTCGCTGGGAGCACTGGCCACGGCGTTCGCCGAGAAGGCGGCGGAGTTCAGCGACGTGCTGAAGATGGGTCGTACGCAACTCCAGGACGCCGTGCCCATGACGCTGGGCCAGGAGTTCACCACGTACGCCGTCATGATCGAGGAGGATCGCCGGCGCCTGAGCGAGGCCGCCGCCCTGCTGCTGGAGGCCAACCTCGGCGGTACCGCCATCGGCACCGGAATCAACGGCCACCCCCGCTACGCCGAACTCGCCTGCGCGTATCTCGCCGAGATCAGCGGTGAACCCGTCCGGCCCGCAGGCGACTTCATCGAAGCCACCCAGGACTGCGGTGCCTTCGTCCAGCTGTCCGGCGTCCTCAAGCGCGTGGCCGTGAAGCTCTCCAAGACCTGCAACGACCTGCGCCTGATCTCCTCCGGTCCCACCGCCGGACTCGGCGAGATCAACCTGCCGCCGGTGCAGGCGGGTTCCTCGATCATGCCCGGCAAGGTCAATCCGGTGATTCCCGAAGTCGTCAACCAGGTCGCCTTCGAGGTCATCGGCAACGACCTGACCGTGACCATGGCCGCCGAGGCAGGACAGCTACAGCTCAACGCCTTCGAACCCGTCATCGCCTACAGCCTGCTGCGCTCCCTGACCCACCTGCGCGCCGCCTGCGACACGTTGGCCACCCGCTGCATCCCGGGCATCACCGCCAACCGCGCCCACCTCCATGACACGGTCCACCGCTCGGTCGGCCTGGTCACCGCACTCGCCCCGCACATCGGCTATGCCGCGAGCACCACGCTCGCCCGACGGGCCCTGGCCACCGGCCGCCTGGTCAAGGACCTCGCCGCCGAGGCCGGACTGCTCACCGCCGAGCAACTGGACGTGATCCTGCGGCCCGAGAACCTCACCGGCCACTCCGCCCTGCCATCGGTCGCCGTGCGGTGACCGACCCCGCCGGAGCAGTCACCGCACCCGTCCCCGCACGCTCAGGCCGTGCGCTGCTGGAACTGCTGGTTGAGGCCGCCGTTGCAGGCCCACTGCACCATGAACGCGCTGGCCGGCGAGGCTGGTGGCGGTGGCGTAGCGCTGCTGGTTGGGCTTCCATCCGCTGTTGGCGGAGGTGAGCATGAGAGTAGACGCCGCCCCGCGTGAAGAGCGCCGGCGCCTCGCGGTAGGTGCCGGGCCAGGGGTTGGCGACCAGGCTGCCGATGCCGGTGTGGTCGGCGGGCAGCTTGAAGATGTCGAGGTCGGCGTTCTCGTTGGCGGACGAGATCAGGTAGGCCGTGCCGGCATCGGCCTGGTAGAGGGTCGTGTCCCGGGAGGTGATGCCGAGTGGCCGGGAACAACACGCCTCCGGCGGTGTCGGTGAACTGGGTCGCGTTCGTCGCGGTGACCGAAGCGGCACCCACAGCTGACGAGGCGTTGGAAAATGTGGCGCGACGTTTGGTTTCGTTCGTCACGGTAGAGGTCGCCGAGACCTCGGTCAACGCTCCGGACGCGATCGATCCTCGACACGGCACCTGACGGAAGACCACTATTCATCCCATGACTGCCTCCGCTCTTCCCGGATTACTCTGCACAACTCCTTGAGTTGTCCGGAAACTTCTTTCCGCCTCTGGACAACAGGCTTGCCGATCACCCTTAATGCATCCGATGTCTTCCGGAGGGCACCGTTGGCCGCCCAGGTATCCGACGCTGAAGCGATCCGCACACCAACGAACAGGAGGAAACAACGGTGCCCAGAGTTCTCTCACGTCGTTCGGTACTCGCCGCAATGGCGGCGGCGACCGTGGCCACAGTCGTGGCCCGGCCGTGATGGCGACCCCCGCGTATGCCGCGGCCGCCAACCCGCTGCCGCTGCCTCCTTTGCGGATCCCGAAGACCGACATGGGCCTCGATCAGCAGCCGGATTCCAAGGTGCAGTGGCTGCAGGACGCCAAACTGGGGATGTTCATCCACTGGGGTGTCTACTCGGGCCCGGCCAAGGGCGAGTGGTGGATGCACAACGCCCCGATCACTCCGGCGAACTACCAGAAGTACCTCACCGACGCGACGAGTGAGCAGTTCACGGCGGACGCCTACGACCCCACGGCCTGGGCGCAGTTGGCGAAGGACTTCGGGGCGAAGTACGTGACCCTGACGACCCGTCACCACGACGGGTTCGCGCTGTGGCCGCTGAAGCACCCCAACGCCTGGAGTTCCGGCCAGGCGCCGCTCAGCCGCGACTTCGTCAAGGACTACGTGGCGGCGGTGCGGGCGAAGGACGGTGCCAACTACCGCTACCGGATCGAGGGTTCCACCGACAACGCCACCTGGACCACACTGGCCGACCTGACCGCCACCACCGGCACCAGCCAGGTCCAGGTCGCCCTCTTCCGCGCCCAGGCGCGCTACGTCCGGGTCACGGTCACCGGTCTGCCCTCCGCCGTGTGGGCGTCCATCCGCAGCCTGGAGGTCTACGACCGGCCGTTCACCGCGGACCTGGGCACCGTCAAGCTGGTCAACCGCAACAGTGGCAAGGTGATGGACGTCAAGGACGCCTCGACCGCCGACGGCGCCCTGGTCATCCAGTGGCCCTGGACCGGCGGCACCAACCAGCAGTGGAAACTCCTGCCCGACACCGACGGCTCCTACCGCCTGTCCAACGTCAAGAGCGGCAAGGTCCTCGACAGCCCCGGCGGCTCCGCCCAGGGCGCGAACCTCGACCAGTTGACCGACTCGGGCAGCGACAACCAGGACTGGCAGATCGTCGCGCTCTGACGGCCGGTCGCGAGGCACCACCGGCACACCGGTGGCTGCAGCGGCGAGGGGGTTCAACCGGGAATGAGGAGGAGCCCGTCGGGCTCGGCGGCTCCGTACCCACGGTGCGTGCCGTCGGCGTAGGCCGCCGCGAGGCGGTCCTGGTCGACGCTGCCGCCGCCCTCGACGAGTTCCCGGACGAGAACGAGCGCTTGGGCGGTGTCGTCACTCCAACGCCACACCGGCTCCGGAGGCACCGTCCGCGCCTCCAGGCCTGCCGGGCCATCCCGTCGGAGAATGCCGAACCATGGGTCACCGATGAGTTTCGGTGTGCCGGACGGTCCAAGTCGGTACTCAGAAACGAATGGAGAGCCCGATGGGTACGACGCGTTTGCAGGCGACGACTCACATCGCCCGTCGCATGTTCGAGCTGCTGGAGCCGATCTGCCTGGTCACCTACTGCGCCGACGAGTGCAACGAGGAGCTGGCCGCGCTCGGCCACCGCACCTACTGGGACGGCTATTTCGCCAGCCGGGCCGCGCCGCTGGGGCGCGTGGAGGCCCAAGTCGTGCACGCGGCCTTCTACAACTTCGCCGACGGAGAAGCCGCACGGCACATCCCCAGCGCCTGGGAGACGATCCCGCCCGAGGCCTCAGTCGCCGCGCGGGAGCGGGGCAGCGCGGCCTCCCTACGGCGCATCCTCGGCGGCGAGCTGACCGACTCCCCCGGCCTGGTGCGCGCCGCCGACCTGACCACCAAGGCCGCCACGAGCGCCCCCACCGAAGGCCGGGTGATGTACGCGGGGATGCGTACCCTTGCAGTGCCGAGCGACCCCGTCGCCCGCCTGTGGCATTCCGCGACCATGCTGCGCGAGCACCGCGGCGACGGACACATCGCCGCCCTCGTCGGCGCTCGCATCGGCGGCACCGAAGCGCATGTCCTCTCCGCGCTGGAACAGGGCATCCACCCCCCGGAGTCGTTCGGACGCATCCATCACCTGCCGAAACAGCGGCTGGCCGCGGTCATGGACGGCCTGCGCGAACGCGGACTCATCGACACCGAGGGCCACTTCACCGACGCCGGCCGCGAGGTCAAACAGCGCATCGAAGCCCTCACAGACGAACTCGCCGCCCCGCCCTACGAAGCCCTCTCCCCCGCCGAACTCGACGAACTGATCACCGAACTCGAACCCATCACCGCGACACTGGTGGCCGCGGGCTCGCAGTGACCCGCAGCAACCGACCCGACGAGATCTCCAACCGGTGCGCGAGCTCCCGCGCCGACACTGGGTCGTGTCCGAGCGTCGTGAACGCCTCCAGATCCAGATTCCCGGCGGCCTACGGGATCAGAACGATCTTCCCGGTGCCATGGCCGGTCATGATCTGGCGATGTGCGTCGGCGGCTTCGCGCAGCGGGTGGGTGCCCGCGATCAGGATGCGCAGACGTCCTGCCTCCGCCTCCGCGATGAGCTGCAGTCGGGCCGCGGCCCGGACCTCCGTACCCGGGTCCGCGCCGGGCGCGCCGCCGAGGAGTCTGATGCCGGCCCGGGCGCCGCGCTCGAATCCGGCGATGGTGGCGATGCGGGAGCGGTCGGCCACGAGTTCCACGGAGACGTCCACCGCCTCGTCGGTGCCCACCAGGTCGGCCGCCGCGTCGACGCCGCCCGGCGCCGCCGCCCGCACCCGGTCGGCCAGCCCGGGCCCGTAGGCGACCGGGATCGCGCCCAGGTCGCGTAGCAGGTCGTGCTTGGCCCGGCTCGCCGTTCCCAGGACGGTGGCCCCGCGCGCCGCGTGCACGGCGGTGACTCCGGCACGAGCCCGACCCCTGGTCCGCGTTCGCCCGCTTCCTGCGGGACGTGCTGTCGGCGCAGGAGCCGGGCAGTCCGCTTCTCCCTCTGATCGGTGGCCGGCTACCGGCCACCGACGACACCGTGAACGCCGCCGACCGGCTCCGGGCGGCCCTCGACGATCTGGTGGGCGACGCGCACCGGGCAGGGGTGCTGCGCACCGACTTCACCTCCGCCGACGTCCCGTTGCTGCTCGAACACCTCACCGCGCGCATCCCCGTCGCCGGCGAGCGTGCCTGCGCGCTGCACCTGCGTTACCTCGACCTGGTCCTCGCCGGGCTGCGGACCGCTCCGAGCGACGAGCCCACCGCCCTGACGGGCCCGGCACCGAGCTGGGCAGAACTCAGGACCCTGTGGAACGCACCGAAGGAGTGACCGCTGGTCAGACCCGGTCCAGGGGGCGGTGCGGACCGCTGGGGAGTTCCATTTCGATCGTGTCTCCTGGGGACACCACGCCGCTTTCCCTCACGATGCTCATGATTCCGGCTTTGCGCACGATGTTCCCCGCCTCGTCACGGCCGACGACCTGCTTGAGCAGCCCCTCCTGGAAGTTGTCGATCTGCAGGCAGGGATTGCGCAGGCCGGTGACTTCCAGGACCGCGGAGGCGCCGATGCGCAGCAATGTGCCGACCGGCAGACCGAGCAGATCGATGCCGCGCGTGGTGATGTTCTCGCCGAGTTCGCCGGGCGCCACCTTGAACCCTTCTTCACCGACGTCGGCGAAGAGCTCTTCGTGAATGAGGTGGACCTGGCGCAGATTCGGCTGGGTGGGATCCTGCGCGACGCGCGAGCGGTGCTTGACCGTCACACCGGCGTGCACGTCTCCCTCCACACCCAGCCCGGCGAGCAATCTGACGCTGTCCCGGTTGGGCTTGGTGAACGAGTAGTCCCCGTTGCTGCTGACCGCCGTCACTCTTCCGCTCATACCTCGGACCCCCTCGTCGGCAACCGTGCTCAGCCACCAGCCTAGCCAGGGGATTCAGCGCGCCGGGGCATAGACCTGGATGTGGCCCGTGGTCTCGCGCACTGCCATCCGGGGCAGCCGGGGCAGCGGACGTACCGACTTGGGGTGGGTGAGCGACTCGCCGGTCAGCGCGAAGGTGGCGCCGTGGCAGGGGCAGGCAAGGGTGTCGCGGGCCGGCGAAAGGGCCAGGCGGCAGGCCTGGTGGGTGCAGATCCCGGAGACGGCCTGGACACGGCCGGAGACCCGGCGCACAAACCCTGTGACGGTACCCAGATCGAAGGAGAGCACCGCCCCTTCGGACACGTCGGTGGAAGCCGCCACGTTCTGCCAGGTCCCGTGCGTCGGTGTGATCTCACCGGCCCCGGCGCTGGAATCACCGGCGCTGCGCCCCGCAACCGCATGATCGACGGCCGCTCCGGCGACCGTGCCGGTGGCCGCCAGCGCCGTGGCCGCCAGGAACCGCCGGCGCCCAGGGGCACGCCGGGTCGTCCTGGCTCTCCTGACACCTGCGCTGCTGCGGACCTCGGTCGGCAGGTGGAGCGCGCGGGCCCGGACGGCCGCCTCGGAGGGCTCGCCCGACGACGCTACGACGAAGTAGCGTAACGCTTCGTATCGACGTTCGAGACTCTGTGAGGCTGCGATGGGGCATCCCGACCCCTTAGTGATCGACCCGGCCGGTCGCGACATTCACGGCGAAGCCGCCCGTATCCGCGAGCGCGGACCGGTGACCTCGGTCGAACTCCCCGACGGGGTTGCGGCATGGGCCGTCAGCTCCCCCGATCTGCTCAAGCGCCTGCTGACCGACCCGCGTGTCTCCAAGGACGCGCGACGCCACTGGACCCGCTGGATCAACGGCGAAGTCGCCCCGGAATGGCCGCTGTTCACCTGGGTCGCGGTGCAGAACATGTTCACCGCGTACGGCGGCGAGCACAAACGCCTGCGGGCCCTGGTCTCCAAGGCGTTCACCGCACGCCGCACCGCCGCGCTCCAGCCTCGTGTCGAAGAGATCACCAAGAACCTGCTGGACCGGGTCGAACAGGCCGGACAGGACGGGCGGGTCGTCGATCTGCGCGAGGGGTTCTGCTACCCGTTGCCGATCCAGGTCATCAGCGAACTGTTCGGCCTGCCCGAGGACCAGGGTGCGGAGCTACGGGCCGTCGTGGACGGCGTCTTCCACACCTCCGCCACACCGGAGGAGGTAACCGACATCTACACGCGGTTCTACGCGGCGCTCGCCAAGCTCGTCGCCTCCAAGAGGGAGTCACCCGGCGACGACCTGACGTCCGCCCTCATCGCATCGCGGGACGACGAGGGCGGCGGCCGCCTCAGCGAGCAGGAACTCCTCGACACCCTGATGCTCATGGTCAGCGCGGGTCACGAAACCACGGTCAACCTCATCGACAACGCCATTCACGCACTGCTCACTCACCCCGACCAACTCGCGCTCGTCCGCAGCGGCCACGCCTCCTGGGAGGACGTGATCGAGGAGACGCTGCGCGTCGAGGCGCCGGTCGCCAGCCTGCCGCTGCGATACGCCGTGGAGGATCTGGCGATGAGCGAGTTCGGCGGACCCGAGGGAATCGTGATCGGCAAGGGTGAGGCGATCCTGGCCGCGTACGCCGCGGCCGGACGCCACCCCGGCAAGTACGGCGACGACGCGGACCGCTTCGATGTCACCCGCGTCGACAAGGAGCACTTGGCCTTCGGCTACGGCGTGCACTTCTGCCTGGGCGCCCCGCTGGGGCGGCTGGAGGCGCGGATCGCACTGCCGGCCCTCTTCGAGCGTTTCCCGGATCTGCAACTCGTGGTGCCGCAGGACGAGTTGGAGCCGGTGGATTCCTTCATCTCCAACGGTCACCGCTCCCTCCCGGTACGCCTTCGCTGAGCACCCCCCAACACGACGGACAGGTATGCGGGTCCGCGTTCCACGCCAAGTGGGCGTGGACCCGCACGTCGATCGGTGATGCGGAAGGGAGGGCGTGGCCCTAACCGACCAGGCGGCGGCGCCAGTCCAAAGGGGTGACGGTGACTGCCCGGCCGGGGTCACCGTCCCACTCGGTGCGCAGGCCGGCTGCTTCGAGGGCGACCACGACCTCGCGGCCGATGGCTGCAGTGGTCTCGGACGAGCCGTCGAAGCCGCCGTAGAGGAGCATCAGTCCGTGGCCGGCTGCGGCGGAGTCCGTGCACTGGGTGTGGAAGTAGACGAAACCACGGGCGTCGGGCCCGCCTTCGCCGCCGATCTCGGACTGGCCGCAACTGCGGCAGCAGGTGAAGTTCTCGCGGGCCGTGATCCCGGCCTCCTGCAGGGCGGTGAACGCGCGGGTGAGTCGCTCAGGGTCGGTCTCGCCCTGCCACGCAGCTTGCTCCGCGACCCGCTCCAGCCACAACCGGTCGGCCAGCACCTCGGATTGCTGCCGCGAAACCGGCCGACGGTCCTCGGTGACCAGGTACTCCTCAGCGATCTCGGCCAGTTCGGCGCGGGAGGCGTACCCGCCGACCAGCACCTCGCGGACGCGCTTCTCCAATTCCATGCGCTCGTTTTCGGCGATGTCGAGCGGCGGCACTTGGCGGGCGGGGCCCATGTCCACCAGCGACCAAGCCGGACCACCGTCCCATCCGGCCTCCTGGCGGGCCCAGCCGGTCATCGCCGCGATCACTGCTTCGGGCCCGCCGACCAGCGCCTGGAAGTGCCGGTCGGCGGCACCGTCCCGGTGTTCCAGCGTGTAGTCGCCGCCGGTCTCGTGCCAGACCTGTGCGAAGACGTCAGGCAGGTCGGGTATCCGCTGGACCACCAGGAACCGGTCACCGTCACCGCCGAT
This sequence comes from Streptomyces sp. NPDC002092, assembly GCF_053593775.1. Classification (NCBI taxonomy): domain Bacteria; kingdom Bacillati; phylum Actinomycetota; class Actinomycetes; order Kitasatosporales; family Streptomycetaceae; genus Streptomyces; species Streptomyces sp. NPDC002092. The sequence continues at coordinate 247,680 of NZ_JBSFDG010000006.1, forward strand.
TCTCCGGACCAGCCCGGCCAGCTCATCGGCGGACACACGGACGTACCGCTCCCGGTTCTCGGTCTTCACCACGATCTCGAGCATGCGCAGACTCTGGCACACCCCTCTCAGTACGGACCTCCCGGGACGCCTCCGAATCGCGCATGTCGGCGGCGGCCGCGGCGCTGTGGCGGGCCTCGGGTCAGGTCGTCGGTGCCGGGCCGGGCGGAAGGTGGACCGTCATGATCAGGTGGCAGGTCCCGCTGCCGGCGCCGCGGTAGGTGTGCGGGGTGTCGCCGTCGAACGTCGCGGTCTGGCCGGCCTCGACGGTGTGCTCGGTGCCGTCGACGACCAGGGTCAGCCGGCCTGAGGTGACGCTGACGGTCTCCACGACCCCGGCCTGGTGCGGATGGCTGGGGTAGTCCTCGCCCGGTTCCAGTCGCCAGCGCCAGACCTCGACCGGAGCGGGCCCCGAGGTCGTCAGCATGAGCCGGGCCTCGCCACCCCGCTCCCCCGTCCACAGGGGTGTCACGGCGTCGGCGGCCACGACCCGTACCCGGCCCTCGGGAGATCCCTGCATCAGGTCGGACACCGAGATGCCCAGGGTGTCGGCGAGCCGGACCAGCGTGGCCAGGTTGGGGTTGCCCTGGGCTTTCTCCAGTCCCACGAGGGCACCCTTGCTGACCTGGGCACGGCGGCTGAGTTCGTCCAGGGACAGGCCCGCGCGCATGCGTGCCGCCCGGACGTTGTGCGCGACCGTTCGCAGCGCTGCGGCTGTCTCCGCCACCGGGTCACCTTCCCTACCGCTGCCCATTCCACTGCACCGTACGGTCGATCGGTTGTGACCTTCGGTCGGTTCGCTGTACGGTGTGGTCGTTCCACTGAATGGTAAGGGATCGTACTGTGATCGCTCTGCTGCTGGCCCTGGGCAGCTCACTCGCGTACGGAACCGCCGACTTCCTCGGCGGTCTCGGCGCCCGGAAAGCCCATGTGCTGCGTACCGTGCTGGTCGCCGCCCCGGCCAGTCTCGCGGTCGAGCTGCTGTTGTGGCCGCTGCTCGGCGCCTCCTTCAGCCCCGCGGCCGTGGGCTGGGGTGCCGTCTCGGGTGTCGCTTCCGCTGCCGCGTTCGCCCTGTTGTACCGCACGCTGGCGATCGGCCCGATGAACGTGCTCTCGCCGGTGACCGCGCTGATGTCCGCCGCGCTGCCCGTCGGCGTCGGACTGCTGCAGGGTGAGCACCTGACCGCCGCCGGAGCGGTGGGCCTGCCGCTCGCCCTGGTGGCCGTGGTGCTGGTCAGCGCCGGAGACGGCGCAGGCTCGGCCCGCCCCTCCCGTACGGCACTGCTTTCGGCCCTCGGCGCGGGCGCCGCCATCGCCCTGCAGCTGGTCTTCCTGCACCAGGCGCCGTCCGACAGCGGGGTGGCCCCGCTGATCGTGGGCCGGGCCGTCTCCTCCGCCGTCACCCTGGTCGCGGCCGGGCTGATGCACCGCAGGCTGGGCCCCGAGCGGCCCGCCTACACGCTGTCGGCGACCGCCGGTGTACTGGACTCCATCGCGAACCTGCTGTTCCTGCTCGCCGCCCGCAGCGGGGACCTCACCGTCGTCGCCGTCATCACCGCCCTCTATCCGGCCGGCACCGTCCTGCTCGCCCGCGGCGTGCTCGCCGAACGCGTCCACCGCGGACAGCTCGCCGGCCTCGGCATCGCGGCCGTCGCCGTCAGCCTCCTCGCCCTGACCTGAGCAGACCCGCACAATCAAGGAGACGAGCATGCTGGTCCACCCCTGGGACGCCGGCCTCGACGAGGCCGAATGGCAGAGCTGGATCGCCGACGGCCACGACTTCGGGCAGCTCGGCGTCAACGGCCTGCCGGGCCACCCGCCCATGGCCGTCCCCACCCACTTCACCTGCGACGGACCCCGTCTCCTGGTCCACCTCGCCAAGCCCAACCCGGTCTGGAAGGCGATCGAGCACGACCCGAACGTCGTCTTCACCGTCATCGGCGACTACGCCTTCGTCCCCGGTCCCTGGCGAGCCGCGCCCGGCATCCCACCCACCGACGGCGTCCCCACCAGTTACTACGCGGCCGTCCAGTTCACCTGCCGCGCCGAGATAGTCGACGACCCCGAGGAAAAGGCAGAGCTGCTGCGCCGCCAGCTCGCGCACTTCCAGCCCGACGGCGACCATGCACCCGTGGCGGTCGGCGAGCCGCCGTACGGCCGGATGCTCTCGGGCATCCGCGGGCTGCGCCTCGAAGTCACCGACGTACGGGCCAAGTTCAAGTACGACGACCACAAGTCCGCGGAACACCGCAGCACCGTCGCCGAGCGCCTCACGGAGCGGGGCCAGGGCCTGGACGTGCCCACCGCCCGCCAGCAGCTGCGCCGCCTCGACCGCATCGGCCCCTGGAAGTCCTGACCGCCCCCGCCCGCAAGAAAAGGAAAAAACCGCCCATGCCCACCTTCCGCATCTTCCCCGCCGTCGCCGAAGCCTTCCCCGACACCCTGATCGCCCTGGTCACCGCCACCGGCCTGCGCGGCCACGAGTCCTGGCCGCACACCGCTGCGGCCGTCGAGGAACTGGAGCAACAACTGGCCGACGGCAGCTGGCAGCCCGCCGACGAGACCGACCCCCGCATCGAGGCCTGGCACACCGCCTACCGCTCCTTCGGCACCAACCCCCGCCGCATCCGCCCCAGCGTCGACGCGCTCGGCCGCCGCCTCGCGAAGAAGGGGAGCCTGCCGCGCATCAACCCCGCCGTCGACTCCTACAACGCCGTCTCCGTACGGCACGGCCTGCCCGCCGGCGCCTTCGACCTCGACCACGTCACCGGTTCCGTAGACATCCGCCACGCGGACGGCACCGAGTCCTTCACCCCGCTCGGCGAACCCGGCACCGTCGAGCACCCCAAGCCCGGCGAGATCATCTACGCCGACACCACCGGAGTCCTGACCCGCCACTGGAACCACCGCGACGCCCACCGCACCCGCGTCACCGAGGACTCCTCCCACGTCGCCTTCGTCCTCGAAACCCTCCACGCCGACCGGGACGGCACCCTCCTCAAGGCCGCGGCCGACGAACTGCAGGGCCTGCTCGCCCCGCACGCCGACCGGACCGCCGTGTCCTACCTCAGCCCGGTGCAGCCGGAGACCACCGCCTGAGCTACTTGCCGACCGGCGACATGTGGTGCTCGTCGTAGCGGTTTCCACGTACCCCGACGCGGCCGGCCAGCTTGTTCAGGTCGGCCAGTTCGCCCGCGGAGAGCGGCAGGCGCGTGGCGGCGGTGTTCGCCTCGACGCGGGCGATACGTCGGACGTCACCGGCCGCGAACGACGTCGACGGGTCCACGGCCCCGGTGAGGAACCCCTTGCCGAGCGGGCGGAAGGGCACGAACCCGATCGATCGGCACTCCCGGATCGACACGGTGCTGGTAGAACAGGTCGAGCCGCGCGACTCCGAGTCGCTTGAGAGAAGCAGCCGCAACGGCATGGATCTGCTCGGGCCGGCTGTTGAGTCCGACGGTTCGTTGGCGTAGGGGCCGTACACCTCCGCGGGGTGACCTCCGCGACTCGGCCATCCGCCTCGGCGCCATGGACTCTCCTTGCACGACGACGCATCAAGTGCTGTCGAGGATCCACGGGTGGGCGGTCGGAGCCGGACGCGGTTCACTCCACCTGTTCGCGTCCGGCGAGCCGCACCTCTTCGTTGTCCAGGGACGCCTGGAGCCGGCGCAGCACGGTGTCGTCGATCTGCTGCTCGTCACGCAGGCGGACGACGGTTGCCCGTTTGTGGGCGATGAGGGCGAGGCGCAGGCCGGTGTAGTGGCGGTTGTGGAGCAGGGCGGGATCGTCGTCGGTGCCCGCGCCCCTGGCCCGTACGGTCGCCAGGTGCGCCTCGTACTCCTGGCGCAGCCACTCCGCGACCTTCGGGTCGGCCCCCTGGTCCGCGGCGAGTCGGGGCAGTGCCCTGATGGCCTCCTCGGTCGCCCTGGTCTCGGCGAGGAGGCGCTCCTCGCCGACGGAGGTGTCGCGCGGCAGCCGGGCCCAGCGCACGACGCCCGGCAGCAGCAGTCCCTGCACCACGAGCGTCACCACGATGACGCCGGAGGTGACGAAGACGATGAACGCACGGCCGGGGAAGGGCGCACCCGAGTCGAGGGTCTCGGGAACCGAGAGGGCCACGGCGAGCGACACCGCGCCCCGGAATCCCGCGAAGCCGCTGACCACGCGCGCCCGGTGACTGATTCTCCGCAGCCGTTGCTGCGGACGCCGGCCGACCGCGCGGACCAGATAGGCGGAGGCAAACAGGAACACGAACCGGACGCATATCAGTACGACGCTGACGACTGCGACCGCGATCAGCGCGTCGGCGAGGTCGGAGCGGCTCAAGTGGCGCGGTGCGTACTGGAGTTCCACTCCGACCATGACGAAAAGAGCCCCGTTGATGATGAAGGTGGCCAGTGGCCAGAACGCCAGCGCCTGCCGTCGGTGCTCGGCACGGATGAGCCGTGGGGCCACCTGAGCCATGATCAGACCGCTGACCACGACCGCAAGAACCCCCGAGGCCTCGATCAGCTCGGCCAGGAGGTACGCCGTGAACGGTGCCAGGATCATGACGAGATTGCCCAGCAGGGGGTCGTCCAGGCGCTGCCGCAGGTTCATGTTGACCCACGCCACCGCCATCCCGACCGCGGCTCCGCCGCCGTAGGCGAGCAGGAGGAGTGCCCCGACATGCGCAAGCGTGAGGTGTTCCTCGCCGACGGTGATACCGACCGCCAGACCGTAGATGACAAGCGCGGTGCCGTCGTTGACGAGGCTCTCGGCCCGCAGCACGGTGATCTCGCGGCGCGGCAGGGCGCCGGCCAGGGCCCCGACGGCTGTGGCGTCGGTGGGAGCCACGGCCGCGCCGAGCACCCACGCCGGGCCCCACGGCAGCCCGAGCGCGAGCCCGGCGATCGCCACGGCCCCCGCGGTGAGGATCACCAGCACGGTGCTGAGCAGGACGATGCCGCGCAGGTTCGAGCGGATCTCCCTGCTCGACGTGGTCAGGCTCTCCCAGTACAGCAGCACGGGGAGGAAGAGCAACAACACGACTTCCGGCGGGAGTTGGGTCTGTCGGACGGCCGGCACGAGGCCGATCACAGCGCCCACGACGAGCAGCATGACCGGGGGCGCGACGCCGAGGCGCTGCCCCAGGACGTTGCCGACCAGCAGGGCCAGGCCCAGAAGCACGACGAGTTCGAGACCGATCACGGCGCTTGCTCCTGCGGCGCAGCGGCTGCCGGTGGCAGCTCGGCGGCGTCCTTGTCGTCGGCCTCACCCTCGACTGGCATGCCCGGGCCCGTCGGCCGTCGACGAGCCCGCGACCTCCGGGCACGCCGACAGCGGCGGCGACAATGGGACGGCGACAGGTTCGACACCTATTTTCGGGGGCTGGGATGCTGACGGGGATCGTGATCGACGCGCTGGACGTCGCGCGCATGGAGCGCTTCTGGTCGGACGCGACACGGGGGCGAACGGGCGGCCTGCGGTTGCGATTCGCGCCGACCGCGCAGCCGAAGACGGCACGCAAGAACCGGCTGCACCTCGACCTGGCCGGGGGGCCGGACTGGGAGGCCGAGGTGGCTCGCCTGCTCACCCTCGGTGCAACGCGAGTCGACATCGGCCAAGGGGACGTCCCGTGGGATGTGCTGGCCGATCCGGAGGGCAACGAGTTCTGCGTGCTGCGCCCTGGGCACCCCGGCGGGCTCGCCGACAGCGGGCTCGTCGCGATCTGCCTCGACGTCCCGGAGGAGGACCGCTACGCGCAGTGGGCCTTCTGGCAGTCCCAGGCCGACTGGCACGCGGTCGAGTCCCACGACTGGGGCGTCCGGCTGCGCCGACGGCCCACCAGCACGGTCTCGCTGGTGATGGGACCGCCTGCGGCGCCGAAGGAGGCCCGCAACAGGCTGCGGCTGGAGGTCACCCGACCCGACCGGGAACCCGGCGAGTTCCTCGACGCCGGTGGGAACGAGTTCCACGTCGCCAAGTGCCCTCCCCCTCCAGGGCCTGCCGACTGAGGTGGGTGTTCTGTCGCGGCCCGCACGCCTACCGCTCTCGGAGACGCGCGGTCACCCGTGCTGCGCGGACGCCGACGAGGCCGTGTCGGGCATCGAGGACGGGGCGACGTGCTGGTCGGAGGGTCCGGCGTGGCCGGGATGCCCGTAGAGCTGATCGACTCGCTCGTCCGGCAGGGCGCGAGCGAGCTGACGGTGGCGTGCCGCACTGCGGGCCAAGGGCTGGGTGCGCAGGATCGTGTGCTCCTTTCCCGCCAGTCGGACGCGTGGGTCAACCCGGACCTGCTCCGGCGGGCCGGCCGTCGGCGGCCCGCTCAACACCCAGGCGCGCCGGGCCCCCGTCCGTACTCCTTCTACGGCGGCGACCATGGCGGCTGCACCGACTGCCGGGAGGAGCCCGCGGCCGCCCCTCGAAGGGCAGTGCGAGCGACCTGCTCTACGCTCTCCTACGCGGCCGTGGCGCTCCTCGGCTGGTGCCCTGAAGGAATCGCTGTCAGGAGGATCGTTGGATCACGACGAGCGGGTCGACCGGCCCGGAAGCCACGGCGAACACCAAATGCAGCGTGAGTTGGACACTCTCGACCGCGCGGACCGCTTCTACGACGAACAGGTACTCGATCGGCTGAACCCGCGGATGCAGGAGTTCGTGGCCCGCCAGGAGATGTTCTTCCTCGCCACGGCGGACCGCCATGGCGAGTGCGACAACACATTCCGGGCCGGACCGCCCGGTTTCCTCGGGGTACTCGACGAGGCGACCCTGGCGTACCCGGAGTACCGCGGGAACGGAGTCATGGCCTCGCTCGGCAACATCCGGGAGAACCCGCACGTCGGCATCCTGATGATCGACTTCTCTCAGGACCGTATCGGCCTGCACGTCAACGGCCGGGCGCAGTTGGTCCCGGACGAGGCGATGCGCCGGAGGCATCCGCATCTGCCCGTTGATCCAGTGCCCGGCCGCCGACCCCAGATGTGGGTGGAGGTGGAGGTCGAGGAGGCCTACATCCACTGCTCGAAGCACATACCGCGCCTGGTCAAGGCACCACTGCGGCAGAACGCGAACGGAAACGGCGACACGGCCGCCAACGGTGAGCAGGCGTGGGGCACGGACGACGTCAAGCGCAAGGGCGGCGACTACTTCGGCGCGGCAGCCGAGTCGGGGAGGCGGCTGCCCTCCCGCTGAGGACCAGCCTGCGAGTCCGCTACGGCAACACCCCGAGCACGCGGCTCCGCAACCCGGGTGTCCTCGGGAGCGCGGACTTCGGCGCCGTGCGTTTCGTAACGCACCCGCTTCACCGGTCATCCGACCGAACCCAGGCACCGCCGCGCGCGCCATCCTCACAGCATGGCTGACACTCCCCCGCCCCCATTCCGCTTCCACAGAACGCGAGCGCGCACCCGAGCCGGCCGGCGGTGCGAGCCGCAGAACGGGCGGTCTGCGCCGACGAGGCTGTCGCCCCACCGCGGATACCCGGCATCCCGTGCGCCCTCGATGCCAAGTCCGAGGGCGGTACCGGCGCTCGCAGAAGACGCCACCCCAGGAGAAACGTGTTCCGGCGCCGGCCGGAGGTTCACGAGGACCAGAAGGCGTCCTCGGCCCTCTCGTCACCCTGGAACTCGCGGAACTCGACGGCCTTCCCAGCGACGACGCGCCAGACGTGGACCTCCGGGGAGGACCAGGACTTGCCGTGCCGCTCGGCCGACACCTCACTGAGGACCACGACCCGCTCCCCCTCGGCGAGGATCTCGTCGGCGGGGACCTTGAGGGTCCCGCCGGAAAGGTCCATGCACAGGCCGAAGAACTTCAAGACGCCGTCGGGGCCGTGGTAGTCACCGGACAGCGGGCTGTGCCCCGGGACGTGCCACGTGATGTCGGGGTCGAAGAGCTCAAGGACGGCGGGGATGTCGCCTTCGGCGAAGGCACGGTACCCCCGTTCGATCAGTTCGGCATTCGAGTTCGTCATGGCGGATCCTTCGATCGTTTCCCCCCTGGGACTGGGCACTCCTGGCTCGGCCGGTGCGAGGAGAGGAGCGCGGCGATGAGCTCCCGTCGGCTGCGGACGCCGAACCGGGCGAAGACGGCTGTCAGGTGCTCCTGGACGGTGTAGGCGGAAACGTGGAGCCGCTCCACGATCTCCCGGGTCGAGCAGCCCTCCAGCACAAGGGCGGTCACCCGGTTCTGCGCCGGGGTGAGGCCGTGCGCGGCCAGGATGAGGGATCCGATCTCGGCGGCGGGGGCAGGTTCGACGACCACGCCGATCTGCTCCCCCACAGGGCCCCGCAGCCGGGTGGCGTGCAGAGACAGCCACTGACCGTCGTTCGTCCGCAGCCGGACAGATCCGTGACGGTCCGCCGCGGCCGCCCCCGGCACGTCATCGGATGTGGCCAGGTGCGCGGCGACGGAGTACACGGGTACGGGCAGTCCCACGATCCGGGGGCCGGGCAGCCGGGCGAGCCACTGCTCAGCGTCCGGGCTGATCGAGACGAGGGCGAGCTCCTGGTCGAGCACGATCACGCCGGGGGTGCCCGGTGTTGCGGGCCCCTCTCGCCGCAGCGTCTCCTGGACGACGGTACGGCGCAGTCCCTCGGCCAGGTGCGGGGCGATCTTCCTCAGCACATCGAGGTCCTGGCCGGAGAAGCCGGCCTGCCCGTCGGCCCGATGCAGGCACAGCACGCCCCAGCAGTCGCGCCCGGCGATCAGGGCGGCCCGCAGCTCATCCCCCAGGCCCAGACCGGCCATGATCTCCCGGTAGCGGGCGCTCTCGGAGCGCTGACCGCGAGTGGCCCGGTCCAACGACGTGACCGTGTCGAGCCCTCGTGCGAGTGCGGTGAACTTGTTGACGTCTTCGCGCCCGTACTCGTTGTCCAGGAAGAGGGAACTGGCGCCGTCCAAGGGCTCCTGGGCCGCCATCGAGGTGAACAGCAGGGTCGCCGGATCGACGGACGCGAAGAAGACCGCCTCCAGAGGGAGGATGTCCGGCAAGCGGTGTAGCACCTCGATGGTGAGCTCGGGCAGGTCCAGGCCTGCGTAGCAGCGGTCGATCAGCCGCTCGACGCGTCGCTCCCGGATGCCGGTGGCCATGACGTCGACGCTACGCCGAGGTCGGCGTCGGCACGAGCCCGAGCTGGCGCAACAGTCCGAGGTCGTCCAGACGGCCCCAGCGCTCCACGATCCGGCCGCCCCGGACCCGGAAGATGTTGATCCCCTTCAGGACCACGGTGCGCCCGTCACCCACGACGCCCATCACCTCGCCCTGGTGGGTGCCGGAGGCGGTGAACTGCTCGACCACCAGCTCTCCCTCGCCGACCAGGAAACCCAGGTCGGAATGCCAGTCCGGAAACCCCTGCCGGAACAGGGCGCCGGCGGCCCGCATGCCCTCCCGGTCCGCGCCGACGCCGACCGGCGGGTCATGGTTGACGAAGTCCTCGGCGAGGTAGACGTCGACGGCCGACAGGTCACCCCTGGTGAACAGCGCGTCGATGAAAGCGGTCACGGTCTGCTTGTTCTGCTCAATGGTGTCCATACGGGAAATCGTCGGCGCACCAAGTGGGCTCCGGAACCCCAACTCTTTGGGGTATCCCGGCGCCGGCTCAGGGCGCGCGGCGCCGTCCGACCCGCGGCCGGCGCCCGGAACAGTTCCGGACCGTCCTGGTTCTGCCAGCGAGCGGGCCCGAACTTCAGGACCGCGTCCAGGACGTCGACCGCGGTCAGATCCTGGAGGCCGGGGACCGCGGCGGGTGGCATGTTCCTGCTCCTGCGCGGTCTGCTCGACCTCCGGCGTGGTGCCCACACGAGCGGCCTGCCTGGTGACGGTCGCTGACGTCGATCACCGAGATCGCCACCCCCATCATCCAGCCGCCCGGATCCTCCAGCCGCACAGGACACCGACCAGGCGTGATCGTGGTCGGGACCCGCCCGCGAGCGGCCGACGGTGTACTGGTCCAGCAGCGGCGAGGACCTCATCCGTCGTGATGCCCATCTGGCGTCTGACTGGCGCCCTGGCCGGGATGCGGGGCCAGAGGGAGGGGCAGATGATGGACGCATAGGCCGCGGCGCGATCACCATTTTGGGGGCATGGAGATGCGACATGCCGGTTCACAAGGTCCGCCCGGACATCAGCGTTCTCAATGACAGCATCGAGGTACCGGGGATCGGGCACCTCCCGGTCAACGCCTTCGTACTGCTCGCCTCGCAGCCCGTCGTCATCGACACCGGACTTGGGCTCCCCGACAGGAACTTCCTGGAGGTGCTCGGTTCCGTGCTGGATCCCGCCGATGTGCGATGGCTCTGGCTGACGCACCCCGACCGTGATCACACGGGCGGGATATTCGATCTGCTGGCCGCGGCGCCCAAGGCGCGTGTCGTGACCACGTTCCTGTCCGCCGGGTTGATGTCCTGCGAGAGGCCGCTGCCGCTCGATCGCCTGTATTTGATCAACCCAGGGCAGACCCTGAACGTCGGCGACCGCACGCTCACCGCGTTCCGGCCGCCGCTGTTCGACAACCCGGCCACGGTCGGCCTCTTCGACGACCGCTCAGGGGTCTGTTTCAGCTCCGACTGCTTCGGCGGGCCGATGCCCAGTGCCGAAGCGGCACACGCCGATGACGTCGGTGCGATCGGCGTGGAGGAATTGCGGGCCGCGCAGCTGCTGTGGGCCACGGTCGACAGCCCGTGGGTGCACAACGTAGACGTGGAGAAGTTCCTCGGCACCTTCCAGACGCTACGGGACAGGGAGCCGGAGCTCGTCCTCTCCACGCATCTGCCACCGGCTCCGGGGATCACCCCGTCGATGATCGACACGCTCGGATCGGCAGCCGGGCAACCGGGGTTCGTCGGGCCGGACCAAGCGGCACTGGAGCAGATGCTTGCAGGGTTCGAGCCCACCGGCGGCGGCCACCAGCCTGCGCCCGCCAGCCCGGGATGACTCCAGAGCCGCCTGCATCGGACCAGGACGAGGAGTGCGGACAACGGTTCCAGGTGTCCCCCCCCCCACCCGAGCCTGGAGACCATCGACAGCCCGCAGCAGAGTGGTCTTCCGGCCCCCCGCTCGGTCCCAGGACCCGGTCAGCGAACGGGTCGGCACTGTCCGATGCCCACCGCCGAGTCTGGCAACCTCGGTCACCTCTTGATCCCCAGTCACTTGGCGAACCTGACAGCGCCTTGCCTGATCCGGCGGGACCTGCCGGTGTGTTCACGAACTGCTGTGTGCCGGAATCCGCGAACCGGCCGGATTCCCATGGCCGTACATCCGGCAAAGATGGCGGCGCCCGGCCGACCAGGTTCGTTCAGGCGGGCGAGCCCGGCAGCTTCGATCGCCGGAGGGCCGGGCGGACAGGGATCCGGATGGGCCTTGCAAGCAGTTGCCGCCGCGCGAGACCCGATCCCTTGGCTCGGGCTTACGTCGCCGACCGCCGCCTTCGGTGCGGCCGACGGCTTAGGTCATGGTTCTGCTCTTGGCAGACCGCCCTACCGGAACGTCCAAACCCGCGAAACTGGCGGCATGGCGAAGAACATGGCGGTGCGTCGGCTCGATCTGGGGTACTTCATCCGGCCCGCGTCGGAGACCGGCGGACCACAGCCGCGGGTCGAACCTGTGCTCGCGTACCTGGTGCAACACGATCACGGCCTGATCCTCTTCGACACCGGCATCGGCAAAGCGGACCCCGAGACCGAAGCCCATTACCGGCCCAGACGGCGAGGCCTGCGGGATGCCCTGTCCGCGGCCGGAGTCGCTCTTGACGACATCTCACTCGTCGCGAACTGCCACCTCCACTTCGACCACTGCGGCGGCAACCCTCTCCTGGGCGGCAAGCCCGTCCTGGTCCAGGACGTGGAGTTGGCCACTGCCCGCAACGGCGACCACACCTTCGACGAACTGATCGACTTCCCCGCCGCGTCCTATGAGGAACTCTCCGGTGAGGCCGAGGTCCGGCCGGGCGTCTGGATCATTCCGACACCAGGGCACACCCCAGGGCATCAGTCGCTGGTCCTCCGGCAAGGAGACGGCACGGTGGTCCTCGCCGGCCAAGCGCACGACTTCGCTTCGCATTACGCATCAGACCAGCTGGCCCATCAAGCGGCACGTGACGGCGTGGAGCAGCCGCTTCCCGCCTACCGGCACTGGATGGAGCGACTCGACGACTTCGACCCACGACGCGTTCTCTTCGCTCACGACTGCTCGGTCTGGGAACCGTCGCAGAGCACCTTCCCAGCCAGGTCGGACTAGACGGCCACCTGGCGTCTTTCACCCACGTCCGTCGAGCCATGCGAGAGTGACCCAGGCCGAGCTGTGCAGGGTGCGCACGGTGCCGCCTGTGTTGAGCCGGCGAGCGCGACGATCGCTTCGACGACGTTGTAGGTGGTGAACAGCCCTGTCCGACCCCACGTATACGACAAGGTGAACGCACGTGACCTCCCCCACCCGGCTCCTCTACGACGAACGGCTGACCGCGCCCAGGGCCTGGTGGTTGATCGCGGTCCTGTTCGGCCGGGTGATCGGCACGCCCTACCCCCGCCTGGTCACCAGGACACCTGAACGGCTCGCGGAAGCGCTCGGGTAGGAATTGATGAGCGACTGTGTCGCCGGATGACGTGAACGGGTACGAGATGTGTGCCGGAGCGGGCCGGGCCAGCCGTGCGGGAACGTGCGCGCGGGCCGGGCTGTTCGCCCTGCTCGGCACCCTGCTCGCGGCCTTCGGGCATCATGCGATCGCCGAGGGGGCCGTTCCCTGGCGGCTGGTGGGCGTCTTGGTCGTGGCGCAGTTCGCGGCCGGCTGGCCGCTGGCCCGGCGGCGCTACACGCCCGCCGCGACCGTCCTTTGCACGCTGACTGTGCAGGGCGGGCTGCATCTCGCGCTGTCCTACGCGGACGGCGACCCACCGGCGGCGATTCCGGGGTACGCGATGCCCGCCGGGCATGGCTCGGCCGTGGTCGGTGACGGGCATGCCTGGCATCACGCCGGGGCGGCCATGACGACCGTCCATGTGGTCGCCGCGCTGGTCGTGGCCTGGCTGTTGTGCCGGGCGGATGCCCGGATCACGGCCGCGCTCGGTGCGCTGGGCGCGTTGGCCGCGGCGGCCCTGGCGGGCCTGGCCCAGATGCTGCCGTGGCCGGTCTTCGGCACCGGTCGGCCGGCGCTCGCACTGCCCGGCCGGCAGCCGGGCGCCTCGTTCGAGGTGGCGGCACCGGCCTGGGACGACGTACTGGCGCATGCGGTGGTGCGCAGGGGGCCACCGCAGCGGGAGTTCCTCCCGTCCGTAGCCCGGTCCTAGCTGTTGTGCGGGACCGGATCGTCCCGTATCTGCAAGGAGTCCCCCTGTGTCCACGCCCAACTCCCTTGACCTGGTGCCCCGTACCGGCCGCCGTGTCGCTCTCGTCGGTGCCGCCGCCCTGACGGCGACGCTCGCCCTGGCCGCACCGGCCTTCGCCCACGCGGAAGTCGAGGCGGACACCCCGCAGGCCCTGGCCGAGAACGTGACCCTCAGCTTCGTCTCCGAGGCCGAGTCGGAGTCGGCGGGCTTCACCCGGCTGCGCGTCGTGCTGCCCGCAGGCATCGCCCCAGGCGACGTCACGCTCGACGAGGCCCCGAAGGGCTGGAAGCTGAAGGCCACCGACGACGGGTACAGTGTCGCCGGCCCTGCCCTTGAGGTCGGCGTCGACGCCGAACACAAGATCAAGGTCCGTCAGCTGCCGGAGGCGAAGGAGATCGCCTTCAAGACCGTCGAGACCTACAGCGACGGCAAGATCTCCCGCTGGATCGAACTCCCCACCGGAGGTCAGGAGCCCGAACAGCCCGCGCCGGTACTGAAGTTGAAGCCAGCGGCTCCCGACGCCAAGCCGGTCAGCCCCGGTCCCGGCGCGACGGAGAGTACAGCGACCGTCCCGACCCCGTCGGCCACCGAGTCGGACGTCGCGGTCGCGGACTCCGACACCGGCGCCAAGGCCGCGGAGACGGACGACAACAGCTCGACCGGCGTCACCGTCGGCCTGGTCCTGGCCGCGGTGGCCCTTTTCGGTGCGGGCGCCTGGTGGCTGATGCAGCGGCGCAAGGCGTCGTCGCAGAGCTGACGCACACTGCAGCGATGCCGGTCCGCCCGAACGTTGCCCGGCGGACCGGCGTCGTCGCAGTAGCCGTCTTCGGGGGAGTCGTCATGGCCGCCGTACTGTTTCGTCCTCGGGTCCTCTCCGTCGCCGCATTGCTCGGGGCCTTGCTGTGCTCGACCGCCGCATGCGGTCCGGGGAGCCGCAGATCGCCGGTGAGGTGCCCACGATCGGCGAGCTGTTGAAACGGCTGGCCAAGGCCCGCAGCGACAACGCGCACACGGCCAAGGCGGAGTATGCAGCCGTCGGGCACCCCTTGCGGATCACCCTGGTCCGGGACCAGAACGCCACGTACCTCGCTGCGCCGCAGGCCGTTCGAGTGTCCGGGTGGGTGTGGTCCTGGCGTCCGGGCCAATTTTTGTTCGGCCTCGCGCAATGTGCCCTGGTCGCGCAGATGGCCGCCAAGCAGAACTGCGGGATTCGTACCGGTGTCGTACTGCTGTCGTCATCGTCCGTGGCCATGACCTGTCGGACTCGTCACAGCCTTGGTCTCTGCCCTCGGGGTAGATGCCCTGAGTGGACGGGAGGTACGTGTGACCGGACTGGCAGTTCCGCTGTGGGACGTGGACAACGGACAGGGCCTGCGTCAGCTGGCCGAACTGGGGCTCGCCCTGCTGCTGTCCAGCCTCATCGGCTGGGAACGGGCGGCCCAGCAGAAAAGCGCGGGCCTGCGCACCCACACCCTGGTCGGGATCGCCAGCGCCTTGATGATGGAGGTCTCCCAGCACGGCTTCACCAACGTGCTCGGCCTGGACAACGTGTCCTTCGATCCCTCGCGGGTGGCGGCCCAGATCGTCTCCGGTATCGGCTTCATCGGCGGCGGCCTCATCTTCGTACGACGGGACGCCGTCCGCGGTCTGACCACCGCCGCGACGATCTGGCTCACCTGCGCGGTCGGCATGGCCTGCGGAGGCGGCCTGCCCATCCTCGCCTGCGCCGTCACCGCCCTGCACTTCCTCGTCGTACGGGGCTATCCCCTGCTGGCCGACCGTCTGATACCCGGCGCGACCGCGTCGACGTTCGAACTGCGCATGACGTACCGCACGGGCACGGCCCTGCTGCCCCAACTCATGGAGGCCTGCACCCGGCGCGGCT
This sequence comes from Streptomyces sp. NPDC002092, assembly GCF_053593775.1. Classification (NCBI taxonomy): domain Bacteria; kingdom Bacillati; phylum Actinomycetota; class Actinomycetes; order Kitasatosporales; family Streptomycetaceae; genus Streptomyces; species Streptomyces sp. NPDC002092. The sequence continues at coordinate 262,906 of NZ_JBSFDG010000006.1, forward strand.
TCCGCATCCTGGAGGTCAAGGTCGACCGCCTGCCCGGCCGAACCGATCCCGCCGCACGCGTCCTGCTCGAACTGGAGGGCACCGCCGACGCCGGCCCGCTCACCGCCGAGCTGTTCCAGAACGACGGCGTGATCGACGTCGAGATGACCGCGGCCACCGACGAATAGGTGCGAGCGCCTTCAGCGCGTATCTGCTGCTCCTACCCGCGCCCCTGGCCCGCCTCGTCCCTCACCCCGCGCGCCTACCTCATCCACATCGCCACGAAGGAGCGCGCCGACCGCTGCTGAGGGCCACCGATCAGTCGCGCCCAGGGGGTCAGCGAGCTGGAGTCTGCCGATCGTCCGGGTCCGGGTCCGGATCCGTAGACGGCCGACTCGCCTCCGTGGCCCGACGACGGCGCAGGTGGCGAACGACCACCACGGCGAGGGCCACGCCGGCTGCGGCGAGCACGTACAACTCGTAACGCTGGAGGCCGGGTACAGGGTGCCGATGTGGTCTCCGGCGAGGTCACCGAGGGTCACCCGCACCCCCACCCACAGGGCGTTGAAGAAGAGGAAGCGGCGCCAGGGCATCTCGCTGAGTCCGGCCACGATGCCATTCGCTTGACGCAGACCTCGATGAAGCGGGCAACTTGCGCCGGCGGGGGAGAACCTCAACCCTTCCGGCGACTTGCCACTACCGCAGGCAGCCCGTCCACCGTCGCCGTGAGGACACACAGCAGTCGGGCGAGTTCTCCCTGGTCGCCCACGGCGTCGAGGAGCCGGGTCTGGTCGGAGTGGACGCGACGGGCGGCGCGGTCGTGGAGGATGCGGCCGCGGGCGGTCAGGTGGAGCAGGACGCGGCGGCGGTCGTCGGGGTCGGGGCGACGGTAGACCAGGTTGCCGGCGACCATGCGGTCGACCAGCTTGGTCAGACTGGGCGCCGGCATGAGGACATGCTCGGCGATCTCGGTCATCGGATGGCCCTGCCCGTCGGCGACGGCCGCCAGTACGCGCCACTCCTCCACCGAGCAGCCCTCCTCCGCCAGCACCCCGGCCAAGCGCTGCACGAGGCGTCGCTCGGCATGGCTGAGCAGGTGGGCAAGGTCCGGCGAGGAGGATTCGGACGGCATTGCCGGTGTCCTTCCACTAGGTCTACTGTTCGGGCAGATTACGAGCCTCTGCGAGGGCGCCGGGGCCCGGACCGGGATCCGCGCGCCCAATGCCCTCACGGAGGTGATCTGTGCATCCGGTGCCGCCCAGAGGGAACGGCGACTCGAGCACGACGCTGGTCGTGGCTCTGGTCGTGCCGTTGCAAGGGCCGGCGGGGGTCTTCGGCCCGTCGTGCGAACTGGCCGCGCAACTGGCCGTGGAAGAGCTCAACGCCGCGGGTGGTGTGCTGGACCGGGAGGTCCGGCTCGTCACGGTGGACGGTGGGGGATCGCCCGAGCAGGTGGCCGCCGAGGTCGAGGCCCTGGTGTCGCTGGGCGCCGTCGACGGAGTGATGGGCTGGCACACCTCGGCGGTCCGCCAGGCACTGCTGCCGCGGATCGCGGGCCGGGTGCCGTATGTCTACACCGCCCAGTACGAGGGCGGCGAGCGCACGCCTGGCGTCTTCCTCACCGGCGAGACCGACGTCGCCCAACTGTTCCCTGCGATGCGGCTGTTGGCCGAGGCGACCGGGGCGCGACGTTGGTGCACGGTGGGCAACGACTATGTGTGGCCGCGGGTGACCTCCCGTGCCGCGCGCCGGTACGCCCGGGCCTGTGGTGGCCGGGTGCGGGACGAGGTCTTCGTGCCGCTGGGGACGCACGAGTTCGGGCCGGTGCTGCGCCGGATCGAGCGGAGCGAGGCCGACGCGGTGCTGATGCTGCTGATCGGGGACGACGCGGCACGCTTCAACCGGGCGTTCGCCGCATACGGTCTTCACCAGCGGTGCCTGCGCCTGAGCACCCATATGGACGAGAACATCCTGCTGGCCACCGGCGCCGAGGCCACCGACGGGCTCTGGGCGGCGGCCGGGTTCTTCGAGACGCTCGCGACCGCGGAGAGCCTGGACTTCAGCGCCCGTTACGCGGCCCGGTTCGGGGTGCAGGCACCCGTCGTGGGAAGCCTCGGCGAGTCGTGCTTCGAAGGGGTACGGCTGCTGGCGGCGCTGGCCGAGCGGACGCGGTCGCTGGATGTCCGGGCGATGTGTGCCGTCGCAGACACAGTGTCCTACGAAGGTCCGCGGGGCGTTCTGCGGCTGGACGGCAACCATCTCGCCCAACGGTTGTATCTGGCACGGGCGGACGCCTTCGACTTCCACATCGTCGCCCAACTCTGACCCCTCGTCCTCCAGTTGGGGCTGGTCAGCGTGCCTCTCAGGCCGCTGTCCCGCGTGGCCGTTGACAATACCCTGCCTCAGAAATAGTTTCTACGGGAAGTATCAAGCGAGGCAAGTCGCCATCCATGACGCAGGCCGCGCCGGGCACCCGCCCTCCCGCCTTCCCACCCGGAGGTGCGAGACAGGCACCGACGAATCCGCCGCCGGACCGTACGCAATCACGAAATTCGCCCTGCCCCCGCAAACAGCCGTCACCCCACCGGGCAGCTCGACAGAGAATTGCGTCCGGAATCCGCACGACACAATCACCTTCAGCCACAGACAGCAACAAAGTGACCAGCTCAGAGGGCACATCCAGACACCTTGACCATCCTTCTCCAATGGTGGATTCCCTATTTTCTACGCGCGTCACATAAAGGGCTCGTCAAAGAACTCCCTTTTAAAGAACGCGAAACGCTCAAGAAACAGAGGGACCTGACTCTTCCCTGAAAACACCCGGGGTCATCCGGGTCGTGGCCCTGCGTCCGGAAGAGGGAAGAGTCGTGACGGAGATCGTCGACAAGGAAGCGCCACCGGCGAGTGCGGGTGGACGGACGTACAACAACTGGGCGCAGAACGACACGTTGGAGGACTACTCGCTGCGTTACGCGCCGAAGTCCTTCCGGCGCTGGACGCCCTACGTGGTGGCAACCACGGCCCTCGGCGGCATCGCTTACCTCGCCGACTTCGCCATCGGCGGCTCCATCGCCATCTCCAACGGCTTCTCCAGCGCCATGGTGGCCATCCTCGCCGCGGCAGTGGTCATCTTCCTGACCGGCATCCCGATCTCGTACTACTCCGCGAAGTACTCCATCGACATGGACCTGTTGACCCGGGGCGCGGGCTTCGGCTACCTCGGGTCCACGCTCACCTCGGTCATCTACGCCAGCTTCACCTTCATCTTCTTCGCCCTCGAAGGCTCGATCATGGCGCAGGCGCTGGAGCTGGGGCTGCACATCCCGCTCGCCGTCGGCTACTTGATCTGCTCCCTCATCATCCTGCCGCTGGTCATCTACGGCATGACGGCGCTGTCCAAGATGCAGGTGTGGACGCAGCCGGTCTGGCTGGTGCTGATGGTCGCGCCGTTCGTGTCCATCGCCATCCAGGAGCCGGGCAAGTTCTCGCAGTTCACGCACTTCGCCGGCAACTCCCCCACCGGCTCCGGCATCAGCATGCTCGGCGTCGGAGCGGGCGCCGGCGTGGCCCTGTCCCTGATCGCGCAGATCGGCGAGCAGGTCGACTACCTGCGGTTCATGCCCGACAGGACGCCCGAGAACGGCAAGAAGTGGTGGGGCGCGGTACTCTCGGCCGGCCCGGGCTGGGTGGTGCTCGGCGCGGCCAAGCAGATCGGCGGGGCCTTCCTCGCCTTCTACATCGCCGGCAGTGTGGGCCTGTCCAAGGCCAACGAGCCCATCCAGCAGTATGTGCACGGCTTCAAGACCTTCGCCGCGCCCGTGGCCCTTGGCCTGGCCACGTTCTTCGTGATCCTCTCCCAGATAAAGATCAACTCGACGAACGCGTACTCGGGTTCGCTGTCCTGGTCGAACTTCTTCTCCCGGCTGACCCACCGCCACCCCGGCCGGGTCGTCTACATCTTCCTCAACGTCGGGATCGCGCTGGCCCTGATGGAGGGCGGCGTGTTCGGCTTCCTCAACACGGTGCTCGGCTTCTACTCCAACGTGGCCATCGCCTGGATCGGCGCGGTCGTCGCCGACCTCGTCATCAACAAGCCGCTGAAGCTCAGCCCCTCGTACATCGAGTTCAAGCGCGCCCACCTCTACAACTTCAACCCTGTCGGCTTCGGTTCGATGCTCATCGCCTCGGCCGTCTCCATCGCCGCGTACTTCAACGCCTTCGGCGACTACGGCAAGGCGTACTCCCCGTTCATCGCCCTGTTCCTGGCCATGGTGCTCTCGCCGCTCTTCGCGGTGCTGACCAAGGGCAAGTACTACATCGCCCGTGTCGACGACCTGGAGGAGCCGCTGCTCGGCTCCGACGGCCTGCCGTCGGCGGTCACTCTCACCTGCACCGTGTGCACCACCGACTTCGAGCGGCCCGACGTGGCCAACTGCCCCTTCCACTCCGGGGCCATCTGCTCCCTGTGCTGCAGCCTGGAGAAGGACTGCCACGACTCCTGCAAGAGCGGCGCCGGTACCGGACCAGTCGTACTCGCCATGCCCACCGTCCGATCCGCGGACTGACCCCCCACCCTCACGTCCATGTGCAATCGGCTCCGGCCCGCGTCCTTCGACTCGGGCCGGAGCCGATGTCGGGCGGCGGGTCCCCGCCCCTGCCTGGACGGCCCGGGTGAAGAACACCCACCTCAAGACGCCGATCAAGAGCGACGACGGCGACATCACCAGCACCGTCTCCGAGATCGTCTGGACCGGTGGCGGGATCGCCCCCCGGCAATTACCGGGACTTCACCGTCTCCTCGGGCAACTACCGAGCGGTACCGGTCAACTGGCGTTCAAAACCCTGCAGAGCTACTCGGACGGCAAGATCGTCCGCTGGATCGAAGAACAGCCGCGCAGCCGGCCCGAGCCGGAGAACCCCGCCCCGACGCTGAAACTGACGGCAGCGACCACTTCCGACTCCCACCCACCGGGCGCCGCCTCGACCGCCTCCGCGAAGGCCGGTGATTCCGCCGCCCGTGCCCTGGCCGTCGGCGGCTTCGTCGTCGCCGTACTGGCTCTGATCGCGGGCGGCCTGGCCCTGACCCGAGCCCGCCGCGCTCGGCAGTAACCGCACCTGGTGCAGCGGCCCAGGTCGGCCGCGACGCTGTGCGCGACGCCGAAGGCGGTGGTGAACCCGGCTGCCATCGGCAGCCCTGACCTGCCCCGGGGACCGCAGGCGGCGGTCAGACGTTGACCCCGAAGTCGGCCGCGATGCCTCGCAGGCCCGACGCGTAGCCCTGGCCGACCGCGCGGAACTTCCACTCTCCTCCGTGGCGGTACAGCTCCCCGAAGACCATTGCCGTCTCCGACGAGGCGTCCTCGGAGAGGTCGTAGCGGGCGATCTCCTGGCCGCCCGCCTGGTTCACCACGCGGATGAACGCGTTGCGCACCTGTCCGAAGCTCTGGCCGCGCGCCTCCGCTTCGTGGATGGAGACCGGGAAGACGATCCGTTCGATCTCGGCCGGTACGGCGGCGAGGTTGACCTTGATGGACTCGTCGTCGCCCTCGCCCTCACCGGTGAGGTTGTCGCCGGTGTGCTCGACCGAGCGGTCGGGGCTGGTGAGGTTGTTGTAGAAGACGAAGTGCCGGTCGGAGGCGACCTTGCCCGATGCGTCGAGCAGCAGCGCGGAGGCGTCGAGGTCGTAGTCGGCGCCCGTCGTCGTCCGTACGTCCCAGCCCAGACCGACCAGCACCGCGCTCAGGCCCGGCGCCTCCTTGCTCAGCGACACGTTGCCGCCCTTGCCCAGGCTCACTCCCACGGTTCTTCCTCCCGACTGCGGACTGATTTCACGGTCATGGGTTTCAACGCCAAAACCACCGCGACGGTTCCCATGCTTGCGCAAGCACTAAAGTATCGACGCCACAGGGTTCCCGCGCCGGGCGGGTCGACCTGGCGAAGGCGAAGGGTGCCAGATGTTCTCCGATGTGGGCCCGATGGAACTGGTCACGTTGGCGGTCCTCGCCGTCCTGCTGTTCGGACCGGACAGACTCCCGGAGATCATCCAGAACGTGGCCGGGTTCCTGCGCAAGGTGCGGGAGCTCTCCGAGAGCGCCAAGGAGGAAATCCGCTCCGAACTGGGGCCGGAGTTCAAGGACTTCGAGTTCCAGGACCTGCATCCGAAGACGTTCGTACGCAAGCACGTCCTCGACGGCGACGGGAACGGCCTTGCCGACGGCTTCGGGCTCGACGAGGTCCGCAGCGCCCTCGACCCGAGGGCGGAGCTGGCCCAGGTCGCCGAAGCGGTGCGCGAAGCGGCCGACGAGATGCCGCAGGAGGATGCGACACCGGGGACCAGTGCAGCAACACATATCGACTTGCGCAAGCCGTAAACTGACGGCCGTGGAAACGATCGGCATAACGGGATGGGAGACCGCGGTGCTCACCGGAGGGCCCGCGGACGGACTGCGGATGAAGGTCTCCGACCGGCCGCGGGTGATCCAAGTGACGTATCCGTGCCAGGTGGAAGCCGGACCGGAGGGCCTGCGCGCGGAAGGGGTGTACCTCTACCGCCGCGACTACGGCGTCACGAGCGAACCGCTGCGGTACGGCTTCGACATAGCCAGCCCCTGAGGGACGGGCTCGCGGAGGTCGGCCGTCGACGACGTCGGCGTACTCACGCCGGACGCAAGGCCGACGAGGTGACTTTTCGGCCGTCGAGAACCAGTACTCTTCCGCCTGCGTCGTACGGCAGTGTGCCGACGGCTCGACCTGTGGGGGGACCACATGAGCAGCGAGATCTACTTCAGCAACAACTACCGTGACCTGTGTGAACGCAACGGCACCGGGTCAGGCTTCCAGTTCGAGTTCTCCTGCTCCCGCTGCTACGACACCTGGCGGTCGCCCTTCGAGGCGTACGTCGGCGAGCGGGCCGCCAGCTGGCTCCAGAAAGGGGCCGACGTCGCCTGGAGCCTGCTCGGCAACACGGGCAGGGGCGTGACGTCGGCGGCCGACGGGCTTGCGGGGGCCGGTTGGGGACAAGCCCGCGACCACGCCTTCCAGCGGGCGATCAACAATGCGCAGGGGCACTTCAACCGCTGCGCTCGCTGCACCAACTACGTCTGCGGACGCTGCTGGAACGCCGCGCAGGGACTGTGCCTGCACTGCGCCCCCGACACCGCGGCCGAGGCCATGGCGGCCCAGCAGCGTGGCCTGAACGACATGGCCTCGCAGCGGTCCTACGCCGCGGGGCAGCAGGCGGGGCAGTCCTACGACCCGTCCGCGCCCCGGCAGTTGGTCTGCCCTCAGTGCCGGACCGAGACCCATGGAGCCGCCTACTGCTCCGGCTGCGGCTACCACCTCGCCCAGTCCGACCAGTGCACCTCCTGCTCAGGCGTCGTGCCGAACGGTGCGGCCTTCTGCCCGGGCTGCGGCACACGCCAGTAGCCGGCGGCCGGTTTCCACGCTCGCGTGCGGCGGCGGGCACCACCGCGCCCGCGTGCTTCACGCGTCGGAGTCGGGCTCGGCGGCGGCAGCCGCGTACGCCTGCGCCGGGGTCATCGGCACGCCGTTGATCTGCACCGTCTTGTAGGGGCTGACCTTGGCGCAGGTCTTGGCCTGGTCGGCGGTGGAGGCATGCGCGTGGGAGACCGCGGCCTGTGAGTCGGCGGGCGCGGTCGGGGACGTGCCACCGGGGTAACTGGTGCCGCTCGGCCAGTCGCTGCCGACGACCAGGGTCACGCCCGCGCCGGTGCCCTGCTGCAGGTGCGAGGAGGTCAGCCCCAGCGCCTTCGCGACCGTCTGGGCCTCGGCTCTCTGGCCCGTGCCGTAGGTCAGGGTGGTGGTGGTCGCGGCGCTCGGGGCGTTGGCCGTGGTCGTGCCGGAGCTGAAGCCCTGGTCGGTCAGGGCCGTCGCGATCGTCGAGGCGCGGCCGGTGATCGTGGTCCCGTTCGCCACCGTCACGGCGATCTGCGACGCGGGCACGGCCGAGGCGGTCGCGGTGGCCTTCGCGGTCGCGGAGGCCGCCGCGGACTTGCCGCCGGAGCCGGTGGTCAGTGACTGGTCGCCCGCGATGGTGGAGAACAGGCTCCTGGCGCCCGCGCCCACCAGCACATGGTCGCTGTTGGCCGGGTCGGGAGCGGTCTGCATGGTGGTGAACGTCATCCGCTTGGTGGGGACCTTGTCCACGTCGGCCGCGAGCGAGATGAGCTTCCTGACGCTGCCGAGGCCGTCGTCGACGGTCAGTGCCTTGGTGGCGGCGTCCGCGAGGTCGTAGACCTTGGTGGGGTCGGTGAGTGTGCCCGCGCTCTTGAAGTTGCGGATCAGCGCACTCAGGAAGATGTGCTGGGAGACGGTACGGCCGAGATCGCTGCCGTCCCCGAAGCCGTGCCGGGAGCGGACGAACTCCAGGGCCGCGACGCCCTTCAGGGTGTGGGTGCCCTTGGACAGCTTCAGGTGCGAGTAGGTGTCGTAGACGTTGTCGCTGACGCAGACGTCGACGCCGCCGGCCGCGTCGGACATCTTGACCACGCCGGAGAAGTCGAGCTCGACGAAGTGGTCGATGGGGATGCCGGTGAGCTGGTGGACGGTGGCCACCTGACACGCGGGGCCGTACTGGAGCGCGCTGTTGATCTGGCCGTAGTAGCCGGACGTGGACTGACCGGTCGCGCTGTCCCTGCAGGTCGGGACGTGGGTCATGGTGTCCCGCGGGATGCTCATCACGGTGGCGTTCGAACGGTCCGCGGAGACGTGCACCACCATCTCCACGTCCGCGTTCCCGTGGCCGGTCTGCACTCCGGTCTTCGAACAGCCGCCGCCGAGCTTGCAGTCCACCGCGCTGGTCCGGCCGTCGGAGCCCATCACCAGGATGTTGATGGGGGTACGGCCGAAGGCATCCGCCTTCTCCGTGCCGCCCTTGCCGTCGAGCGAGACACTGTTGATGTTGCCGTTCAGGTGCTGGTAGAACCACCAGCCGGCGCCTGCGGTGGCCAGGATCAGGACGGACAGGCAGATCGTGGCGATCTTCAGCACCCGCCTGCCGCGGCCCGTCAGCCGGGCCGGGCGCCGCGAGTCCGAACGACCGCGCGAGCGCGAGTCCGTCCGGCCGCGCGGCGGGCGCGAACCGTCCGGCGCGGGCCTGCGCTGCCCGGGCACCCGGCCGGTGCGACTACGCGTGGCCCGACCGCCCGGCCCGTCCCACGGGTCACTCATCTCCAACTCCCATGAACGGTCGGCCCGGCAGACGGGGCCGTCGGGGTACGGGCAGGTGAGAGGGTCTCACCTCGGTTGCACAGTTGCGCAATCTAGCAAATTCATGGTCTTTACAGCCCAGATCCTGCCGTATTCACAGGTGAGGGATCTCATGCCCGGGAAGGCGCGCCACCTTGATCCGAGCGATGATCCAAGCGGCGCCGCGCTCGGCCAGTACGGCGAGACGGTGCAATTAACCCCGCCCCGTATCGGGAAGATCGGGCGCCTGCCGCCGTCCGAGCCGGTGTCCCTCGCGGGCTAGTCGGCGGCGACCGCGCTGCCCGCCCTGGCCCAGTTGGCGTTCAGCTCGTCCAGGTAGGACTGCGCCTGGCTGCCCGGGGTCGCGCCGCGCGCGAAGGCGAGCATGTTGCCCGCGCCCGTGTTGTAGCCGAGGGCCAGCAGCTCGTTCTTGGTGTACGCGCCGCGCCAGGTGGCGGGCAGCTGGGCCGCGAGGTCGTGCAGATACCAGGCTTCGGCCTCGATCGCGAGGTCCCGGTCGTCGGGCAGCTCCTCCCACCGCCGGTCGGCGAAGTCCCGCCCCTTCTTGACCTCGTCGAAGGTGGCGCGGTGCATGTTCGCGATGCCGAAGGCGGCGTCCGGCTTGTACTTCTGCCAGGCCCGCTCGAGGGACGGGTCGTGGGGCTTGTACGACTCGTTGTAGAGGATCGCCATCAGCAACTGGGCGCTGACGCCCGTCTGTCGAGCCCGGGCGCGCACCTGGGAGGCGTAGTCAGCCGGGTCGTACGACGAGGTCGTCGTCGCCGAGGTCGAAGGAGCCGCCGTGGCCGCCGGAGTGGGGACGGATGCTCGTGCCCGGGTTTGCGCGTCGCCCTGCGAGGTCCCGGCGGCACGCACGATGACGTACAGCGCCAGGGCGAAGACCACAACGGGGAGCCACCGCCAACGCTTCGGCGTCTTCGACACGGACATGCCTCGCCCTCTCCTGCACCCCGGCCCGTTGGCCGGCACCCTTGTACAACAGGCGCATTAAGACCTGTGTGAGGCGCCGCTGTGTCCGCGCCGCAGCACGGTCCGGTTCGGCCCCGCCGTAACGGTCGCGGCGGTCTCAGACACCAGCCGCGTTCAGTCGGCGCACCGGTGCGGCGGCCTTTCGCGTACGGGCGGTCAGCTGCCCGACCATCACGCGGACCACGGTCACGACGTCGGGGTCGTCGACGTAGTAGACCTGCCGGCGGCCGTCGCGTCGGGCGCGGACGAGCCCGGCGAGCTTCAGCTTCGCCAGGTGCTGGCTGACCGCGGGCAGCGCGCCGCCGACCCGGTCGGCAAGATGCGTGACGTCGCTCTCGCCCTCGGACAGCGCCCACATGATGTGCAGCCGGGCCGACGACGCGAGCAGTCCAAAGGCCTCGGCCGCCTCCGCCAGGAGCTCGGCGGACGGATCCTCATAACCGCCGACGTTCTGCGCCACAGTCGTCTCCCGCCCCAACCTCGTCACAGCGCCCGCACACGCGCGCACCCAGTGTAGGCGTACGGCCTCGGTGTACAGGTGCTACCGGGGACCCGGCCGTCCCCATCGGAGGCCGGGCAGGCCGCAATTTGCCGGTCATTCCTCGTAGTAGTTGTTGACGATCACGTCCGGTTCGTCGTCGTCGAACGCCTCGTTCAGCAGCGCGCCGCCGACCAGACCGGCCGCACCGGCGCCGATGAGCGCTCCGGCGCCGAAGCGGCGGCCACCGCCCTGCTGCTGCTGGTGGTGGTCCGTGTACGGCTGCCCGTAGCCCTGTTGGGGATAACCCTGCGGCGCGGGCTGCGGGTAGCCCTGCTGGGGCGGCGTGTAGAACGGCGGCGGCGTGCTCTGCACGCGCTGCGCGCAGCCGCCGCACGCCTGGATCGGCCGGGGCACGCCCCACTGCGGGGACCAGGTCACGGTCGTCGTGCCGGGGCCGTGGTTGGGGTCGAAGAAGCACGTCATGGGGGAACTCCCGGTGGGTTGCGGGGTGGGGGCGAACGCCGGTGGTGGCGGGGAGACGATGGTCGGGGTGGGGGCCGCGGACGGCACGTACGCAGGAGCGCTCACCGGCGCCGAGGGGGCGGCAGCCGGGCTCGGGGGCGTGTCGCGCAGGACATTCACGCCGTAGTCGGTGGCGATGCCGGCCAGCCCGGAGGCGTAGCCCTGCCCGATCGCGCGGAACTTCCACTCGGCGCCGTGCCGGTACAACTCGCCCGCGACCAGGGCGGTTTCACTCGACAGGCCGCCGGAGGCCAGGTCGTAGCGGGCCAGTTCGGTGCCCGCGTCCCGGTCGAGGACGCGGATGTGGGCGCGGTGCACCTGTCCGAAGCTCTGGCCGCGGGAGGCGGCCTCATAGAGGGAGACGAGAAAGACGATCTTCGTGACGCGGTCCGGGACCAGGGCGAGGTCGACCTGGATCTGCTGGTCGTCCCCGCCGACCGCACTGCCGCCACCGGAGTGACGGACCGAACCGTCGGGACTGGTCAGGTTGTTGAAGAAGACGAAGTGCTGGTCGGAGAGCACCTTCCCGGACTGGTCGCACAGCAGTCCGCTGGCGTCCAGGTCGTAGCCCGTGTCCGCCTGCCAGCCCAGCCCGACCGTGACCGCAGTCAGGCCCGGGGCCTGCTTGCTCAGCGATACGTTGCCGCCCTTGGTCAGGGACACACTCATGCACGTCCTCCGCAGTTGCCGGTTCCGCTTTCCGCGGTTCTCTTGGTCAACTCGACCCTAACTCTTCCACTTGCAGGCTTGCGCAAATGTCTTGATCAGGTGACAGAACCTCAACAGCTCATCCGCAGTGACCAGCAGGGTCTCGTCAACGCGGCGCGGCTGTTCCTAGTCTTGCGCAACCAAGCAATACGCAGCATCGGGCACCCGGCGGACCCCGCCCGGCCCGACCCCGACTGGAGGACAACACCGTGGGCATCATCAGCTGGATCATCCTCGGCCTGCTCGCCGGAGCGATCGCGAAGATCCTGCTGCCCGGCCGCGACCCGGGCGGTCTGATCGGCACCACCCTCATCGGTGTCGCCGGCGCGTTCGTCGGCGGCTGGCTCTCCGCGCGCTTCCTCGACCGCCCGGTGGCGAAGAACTTCTTCGACCTCTACACCTGGGGCGCGGCCATCGGCGGCTCCCTGGTCCTGCTCATCGCCTACCGGATCCTGTTCGGCAACTCACGCGACTGACCCGCGGACCGCCATCAGGTTCGGGAGAACCGGAGCAGGCGCCCGCGCCGGCCCATGGCGGCGGCGAGCTGTTGCACCCGCCGGTTGAGCCGCGGCCGGGCGAGGCACCGGACTGCGCGAAGCTCGTTGTGTCCTACACCAAGGTGTCCGACGCGGCGTCTTCGTCGTGTGCGGACTGGGCCAGGGCGGCGTAACGTCCGCCGAGGGCGAGGAGTTCGGCGTGGGTGCCGCGTTCGACGATGCGGCCCTGGTCGAGGACGACGATCTGGTCGGCGTGGCGCACGGTCGAGAGGCGGTGCGCGATGGTGATGGTCGTGCGTCCGGCGGCCAAGCGGTCCAGCGCCTCCTGGACCGCCCGCTCGGTGCGGGTGTCCAGCGCGCTGGTGGCCTCGTCGAGCACCAGCACCCGGGGGTCGCGCAGCAGTACGCGGGCGATGGCCAGCCGCTGCTTCTCACCGCCGGAGAACCGGTACCCGTGCTCGCCCACCACCGTGTCGTAGCCCTCCGGCAGGCTCTCCACCAGGTCGTGGAGCTGCGCCGCGCGCGCCGCGGCGGCCAGTTCCCCGTCGGTGGCGCCGGGCCGGGCGGCGCGCAGGTTGTCCGCGATGCTCGCGTGGTACAGGAAGGTGTGCTGGGTGACCACGCCGACGGTGGCGGTGAGGGTGGCCAGGCTCAGCTCGCGGACATCGATGCCGTCGATGCTGACCCGGCCGGCGACGGGGTCGTACACGCGCGGCACAAGGTAGCCGAGAGTGGTCTTCCCGGCGCCTGTGGCGCCCACGACCCCCAGGTGGGTGCCGGGAGGCAGGTCCAGATCGATGTCGCGCAGCACCGTGCGCTCTCCGTAGGCGAAGCGGATGCCTTCAAGGCGGACGTGACCGAGCGGGCGGGGCAGCGGCACGGGCCGCTCGGGCTCCGGGATCTCCACCGGCAGGTCCAGGTATTCGAAGACGCGCTCGAAGAGGGAGAGTGAGCTCTGCACGGCAACTCCGGTCTGGAGCAGCTGTATCGAGGGCGCGAACAGTGACTGCTGCAGGGAGGTGAAGGCCACCAGGGTGCCGACGGAGAGCGCGGGCACGCCGTGTGACGCGGTGAGACCGGCCAGCCAGTAGATGGTGATCGGCATGGCGAACATGATCAGTTGGATCACCGACTGCCGCCACCGCCCCGCCATGCTGGAGCGGATGGTCAGATCGGTGAGGCGCTTCGACTCGAACGAGAACTCCTCGGTGAGTGCTGCCCGGCGGCCCAGCACCCGGCCGAGCAGGAAGCCGTCGACCGAGAGCGACTCCTGGACCAGCGAGGAGAGCGCGGCGAGCTGTCCCTGGCGGCGGCGGGTGATCGCCCGCCGTTCCGCACCGACCGAGCGGCTGATCCAGACGAAGACGGGCAGCATGGCCAGCGATGCGCAGCTCAGTCGCCAGTCCAGGACGAGCATCGCCACGAGCGCCGAGACCAGAGTGGTGACCGAGCCGACGGTGCTTACGGCCACGGTGGTCACGGTCTGGCTCATGCCCCCCACGTCGTTGGCGATCCGGGACTGGATCTCACCGGTGCGGGTGCGGGTGTAGAAGGCCAGGGACATGCGCTGCAGGTGGGTGTAGACGGCCCCGCGCAGGTCGTTCATCAAGCGCTGGCCGACGGTCAGCGTCAGATAGGACTGGACGACGCCCGCCGCGGAGCCGAGGGCGGCGAGGACGAGCATCCCGCCCGCCAGGGCCGTCAGGAGTCCCGTCCGCCCCTGCGGCAGGGCCACGTCCAGCAGCTCGCGGAGCATCAGCGGTGGTGCCAGCGCCAGCACCGAGGACCCGGTGACGATCAGCAGGACCACGGTGAGCCGCCCGGTGTACGGGCGGAAGAGCCCGGCGACGCGGCGCGCCGAGACGCGCGGCGCCGGCTCTCCCAGCGTTGTCCGATCCTGCATGGTCCCCCTCCTGTCTGCCGTGCGGCCGAGCCGGGGCCGCGCGGGTTGCGCGACCCCGGCCCTCACCCGTACGGCCAGGTCATTTCTTGCCGTCCCACGGGTCCCAGTCGTCGTCGTCCCCTATGTCCCCGTCGAAGTTCCCGTCGGGGTGGTCGCTGTTGCCGGGGGTCCCTCCCCCTCCGTCGTTGAACGGCCGGACGACCGTGCCCGCGTGCAGCACCCGGATGTCTTCGGGATCGAGCGATGTGGCCATGGTTTTCACCTCCTCTCACATGGTCATGACAGTGCGTCACTGTCTTGGGCGAGGGTGAGGAATCCCTCGCGGACCAGGGTCCGCACCAACACGAGGCGCCCCGGCCCGTCCAACTCACCGCGGATGTCGGCCGCGGTGAACCCCGCTCCGCCGCTCTGCGCCACGTAGCGCACCTCGGGCTCCACGTGCGCGGGCAGCTGCACGCTCTTGCCGTGGAAGTCCAGGTTGACCACCTCGCCGTCCACGACCAGCCGGAACGGCAGCCCGGCACGCCGGCGCACCTTGGTGTCGGCCTCCACCTCGGCCTGGTGCTCCAGGTCGGCCAGATGGCCGAGCAGGTCCGGCGGACTCAGCACCAGCGAACGCGCCAAAGACGCCTCCACGAGTTCTTGCGGCCGCAGCCGGTCGGCCAGCGCCGCGATCAGCCGGGCCGCGGTCTCCTGCGCCGTGCGCTGTGCCTCCTCGTCCCAGCCGAAGCCGAGGGGCAGCCCGTGGCGGAAGCGGACATCGGCGTGGGCGGCGCCGCGCATGGCCTCCTCGAACACGTCGTGCCACAGGATCGGGTGCACGCCCAGTGTCATGTGGACAGACGTCCGGTCGTTCGAGGTGCCCGCGTGCAGGGTGCCTCGCGGCAGGTAGAGCACGTCGCCGTCGCACAGGTCGAACTCCTGGAGCGGCTCCGTCGGCTCAGGCAGCGATTTGTTGTGCGGCTGGCTGCGCAATGGCAGGTCGAGCGGGGACCCGAAGAGCTGCCACCTCTTACTGCCGTGCACCTGACAGATGAAGACGTCGTGGGTGTCGTAGTGCGGCTTGAAGCCGCGGTTCCCTGCGGGCGTCACATAGATGTTGGCCTGGATGCGCGCGGTGATCTCGGTACCCAGTGCGTAGGCCAGCCGCTGCAGCGGCGCGAAACGCCGCTCGAGCGCGTTGACGACCACGGTGGAGCCCTCCCGGTAATGCTGGTAGAGGACCTCCAGACCGTGCGCGCCGCCCTCGCCCCGGCGGGAGTTGAGCTGGTTGACGGGCGTCTCCTTGCCGTCCCGTACGACCCGGAAGTCGCCGTCGCGGACATTGGAGAGCGACAGGACCCGGTCCATGTCGGCCAGAGTCAGCAACTCCGCGAAGTAACCCGGCGCACCCCGCCTGACGAGGAGCGGCTGCCGGGCCCAGTACTCCTGCCGGAAGGTCTCCTCACTCACCGGATCGATCAGCCGGGCGAGCGTGAACCCGTCCCGTACGGTGGAGGTCCCGTCCACACCGTCACCGTGCAGTGCCATCAGCCCGTCCCCCTCACTTCTCGGCAGTACCAGGACCGTAGGCGCGGCGTCCGCAGGGCAGTACCTGAGAGTTCTCAGGGTCCGTGCGCACCTCTACGCGTGGGCCGGACCGAATCTGAAGGCAAGGCGGGTTCTGCTGGCCGGACCCGACGTGCTGACGGTAGAAAAAAACCTGCGCCCGACAGCGTTCTGCCCGCCGTTACCACCTGCCCCGGCCGCCAAGGAGTCCGCAATGGGAACGTACGAGGATCTCTTCCGCTCCAGTACTGAAGACCCGGAGCGCTTCTGGCTGAGGGCCGCGGAGGGCATCGACTGGGATGTCGCTCCGCAACGCGCCCTGGACTCCTCCGGTGCACCCTTCTACCGCTGGTTTCCCGACGGGCGGCTCAATGTCTGCTTCAACGCGCTCGACCGGCATGTCGAGGCCGGCCTGGGCGATCAGCCCGCGCTCGTCTACGACTCCCCCGTGACGGGCACGCGGCGCACCTACACCTACACGCAGTTGAGGGACGAGGTGGCCGCCTTCGCCGGAGGCCTGTCGCAGCTCGGCGTGGGGTACGGCGACCGGGTGGTCATCTATATGCCGATGATCCCGGAGGCGGCCGTCGCGATGCTGGCCTGTGCCCGCATCGGTGCCATCCACTCGGTCGTCTTCGGCGGGTTCGCGCCGCCCGAACTCGCCGTCCGCATCGACGACGCCGCCCCGAAGGTGATCGTCTCCGCCTCCTGCGGCATCGAGGGCAAGCGGGTCATCCCGTACAAGCCGCTCCTTGACCGCGCGATCGAACTCGCCGGACACCGGTCGGAGAAGAGTGTGATCGTGCAACGACCGCAGGAGCGGGCCGAGTTGGGGCCGGACGACCTCGACTGGGCCGAACTGGTCGCCACCGCGACGCCTGTCGACTGTGTGCCGGTGGCCGCGACCGATCCGCTCTACATCCTCTACACGTCCGGGACGACGGGAAAACCCAAGGGGGTCGTCCGCGACTGCGGCGGCTACGCGGTGGCCCTGCACTGGTCGATGGGCGCCGTGTACGACATAGGCCGGGGCGAGACCATGTTCACCGGATCCGACGTGGGCTGGGTGGTCGGGCACTCGTACATCGTCTACGGCCCGCTGCTGGCCGGCGCCACGACCGTGCTGTACGAGGGCAAGCCGGTCGGCACTCCGGACGCGGGCCAGTTCTGGCGCGTCGCCGCCGAGTACGGCGTCAAGACCATGTTCACCGCGCCGACCGCCTTCCGGGCGATCAGGAAGGAGGACCCCAAGGGTGCCCTCGCCGCGGAGTACGACCTCTCCCGCCTGCGTTACCTCTTCCTCGCCGGCGAGCGCCTCGACCCCGAGACCTACCACTGGGCGAGCGCCCTCCTCGACATTCCGGTGATCGACCACTGGTGGCAGACGGAGACCGGCTGGCCCATCGTCGCCAACCCGGTCGGCATCGAGGCCGCCCCGGTCAAACCCGGCTCGCCCACCCGTCCGCTGCCGGGCTGGGACGTCCGCGTCCTGGACCCCTCCGGGCAGCCCGTGCCGCCCGGCGTCGACGGCGCGATCGTCGTCAAACTGCCCCTGCCGCCCGGGGCGTTGCCCACTCTCTGGAACGACGACGAGCGCTTCATCGGCTCCTATCTCTCCGCCTTCGACGGCTACTACCTCACCGGCGACAGCGGGCACACCGACGCCGACGGCTATGTCTTCGTCATGGGGCGCACCGACGATGTCATCAACGTCGCCGGCCACCGGCTGTCCACCGGCAGCATGGAAGAGGTCCTGGCCACCCATCCCGACGTCGCCGAATGCGCCGTCATCGGTGTCTCCGACCCCCTCAAGGGACAGATCCCGCGCGGCCTCGTCGTCCTGAAGGCGGGCACCCGCCGCGAACCGGCCGAGGTCGAGGCCGAACTCGTCCGGCTCGTACGCGAACACATCGGCGCCGTCGCCTCCCTCAAGGAGGTCGCCGTCGTACCGGCCCTGCCCAAGACCCGCTCCGGAAAGATCCTGCGCAAGACGATGCGCGGCATCGCCGACGGCCTGGACGAGCCCATCCCCTCCACGGTGGACGACCCGAATGTCATCGAGGACCTGCGCCCTGTGCTGCGCCGCGGCCCCGGTCACCACGTGTGAGCGACCCTCCTCCGAACGTCGTCCCTCAGCGAAAACCGCTCAACCGCCGTGGTCGTGGATCGGGTACGGGTCGGTGTGACGCCCCGGAAGCGGTAGCGCCCGTCGGGCTCCGTCAGCAGGTGCGGATCGTCGTCTTCGCCCCCCGCGGCGCTGGCCGCGCGCTGGCCGTGGTGGCCGCGGTCCGCAGCCGCTCCGCAGGCGCAAGGCGTGCCGTCGAGAGCGCCGGCGCCGGGCGGGGCGTTGCTGCGGCTGCCGGGTGCGAAAAAGTTCCCTGCTCACGGCAACCCTTTGCAAGGCCCGTGACAACAAGGAAGCAGACCCGGCCAGTTCCGAGGGCCGGGGTCCGGCTTTCCGCTCATGAACGGCATGCAAGGAGAACAGTCCTCCATGAACCACCCCACGAACGGCGGGCGCCGCGGGCGTCACCGCCGCCGCTGGACCGCCACCGGTCTGCTGCTCGGCGTGCCCGCCGTCCTCGTGCCGTATCTCCTGTACGCGCAGGAGGACTCGCAGGCCGCGACGGTCGACGGCGACGCCTACTACCGGCTGGTCTCCGTGCGCAGCGGCAAGGTGCTGGACGTCAACGGCTTCTCCACCGCTGACGGCACGCGCATCCAGCAGTGGGCCGACCAGGGCACCGCCAACCAGCAGTGGAAGCTGAAGTCCACCGGGGACGGCTACTACGAGCTGGTGAACCGCAACAGCGGCAAAGTGCTCGGCATAGCAGGCGATTCCACCGCTCAGGGGGCCGCCGCCGAGCAGCAGACCGACCGTTCCGCCGCCTCCCAGGAGTGGCAGATCAAGGAGGTGAGCGGTTCCGACGCCGTCACCCTCACCTCCCGCAGGAGCGGCCAGGTCCTGGACGTCTTCGGAGGCTCCACCGCCCAGGGCACGGCAGTCGTCCAGTATCCGAGCCGGGGCAGCACCAACCAGCAGTGGAAACTGGTGAAGACGGCCGGGACCCAGGCGGAAGGGACCGGCACCGCGCGGACCACGGCCGCGGCCGGACCGTATGAGTGGAAGAACGCCCAGGTGGTGGGCGGCGGTTATGTCACCGGGCTGGTGTTCAACCCGCGGGAGAAGGGCCTGCTGTACGCGCGCACCGACATGGGCGGCGCCTACCGCTGGGACACCGGGGCCGAGCAGTGGATCCCGCTGACCGACTGGATCGGCGAGAAGGACTGGAACCTGCTCGGTGTCGACGCGGTGGCCACCGACCCCGTCGACCCCAGGCGGCTCTACCTCTCGGCGGGCACGTACACCAACCAGTGGGCGGGCAACGGCGCGATCCTGCGCTCCACCGACCGGGGCCGCACCTTCCAGCGCACGAACCTGCCCTTCAAGGTGGGCGGCAACGAGGACGGCCGCGGGGCGGGCGAACGGCTCGTGATCGACCCCGCGCACCACGGCACCCTGCTGCTGGGCACCCGCAGGAACGGCCTGTGGCGCAGCACCGACCACGGCGTGACATGGCGGCAGGTTTCCTCGTTCCCCGTCAAGGACGGGGCGGGCAGCGGCGCCGGCATCTCCTTCGTGACGTACGGCCCGGCCGGCAGCAGGACGGTCTACGTCGGCGTGAACGACAAGTCCACCTCCCTGTACCGCTCGACCGACGGCGGCAACACCTGGCAGGCCGTCTCCGGGCAGCCCACCGGCCGGCTGCCGCAGCACGGCGTGGTCTCCGGTGACGGCTCGCTGTACCTGACGTACACCGACGCCCTCGGCCCCAACGGCGTGACGGGCGGTTCGGTGTGGAAGTACACGCCGGCGAGCGGGGCGTGGAAGAACATCTCCCCGTCCCAGGGGTCCTACGGGTTCTCCGGTCTGGCCGTCGACCCGCGCAAGCCGTCCACGGTGATGGTCACCACCCTCGACCGCTGGTACCCCGAGGATGAGATCTACCGCAGCACCGACGGCGGTACGACCTGGAAGCCATTGGCCGGCAAGTCGGTCCGCAGCGCCTCCGCCGCGCCTTACGTCGGCACCCGCACCGGGCACTGGATGACCGCCCTGGCCATCGACCCCTTCGACTCCGGGCACGTGCTGTACGGCACCGGCAACGGCATCATGCGCAGCAAGGACGCCAACGCCTCCGACCGCGGCGGCACCAGCCACTGGAGCAGCGGGGCCCGCGGGCTGGAGGAGACCGCGCTGATGGACGCGATCGCCCCGCCCGGCGGCGCCACCGTCATCACCGCCATGGGCGACCAGGGCGGCTTCCGGCACGACTCGCTGACCAAGGTGCCCTCCGGGCGGCTGACGAATCCGCTGATGAGCAACAGCACCGACATCGACTTCGCCCAGTCCAACCCCGCGGTGATGGTCCGCGTCGGCCGGGGCGGCGCGCAGGACGGCGCCTACTCCACCGACGGCGGCAGCACCTGGAAGGGCTTCCCGGCGGAGCCGGTGGCCGCCGCCCAGGACGGCCATGTCGCGCTCTCGGCGGACGGCTCCACCATCGTGTGGACCGAGGCCGGCCAGGCCCCGTACCGCTCGACCGACAAGGGCGCGAGCTGGTCGAGGGTCGGCGGCCTGGGCACCGACGCCGTGGTCGTCGCCGACCGTTCCTCGGCCGGCACGTTCTACTCCCTGTCCGGTGGCACGCTCTACGCCAGCACCGACGGCGGCGCGACCTTCACCGCCCGGGCCGGCAACCTGCCCTCCGGCCGGCTCACCGCCGTCCCCGGCGTCGCCGGCGACCTGTGGATCTCCGGCGGTGGCAACGGGCTGCTGCACTCCACCGACGGCGGCCGGACCTTCATCACGCTCGGCTCGGTGCAGTCCGCCTCCGCCCTCGGCTTCGGCAAGGCCAAGCCGGGCACCGGCTATCAGGCGCTGTACCTGATCGGCACCGTCAAGAACGTCACCGGAGTCTTCCGCTCCACCGACAAGGGCGCCACCTGGCTCCGCGTCAACGACGACGCCCACCAGTGGGGCGCCATCGGAGCCGTAGGCGTCATCACCGGCGACCCCGACACCTACGGCCGCGTCTACATCGGCACCAACGGACGCGGCCTCCTGTACGGCGACCCGTCGTCCTGACCCTGACACCCGAGGGGGGCCGTAGCCACGACCTGCGGCCCCGCCAGGGATGAGGGCCCGGCCCACCTGGTTACCGCGCCCCTGCTCAGGACGTCCCCGGAGGAGCCGAACAGGCCGCCCGCGACACCGCGAACGGCCTGGACGGACTCGCTGGGAATCGGGGAGTCCGTCGGATGCCTGCACCGGTTCACGCCCGCCTCACGTCTTGGCAGGCGGTCGGCCGGGCTGGACTCGTCAAGCGGCGCGGCACCTGCTCGGGGTCGCGCCGCCCCGGTACTCCGGGACGCCCCGACCCCGACCGGTGCCCCCGTGACGTACGGCATGGAGCCGGGCTCACCTCCGGGGACGTATGGCGGCTGCTGTCGAGCGGGGGCGCGAAGGCCCGAGCCCCTTCACTCCGGCACCTGTCAGCCCGTACGCACCGGCCGGAGCGCCGTGGACCGCGGGACGACCTAGGCTGGAGGCAGCCGCTGGAAACCAGCCCTGACGGGCACGGATGTCCGGACGGAGGCATGGCGCGTGGAGATGGCCGGCAAGCAGGACGCCCCCACTGCCGTTGCCGTGGTGGGCCCCGACGGTTTGGTGAGCGGCTGGAGCGAGGGGGCCCGGCTGCTGCTGGGCTGGACGGCGCAGGAGACCGTCGGCCGCCCCGTGGCCGATCTGCTGGTCGATCCACCGCCACCCGGCTTCCCCGAGGGATACGGAGCCGGTCCCGACCCCACGGATTTCCTCCCCTTGCGCCACCGGGACGGCTCCACGCTGGACACCGTGGTGGCCGCTCACCCGTTGTTCGGCCCCGACAGCCGGGTGCTGGGCCACGCGCTGACCATCCAGCGCTGGGGACGCCGCCCGGTGATCGCCGATCGGGCCTTCGAGCAGAGCCCCTTCGCGCTGGGCGTCTACGACCCCCATCTGCGGTTCCTGTGGATCAACGCCTCCTCGGCCCGGGTGATCGCGCACACAGAGGCGCAGGTGCTCGGCAGGAAGTACCGCGAAGTGCTCCCCGAATTCGACCGCACCCTGTTCCCCGAAAGGGACGACAAGCCCTACACCGACGCGCTCGCCCAAGTGGCGAGGACGGGCGAGCCCATGCGTCTCATCACGGTCTTCCAGCCGCGTGGCAGCAACTACGCCAACGCCTGGGCCACCAGCATCTGGCCCGTCCGGGATGCCGAGGGCAGGGTCCGCGCGGTCGCCAACTGGGGATTCGACATGAGCGCCGAGTACTGGGCCCGGCAACGCCTGCTCCTCCTCAACAAGGCCAGCGGAGGCATCGGCCGGACACTCGACGTGATCGGCACCGCCCAGGAACTGGCCGACACTCCCGTGCCGGGATTCGCCGACCTCGTCACCGTGGATCTCTTCGACGAGGTACTGCGTGGGCAGGAGCCGCCCTCCGTGTCCGCGTTCGGCCCCGGCGAGACGATCGTGCTCAGCCGTGCCGCCCAGCACAGCGCGAACGAGGACACCGACCGCGCTCCCGGGCCCACGCCGCCGGTCGGCCACACTCCCGGTTCTGTCGCGGCCCGCTGCATGGCCACGGGCAGGTCCACGGTCCAGCTCGCCGCCGAGCCCGGCGAGGGCGGCGAATGGGCCTTCGGGCCCGGACTCGCCGCTGACCCGGCGCACTGGCCGCCGGACAACCCGGTGATCGACGAGTCCCTGGCCGCGGAGGGGCTGACCGGCCGGATCACCGTGCCGCTCCGGGCCCGCGGCGCGCTGCTCGGCGTCGTCGCCTTCTCCCGCCTCGACCGGCCCGAGGCCTTCACCGCCGACGACCTGATCCTCGCCGAAGAGCTGACCGCGAAGGCCGCCGTCGCCATCGACAACGCCCGCCGGTACTCGCGTGAGCGCACGACGGCGCTGACCCTGCAGCGCAGCCTCCTGCCGCAGGGGCTGCCCAGCCAGGAGGCGGTCGAGGTGGCATCCCGCTACCTGCCCGCCGGGACCGGCGCGGAAGTGGGCGGTGACTGGTTCGACGTCATTCCGCTGTCCGGTGCCCGGGTCGCCCTGGTCGTCGGTGATGTCGTCGGTCACGGACTGCACGCCTCGGCCAGCATGGGCCGGCTGCGCACGGCGGTCCGCACGCTCGCCGACGTGGACCTGCCGCCGGACGAGCTGCTGACCCACCTGGACGACCTGGTCCTGCACCTCGCCAGCGACCTCCAGGCCACCGGCGACTTCCAGCCGACGGGCGAGTCCGGGGCCACCTGCCTGTACACGGTGTACGACCCCGTCTCCCGCCGCCTCACGCTGGCCAGCGCCGGCCATCCCCTGCCACTGATCATCTCCCCGGACGGCACCAGGAGCCCGGTACCTGCCCATCCGGGGCCACCGCTCGGCATCGGGGGGCTGCCTTTCGAGGCCACCGAGCTGGAGCTGCCCGAGGGCAGCCTGCTGACCCTCTACACCGATGGACTGCTGGAAAGCCGCGAGCGCGACGTCGACGTAGGGATCGCCGAACTGCATGCGGTCCTGAACCGCTCGGCCACCTCACTGGAGGCCCTGTGCGACACGGTGATCGACGCCATGCTCCCCGAACGCCGTACGGACGACGCCGCCCTGCTCCTCGCTCGCACTCGCGCGCTGGATCCCCGCCACGTCGCCGACTGGGACGTCGAGCCCGACACCGCCCAGGTGCCGCTCGCCAGGAAGTTCGCCGTCGACCAGGTGGACGCCTGGGGCCTGGAGGAGGCCGCCTTCGTCACCGAACTGGTCGTCAGCGAGCTGGTCACCAACGCGATCCGATACGGCGAGCCGCCGATCACGCTGCGGCTGATCCGGGACACCTCCCTGATCTGCGAGGTCTCCGACGCCAGCAACACCGCTCCGCACCTGCGCCGGGCCCGCGCCTTCGACGAGGGCGGCCGGGGCCTGTTGCTCGTCGCCCAGCTCACCGAGGGCTGGGGCACCCGGCACACGACCAACGGCAAGACGATCTGGTGCGCGCAGTCCCTCGACGAGCAGCCGCACTGATCGCCGGATCAAGGGCCCAAGCCGTCCTCCACCTTCTCGAAGAAGAACTCGTGCTTGAGGAAGGAGACGTCGTACTCGTGGCCGGGCTGCGGTGGCAGCAGTTGGGAGGCCTGGAACAGACGCCACCCGTCGTGCAGTGCGGCAAGCCCTGTGGCGTAGGGCGGCTCGTCGCTGTCACCGGTCGTCGGACGGGTCCGGCCGGTCCCGTCGTATCGGGACCAGCCCACCACGGGAGAGTCCAGCGCGGACGTGGCGAGGTAGAGGACCAGAACCTGCTGCCTCATGCGTGGCTCCTCTTCAGGGTCGGCCGGTTGCTGACGCGCGTGACCCAGTACTCGACGTCGAACGAGTCGTCACCGGTCAGGGCCCGCCACAGCAGGACCCGGTTGTGGACCTCCAGTCGGCCCGTGGCCCACTCGTACCAGGGGAAGTACGTGTTGAGTTCCGCGGTCACCGCGGGGTCGTGCAGATCGGAGAGGTCCCACAGACGCACCTGCGGCACGGTCGGGTTGAGGCGGAGCTTGTACATGTAGCGGCGGCCCGCGGTGTCGTTGCGGCGGCCACCGTGCCAGATGCCGTGGTGCAAGAGAACGACCGTGCCTGCCGGGCAGGTCAGACGGGTCTGGCCCTTGAGGTTCTGGACGCGGCCGACGTCCGTCTCGTTGATCCTGCGCAGATGGCTTCCGGGCACGCTGAGGGTGCCGCCCATCTCGGCGGTCACCTCGTGCGGGTAGTACATGAGCTGGATGTCGAACGCATCCGGCCGCACATCGATGATCGCGTCTGCGTGGAGCGGCTGCGCCTGTCCCTCGTGCGGCTCGCGCACATGAACCGCATGGTGGTCGACGGTGGGCTCGGGGCCGACCAGGCTCTCGACGGCGCCCGCGACGACCGGCAGGGCGAGCAGTTCGTGGACGAAGGTGTCCGGCGCGAACGCCCCGCCCAGCGGGGTGCCGTAGGACACTTCCGGCAGGCCCTCGGTCAGGGCCGCGATGGCCCCTTCATTGATCTCCTGCGGCACCACCCCGTCCAGGCGCAGGTATCCCTGCGCGACGAAGCGCGCCACCTGAACCGATGTCAGGAGTTGCTTACTGGTTGACATGCGACGAACGTACGTGCCGAGTCCGGCTCGGTCGTGGGCTGAAATCGTCCAGTGCTGGTAGTTTTCCGACCTCGTGAAGCATGTGACGCTACGGCTCGACGAGACGCCCACCGTGGTCGCTGCCGGTATCGGGGTTCACGGCGTCTCCACCGCCCACGACGTCTTCCGGCTGCCCGACCTGTGGCAGCTGCACCTCTACCACTACGAGGGTGCCCTGTCCCTCGGGCAGTCGGTCCACCCCATACGCCCCGGCCACGTCAGCCTGGTGCCACCGAACACCGAGGTGCACTTTCACTACCGGGGCAGGTCGGAGCATTTCTACGTCCATCTGCGGCTGCCCGACGGCGGAACCGCGCGGGTGGTGCCGGTGATGCAGGACGCCGCGGCCGAGAGCACCCGCCTGGCCGATCTGCTGCGACACGCCGTCACGGCCATGCCGACCTCTCCCCCGCGAGCCACGGCCGAGGTCTGGACCGCTCTGTGGCGCATCGCCGAGTTGCCGAGGGGCGAGGGAGCCGGGCGCCGCCACCCCTTCGTGGCCGCCGCACAGGCCTACGTCGAGGAACACCTGGCCGGACCGCTGTCCGTACCGGAGGTCGCTCACGCCGTCGGAATCTCCCACACCCATCTGACGCGCGTGTTCCGTGCCGAAACCGGACTCACGGTCGTGTCGTACATCCGGCACCGACGCCTTCAACGCGCCCGCCACCTCCTGTTGTCGTCCACCCTTTCCATCACCGCCATCGCCGCGGCCGTGGGCATCGCCGACCTCCAGGCCTTCAACAAGGCCTGCCGCCGTGAACTCGGCGCCAGCCCACGTGACGTACGTGCGCACGCCCTCGCGGGGCTGGACATCAGGGATGCCACCGGGGCGGCGCCGGTCAGCCGACCGGGCTGAACATCCACAGCAGGTTGGTGCTCTGCTGCCACGCCCACTGCTTGGTCACGGCCCCTTCGGCGACCATTCCGCCGCCGTCGAGGACCAGTCCCGTACTGCGGTTGGCGATCGAGTACCGGCCTTGCCCGCGGTGGACGATCTGCCACTGCTGGGTGTTGCCGCCGTCCCAGGCCTTCTGCCGGGCCGGGTCGCCGTTGCCGGTGGCGCCCCAGCCGTCGGCCACCATGCCGTTGGTGCGGTTGACGAGCCGGTAGTAGCCGTTCCCGAGTTCGACCGCCTGCCACTGGAGATTGGTGCTGTCCACCGCCTCCCACTGCTTGAGGTTCGATCCGCTCGCGACGTCGCCACCGCTGTCCAGCACGAGGTGGTTCGTGACATTGGTCAGGCGGAAGTACTTGTCGGGCCGGAACGTCACCTTCAGTGATCTGATGACGTCGTTGTTGCCGGTGACCCGAAGGTCGGGGGTGTTCGAGGTGAACGTCCAGGCGGTGCCGGTGAAGTTGTCGCCCAGGTAGCCCGTCACCTGATAGCCGTCGGGTACCAGGACGGACGATGCCGTGGCGGGCGCCAGGCCGGCGGCGGACAACTGGGAGGACGTGTAGCTGCCCAACGGCAGGACGGCGCGGGCACCTTCGTAGTTGACGTCCGAGGTCACCGCCGCGGAAACGCTCACGGGCATGCCCTGGACCTCGACGCACACCACGGGGACGTCGGCGTTCGGCGCGGTGGCCGGCACGGTGACGTCGATCTGGTCGGTGACGGTGTACGGGAGTGACACCGAGGGGTTGTTCAGCAGGTAGACGCGGCTGATCGTGTTGTCGATCGCCGGGATCCGCAGCCGGCCGTTCGTGGGCCAGGTGAAGACGTGGGCGAAGAGCTTGCCGTCCTTCTTGGTGACCTTCCCCCATGAGGGTTCGGTGGCGAACGGGCTGCCGCTGGTGCCGTGAATGCTGTCGCTGTGCGTCGACATCCATGAGGCCAGGCCGTTCAGGACGGTCTGGGATCCGGCGGTGACCGATCCGTCGCCCTTGGGGCCGATGTTCAACAGGAGGTTGCCGTCCCGGGAGACCACCGTGATGAGTTCCTGGAGGATGTCCTTGACGGATCGATAGGAGTTCTCACGCCCCGCGTTGTAACCCCACGCGCCGTTCATGGTGGCGCACCGCTCCCACGGCCGGCTCATCGGCGCGGAGGGGATCCCGAACTCCGCGACCGCGTAGTCGCCGAGACCGTGGTCCCGCTTGACCCTTTCGTTGACGATGAGGCCGGGCTTGCGGGCGATCAGCCAGTTGTAGAGGTCGATGCCGTCCGACTTCAGCCACCAGTCCTCCAGGGTGGGGCTGGAAGGCTCGCCGAACCAGTCGCCGTCGAACCACAGCAGTGCCGGGTCGTAGCGGTCCAGCAGTTCCTGAAGCTGCGCCTTCAGATCGGCGATGTAGGCGGTGCGGGCGGCCTGCGAGGACATCGTGGTGAGACCGCTTTGGTGACGGTCCGTCTGGGACGGGTGGTTCCAGTCGAGTATCGAGTAGTACAGGCAGAACTTGATGCCACGGCTCTCGCACTCCCTCTTGAGGTCCAGGAGGAGGTCGGTCTGGACGCCGTTGTAGTCGTGCAGGTTGTACTGCCTCGTGCCGGTGGTGTCGGTGAACCCCGCGACGTCGGAGTCCCACATCGCGAAGCCCTCGTGGTGCTTGGAGGTGATCACGAGGTACTTCATGCCAGCGTTCTTGGCCAGTTCGGCGATGGTGGCGGCGCTGAACTGGGTGGGGTTGAACTGCTTGGTGACCTGACTCTGGTAGTCCGCCTTGCTCCACTGCTGGCTGTCGAAAGCCCACTCCCCCTGGCCGAGCTGCGAGTAGGACCCGAAGTGGATGAACATCCCGAACCTGGCCTGGTACCACCAGTCCATCTTCGAGGGGACGGCGTACGCCTCGGCGGTGGAGGGCCACAGGATCTGCGGCAGCCCGAAGGCCGCCACTCCCCCGGCAAGGGCGGCGGCCTTCATCAGAGAGCGTCTGCTGAGGGAGGCAGAGGACATGGGTGCGGCTCCATGAATCGAGGGAGACATCGGATGGATTTATAGGAGACATAGGATGGCTGCGTCTATAGCTGGGGCGAGATTGACCCAAGGAAGGGAACAGACACGGTATTTGAGAGACCCATGGAGACGTGACGCCCTACTCACCCATCGAATGAGCGCTATAGATAGGATCTATCGCAGGACCAGGTGCAGGACGTACATCAGCGTTCCGGGAAGCTGGGCGGCCGGCTCGGCGCGGGTTCCTCGCGGTGGAGCCGGCCCGAGGTTGGATTTCGGGAGGCACCCACGTCGGTCAAGCCACGGTAGGGCCGAATTTCGGCCACGACTTACTCAGTAACAGCACATGAACGCCCCAGGAAGAGCAAAGGAACGTTCCTGATTCAACCGCCACCTTGTTGTCGTGACCGCGACATCCGTACGGTCTGCGCGATCACGGTGCACACCCCGCACCGAGGTCGTACCGCGCACCCCCCACAGCCCTTCCCGGTTCACCCGCTATGTGAAGGACGTACGTTGCGCAGAACCGTTTCCCTTACCGCCGTGGCCACGCTCGCCACGGCCGCCCTCGCCCTGGCCGCCCCGCTCGGCCACGCAGCCCAGGCCACCGCCTCCCCGTCCCACGGTGTCACCGTCGCCCACGCCTGCGCGGCCCCGACGCAGAAGGGCGAGATGGCCTGCAACGCCCTTCAGGTCACCGCCGGCACCCCGAAATCGGCGCACGCCGAGAGCGACCTGACGGCCGCCGCCGCACCCTCCGGCTACGGCCCCGCCTCGCTGCAGTCGGCGTACAACCTGCCCTCCGCGAGCGGGGGTTCGGGCCAGACGGTGGCGATCGTCGACGCCTACGACGACCCCAACGCCGAGGCCGACCTCGCCACCTACCGCTCCCAGTACGGCCTGTCCGCCTGCACCACCGCCAACGGCTGCTTCAAGAAGGTCGGCCAGAGCGGCGGCACCAGCTACCCGCGCGGCGACTCCGGCTGGGCCGAGGAGATATCCCTCGACCTCGACATGGTCAGCGCGGCCTGCCCGAACTGCAAGATCCTGCTGGTGGAGGCCAGTTCGGCGTCCATGACCCACCTCGGCACGGCCGTCAACACCGCTGTACGGCTGGGCGCGAAGTTCGTCTCCAACAGTTACGGCGGCTCCGAGTCCTCCAGTGACTCGACGTACGACTCCAGCTACTTCAACCACCCGGGTGTCGCCATCACCGTCTCCTCCGGCGACAACGGCTACGGCGTGGAGTACCCGGCCGCGTCCAAGTACGTGACGGCGGTGGGCGGTACGTCCCTGAAGACCGCGTCGACCTCGCGCGGCTGGACCGACACCGTGTGGAGCGGTGCGGGCTCCGGCTGCTCCACGTACGACGCCAAGCCCAGCTGGCAGAAGGACACCGGCTGCACCAACCGCACGGTGGCGGACGTGTCCGCGGTCGCCGACCCGAACACCGGTGTCGCGGTCTACGACAGCTACCGCTCGGCCACCGGCTGGATGGTCTTCGGCGGCACCAGCGCCTCCTCCCCGCTGGTCGCAGCGACGTACGCACTGGGCGGCGCCCCGTCCGCCGGTTCCTACCCCGCGTCCTTCCCGTACGCGCACACCTCGGCGCTGTACGACGTCACCAGCGGCTCCAACGGCAGCTGCGGCGGCTCCTACCTCTGCACCGGCACCACCGGGTACGACGGCCCGTCCGGGCTCGGCGTCCCGAACGGGACGGCCGCGTTCACCGGCTGAACACCCGCATGACGTAAGCCGGTTGGACGTGTGCACCAAGCGGAGGACCACCGCCTGGTCGTTCGGGCATTCGTGGTCCTCTGCCATCGGGTCGGAGCCGGCGGCGACGTCGGCTCGTTGGTTACGGATGCCGGCCGCGGCCAGTGGGGCTCGGCGTGGGTGTCGGTGTGGGTGAGGTGCTGCCACCGGTGGTGCCGCCGATCAGCCCGCCGTCGCCCGCACCGCCGGTCGAGCCGCCGCCGGTGGTGGGGCCGGCGGTGTCGGTCGGGGTCGGGCTGGGGCAGTCCTTCTTCCGCCCGTGGCATGTTCCGGTGGTGGGGCTCGGTGCCGTTGGGGTGGCCGACGGCGTGCTCGCGGTGGCGGAGGGGGTCGGCGAGGGGGCGCCGTACTCGTCGCTGCTCTGGCCGAGTTGGGGTGCGGGCGGGAACTGTTGGACGGGTCGGCCGTTCAGAGCGGCGGTCATGTAGCCGGTCCAGATCTCGGTGGGCATGTCGGCGCCGAAGACCTTGGAGTAGCCGCCGACGCCCTGCATCGACTGCAGACCGGCTTTCTTCGGATCCTCCTTGAACATGCTGACCGACGTGACCAGTTGCGGGGTGTACCCGATGAACCAGGCGGACTTGTAGTCGTCGGTGGTGCCGGTCTTGCCGGCCGCCGGGCGGCCCAGCGCCTGGGCGTTCGTGCCCGTGCCGTGTTTGACCACGTCCTGCAGCACGTCGGTGACGGTGTCGGCGGTCGAGGCGGGCATGGCTGTCGTCCCCTTGGGCGCCTCGAATCCGGGCAGCTGCCGGCCGTCGGCGATGACCTTGGTCACCGAGTACGGCTCGTGCTGGACGCCGCCGTCGTCGAAGGTGGCGTACGCGCCGGCCATGCGGATCGCCGAGGGGGTGGAGGTGCCGATGTAGAAGCCGGGGGTGTCGTACTGCAGGCTGCCCCGCAGCAGTCCCGCCTTGAGGGCTTCGTTCTCCACGTTGTCGTAGCCGACGTACTCGCCGAGCTGGACGTACGGGGTGTTCACCGACTGCTCCATGGCCTTGCGCAGGGTGATGTAGCCCCACTTCGTGGAAACGTCGTTGCGCTGGTGCAGGAGCCCCGTGGGGTCACCCGGGTTCGGCATTTCCTGGCCCTGCTGGTTCTTGATGGTGATGCCGTCGTCGCCGTTGAACTTGGAGTCCGGGGTGATCGGTGAAGGCGAGTGGCCCGGGGAGAGTACGGCGCCGTGGTCAAGGGCGGCGGCCAGGTCGAACGGCTTGAAGGTGGAGCCGACCGGCACCCCCTTGGCGTCGGCGTTGTCGGTCCAGTGGCCCTTGTCCCAGCCCGCTCCGCCGTACAGCGCCACGACCGCACCGCTCGACGGATCGACCGACGCCGCACCGACCTGGACATCCTTGTCGGCCGAGCGGTGCTTCGGGTCGAGGTGCTTCTTCTGCATCGCCGCGACCGACGCCGCCAGCGCCTTCACCTTCTTCTTGTCGAAGGTGGTGTAGATCTGGTAGCCGCCGTGGCCGAGCTGCTGGTCGGTGAGGGACGTATGGGCCTCGACGTACTTCTGCGCCGTCTGCACCAGATAGCCGGTCTGCCCTGACATCCCCGCCGACGGCGTGTAGGGCTTGGGCGTGGGGAATCCGGCGGCCAGGTACTGCTGTTCCTGCGCATCGGTGATCTTGTGGATCTTGGCCATGCGCTGCAGGACGTACGTCCAGCGCGCCGTGGCCTGCGCCTTGGCCTGCGGGTCGGTGTCGGCGAGCATCATCACGCTCGGCTCATTGACCGTGGCCGTGAGGAACGCGCCCTGGCTGACGGTCAGTTGGGAGGCGTGGACGTGATAGTAGGTGTTGGCCGCGGCCTCAATGCCGTACGCGCCCCGCCCGTAGTAGCAGCTGTTGAGATAGCCCTGCAGGATCTGCTGCTTGGACATCTGCCCACCGATCTTGAGGGAGATCATGATCTCCCTCAACTTGCGGGTGACCGACTGGCTCTGGTCGAGGTAGGTGTTCTTCACGAACTGCTGGGTGATGGTGGATCCCGACTGCACCTCGCCGCCCGTGGCCATGTGGTAGACGGCACGCAGCATGCCCTGCGTGTCGATGCCGGGGTCGGAGTAGAAGGTGGCGTTCTCCGCGGCCAGGAAGTCCCACTGCACCGCCTTGGGCACCTGGGCCAGGTCGACGTTCTGCCGGTTGGTCGAGCCTTGCGTGGCCATCACCGAGCCGTCGGACCAGTAATAGGTGTTGCTCTGCTGCTGGGTGCTGGGATTCGCACTCGGAATCCTCGTCGTGGCGTAGGCGTACGAGAACAGGCCCAGCAAGCCCCCGAAGAAGAGCAGGAAGGTGCCCAGCATCTGCTTCCACGAGGGCAGCCACCGCCGCACGCCCCGCTTGCCCGCACGTGGGTAGTCGATCAGGCGCCGGCCGGAACGTGCCGCATTCGTGCGCCGCGCGGCCGCCCGGCCGGAACGCCCGGCCGCCGCACGAGGCCTGTCCGCCGCGCGGTGGCCCCGCCTGTCCCCCGCCCGCGCAGCCCTGCGCGCCTCGGCACGGCCGCCGTACGGTACACCGTCCGAGCCGGACGGCTCGGTCCTCCCCGACGGTCGGCGCCGGTGTTCACTCATCCTCGCCACTCCTCAGCCAGGCACAGGCCTGCTCGCCGCTGCGAAGCCGACCGGCCCCGCCATGACGCGTGAAGGGCCTGGCCTGGGGCCCACTGCCACTCTCGCCAATTACTACAAGTTGTAAGATTAAGCGGTGCGGAGCATACGACGGCAACCGGCTCCGCCAAAGCCCGGGTGGCCGGCGTGGGCGAAGCGCGGACGACCGCCGTCGATGCACGGCGCCGGTTTCTGGAGCAACGGGCCAGAACCTCTGCAACCGGCAAAACGGCTGGACCCGCCCGCACGAGGATTGGCTCAGAAAGCGTCATTCCGAAGGAATGCGAAACTCGAATTCGGGACGGTCCCACGGCACGGCGGGCGGGTTCGCGAACACGGTCCCGGTCCGCACCGCACCAACACGGCGATAGAAGTCCTCGGCGGGAACATGCGACACGACCCTGAGACGGTCGATCCCGGCGGCACGGGCCTCGGACTGCATATGCGCCACGAGCAGCCGTCCGATGCCCCGCTTCTGCACGTCGTCGGCGACGAACAGCAGGTCGAGCTCCGGTGGAGCGAGGACTAGCGAGTAGAACCCGAGGACCCGGCCTCCATGCTCGTCGGCGCCGACGGCCACGAAGGCACGGTGGGCCTCGATGTAATCAGGACCGACCCGGTAGCCCGCGACCGCGGCTGCGTACTTGCCCTCGTAGGCGCCTGAGCCGCGCACGAGCCGTGTGAGCCGTTTGGCATCCCGCGCGACGGCCCTCCGTATCGTGATCGGCTGGCTGACCGGGGAGGTGCGTGGACTCATCGGGAAAGTATTTCGCACCGGGGAGGGTCTTCGTGCGGCGGGTCGGCTGCTCGGGCAGGCGTTCCTGCACCGCTCCCGGGGCTGCCGTGGCGAGGCGGGTCGGCGTATTCGTCCAGCAGCGCGGACGAAGACGCCGCCGGCAGCTCGCGAAGCCGGCTCAGCCGCCGCGCCGCACCCGGGCCGCCTTACGGGCCTCCGCGAGCTTGCGGGCTTCGCTGCTCTTGCGGGAGGACGACCTGCCACCGGAACCGCTCTTCGCGTCCTTGGTGCTGCCCAGGCCGCCGAACGGGATGTTGTGGTTCTTGGGGCGCGGTACGGCCGGTCCGCCGTCGAGAGGCTTTCCGGAGGGGGCCCTGGCGCCGGTGATCCGGCTCAGCTCCGCCTCGCCGGACCGCACTTTGCTGACCTTGGGGGCGACGTCGGCGTCCGCCATGACCTGGCTCGTCTCGCGGCGCTGTCCCGACAGGACGAGTGTCACGACGGTGCCGGAGCGGCCGGCCCGGGCCGTGCGGCCCGCGCGGTGCAGATAGTCCTTCGGGTCGGTGGCCGGGTCGACGTTGACCACGAGGTCGAGGTCGTCGACGTGCAGGCCGCGTGCGGCGACGTTCGTCGATACCAGCGCGGTGATCTGCCGGTTCTTGAACTGGGCCAGGGTCCGGGTGCGCTGCGGCTGGGACTTCCCGCTGTGCAGGGCGGCGGCGGCCACGCCGCTGGCCCGCAGATGCCGCGTGAGCTGGTCGACGCCGTGCTTGGTGTCCAGGAACAGCAGAACGCGGCCGTCCCGGGCGGCGATCTCCGTGGTCACGGCGTACCGGTCCGGGCCGTGCACGACGAAGACGTGGTGCTCGATCGCGGAGACGGCGCTGGACGAAGGGTCCACCGAGTGGACGGCGGGGTCGCGCAGGTAGCGCTGCACCAGCTGGTCGACGTCGCCGTCGAGGGTGGCGGAGAACAGCATCCGCTGCCCGTCGGGACGCACCTGGTCCAGGACCCCGATGACCTGCGGCAGGAACCCCATGTCACACATCTGGTCGGCCTCGTCCAGGACCACGATGCGCACCCGTCCCAGTCCGCAGTCCTTGCGCTCGATGAGGTCGTGCAGCCGACCGGGCGTGGCGACGACGATCTCGGCGCCATCCCGCAGCACGGCTGCCTGCCGTCCGATGGACACGCCGCCCACCACGGTCGCGAGCCGCAGCCGCAGCGCCTCGGCGTACGGGGTGAGCGCCTCACCGACCTGCTGCGCCAGCTCCCTGGTGGGCACCAGAACGAGCGCCAGCGGCTCCTTCGGCTGCGCGCGCTGCCCGGCCGTCCGGGCGAGCATCCCCAGGCCGAAGGCGAGCGTCTTGCCGGATCCTGTGCGGCCCCGGCCCAGGACGTCCCGTCCCGCGAGCGCATTCGGCAGCGCCGCCGCCTGGATGGGGAAGGGCACCGTCACGCCCTGCTCATCGAGCGCCCGCAGAACCTCGGACGGCAGCCCCAGCTCGGCGAAGGACACCGCGGTGGGTCCTGCCGGAGTGGCGCGCGACGCCTCGGACACATCGCCCTGCTGCCGGGCATCGGCACGTGCTGAATCGCTCACAGAGAGCCTTCCTGCGAAGGGACCGTACCGAGGAAGGCGCGGCGGGGACGCGGCCGCCGACCAGCGACACTCAACGGAGCGCCGACACAGCGGCACAGCAAAAGCGCAACGCTAGCACGTGGCACACCGTCCGCGCCTCCCCGAGCCGCGCCGCTCAGCCCAGGAACGACAGCCGGACCTGGGATCCGGACCAGGAGCGGACCAACTTCGCTTCTCCACCCTGGAGACAGCTCCCTGCGGCGGGACGGGCGGGGCGTCGAGTTCTCACGTGCGGCTCCTTGGTCCCACTGAAAACCCTGATGTCCGGTATATCAAACAGAGTTCGACAAGTCGGCCAGAAGGTGAAGGTGAGCCCTGTGTGCGTCAATGGACTGAGCAGGCCTGGATGACACCTGCGCGGCGGTTGTGTTTCTGGCGAATCGCCGCCGAGGGAAGGGATGTTCGAGATGCCGTACCGCTTCGGCCCATGGGACGTTACCGTTCAGTAGACAACGCCGTCCCGGAGAGGTGTCCCGTATGACGCTCGACCGTGCCGCAGGCCTGGCGGAGTCCGCCCGAGCTCTCGCCGAGGGGGAGACCACCTCCCGGGCGCTCGTCGAGCAGGCCCTCGCGCGGATCGAGGCGACGCAGCCCTCCCTCAACGCCTTCCGGGTCGTGCGCGCCGAGGCCGCCCTCGCCGAGGCCGACGCGGCGGACCGGCAACTGGCCGCCGGGGTGCGCAAACCGCTGCTCGGCGTGCCCGTGGCCGTCAAGGACGACATGGACGTGGCCGGTGAGCCGACCGCTTTCGGCTGTGACGGGGAGTTCCCGCCGGTCGCGGAGGACGGGGAGGCCGTACGGCGGCTGCGGGCGGCCGGGGCCGTGGTCGTCGGCAAGACCAACACCTGCGAGTTCGGGCAGTGGCCCTTCACCGAGGGGCCCGCCTTCGGCGCGACCCGCAATCCGTGGCATCCGGAGCACACGCCCGGCGGCTCGTCCGGCGGGTCGGCCGCCGCCGTGGCCGCCGGTCTCGTGCCCGCCGCGCTCGGCTCCGACGGCGCCGGATCCGTGCGCATCCCCGCCTCCTGGACCCACCTCGTCGGCATCAAGCCGCAGCGCGGCCGCATCTCCACCTGGCCGCGCGGCGAGTCCTTCCAGGGCATCACCGTCAACGGCACCCTCGCCCGCACGGTCGCCGACGCGGCCCTGCTGCTCGATGCGGCGAGCGGCAACCACGAGCGCGATCCGCACCGGCCGGAGGCCATCAACGCCCTGGAAGCGGTGGGCCGCGAGCCCGGGCGGCTGCGCATCGCGCTCTCCCTCAAGCCGCCGTTCACCGCCGTGCCCGCCCGCCTCCAGCCGGGGGTACGCGCCCGGGTGCTCCAACTGGCCGAGCAGCTCAGCGCGTTGGGGCATGTCGTGGAGGAGGCCGACCCGCCCTACGGGCAGATCGGGCTCACCTTCGTTCCCCGCGCCACCGCCGGCATCGCAGAGCGCGTGGCCGAGACGCCGTTCCCCGCCCTCCTGGACCGGCGCACCCGCGAGGCCGCCCGGCTGGGCCGGCTGCTGGGCGGGGTGCCGCTGCGGGCGGCGCGGCGGGCGGAGGCGGTGCTGCAGCGCCGTATCGGCACCTTCTTCGAGTCGTACGACGTCGTCCTCGCGCCCACGACCGCCGCTCCCCCGCCACGCATCGGCGCGATGCTGCAGCTGAGCGGTTTCGCCACCGACCGGGCGATGATCGCCGCGTGCCCGTATGCCTGGCCGTGGAACGTGCTGGGCTGGCCCGGGGTCAACGTGCCCGCCGGGTTCGTGAACGGCGGACTGCCCGTGGGGGCGCAGTTGCTCGGGCCGGCCGGGAGCGAGCCCCTGCTGATCTCGCTCGCCGCGCAGCTGGAGGCGGAGCTGCGCTGGCACGAGGCGTGGCCGCCGCAGCGGGCCGTCACGGATTCCCCGGCGGCATAGGCGGTTTCGGCCCGTACCCTGTGCCCATGGACGATGCGTCGATGGTCGGGCTCATGGGGCGGGTCACCGGTACGGTCGGGCCCGGGCTCGTCGGCGAGGTGATCGTCCGGGTGCGGGGCGGGGCCGAGCACTTCCTCGCGTACGCGGCCGCCGGGAGCGACCGGATCGAGCGGGGCACGGTCGTGATGGTCGTCGAGTACCTGCCGCCCAGGACCGTCTACGTCACCGCCGCATACGACAGTTGAGCATGCTCCGCCCCAGGTGAGAGCCTTGGCAAGGGTCGGGCGTCAAGAAAACGACAAGGATTCCCAGGCGTCTTCTCACCGGCCTCGCGCAGGAGCACACTCCCTTCGTTCGGTGCCGGAAGGGCACCATGCAAAGGGGGCGTATGCCGATGGTTGTCGGCGTCGTTGCGGGAGTGGTGGTTGCCTCCATTCTCGTTCTGATCGGTCTGTTCAAGCTCATGTGGCGCGTCGCCGAGCCCAATGAGGCGCTCGTCATCTCCGGCTCGAAGCACAAGACGGAGGGGCTCGGCGAGGGCATGGGATTCCGCATCGTCACCGGGCGCGGCACGCTGGTGCTGCCCGGTGTGCAGGCGGTGCGCAAGCTCTCGCTCGACCTGAACGAGACCGAACTGCATGTGGACTGCGTGACCCACCAGGGCATTCCGCTCAAGGTGCGGGGCGTGG
Organism: Streptomyces sp. NPDC002092; assembly: GCF_053593775.1. Taxonomy (NCBI): domain Bacteria; kingdom Bacillati; phylum Actinomycetota; class Actinomycetes; order Kitasatosporales; family Streptomycetaceae; genus Streptomyces; species Streptomyces sp. NPDC002092. Next base: position 300,257 of record NZ_JBSFDG010000006.1, read on the forward strand.
TCATCTTCAAGGTGGGCGACGACTACGTGTCGATCGCGAACGCGTCCCGCCGCTTCCTCGACCAGCAGAAGCTGATGGCGGAGCGGGTGCACAACGTGTTCGCCGGTCATCTGCGCTCCATCGTCGGCGGCTTGACCGTCGAGGACATGATCCGCGACCGGGAGAAGCTCACCGCGCAGACCCGGGCCGCCTGCGGCACGGAGATGGAGAAGCTGGGGCTCATCGTGGACTCCCTGCAGATCCATGAGATCGAGGACCCGACGGGGTACATCCAGAACCTGGCCGCGCCGCACGCCTCCGCCGTCCAGCGGGACGCGCGGATCGCGCAGGCGGAGTCGAACCGGCTGGCCACCGAGGCCGAGCAGCAGTCGTTCGCGCGGATGGCGGAGGCCACCCGGGACAGCGAGATCCTGCAGGCCGGCTACCAGGCCGAGCGGGACAAGGCGGCCGCACAGGCGCGGCAGGCGGGTCCGCTCGCCGATGCCGCGGCCCGGCAGGAGGTCGTCGTGCAGGAGACCCGGGTCGCCGAACTCGAGGCGCACCGGCGGGAGCAGCAGCTCCAGGCGGACGTCCGCAAGCCCGCGGACGCCAAGGCCTACGAGAAGCGCACGCTGGCCGAGGCCGAGCGCGACGCGCGGATCTCGGCGGCACAGGCCAAGGCGAAGGAGACCGAGCTGGCGGCCGCCGCCGAGGCGACCCGGGTCAAGACGGCCGCGAGCGCCGAGGCCGAGGCGACCAAGGCACGCGGTGCGGCGGCCGCCACGGCGACCAAGGCCACCGGTGAGGCCGAGGCCGCCGCCGCGCAGGCCAAGGGTCTGGCGGACGCCGAGGCCACCAGGGCCAAGGGGCTCGCCGAGGCGGAGGCCATCAAGGCGAGGGCCGCGGCCCTCGCCGAGAACCAGGAGGCGGTCGTCGCCCAGCAACTCGCCGAGAACTGGCCGGAGATCGTCAAGGCGGGCGCGTCCGCGTTCGGCAGCGTCGACAACATGGTGGTGCTCAACGGCGCGGACGGCATGGCCGACATGCTCGCCAAGGCGCTCACCATGGGCGGCACCGGCCTCGGGCTGGCCCGCCAGCTGCTGGCCTCGATGAACCAGAACGGGCAGACCCCGCACGGCACTTCGCCGTCCCTGAACGGGACAGCGGCACCGCCGTCGCAGAAGGTGCCGGTGGAGAAGGAGGGATAGCGGCACCGGCACGGTTACGACAACAGCTCCCGGGGGTCCTCGGTTTCGAGGGCCCCCGGCCTGCTGAGGCGCCCCGCCCCTCTAAGGTGCCTGCGTGACTGCGTTTATGGATGAGAACGTCCCGGGCCGCTTCGGCCCCACCGCCACCACCGAGGCCGACCCCCGCCAGGTCGGCAGGGTGCGCACCGAGTACTCCCCCGCGCACGACGGCGACCCCGACCCCGGCGAGATCGTGTGGACCTGGGTGCCCTTCGAGGAGAACGACGGCCGCGGCAAGGACCGCCCGGTGCTCGTCGTCGCCCGTGAGAGCGGCGGCACCCTGCTCGCCGTGCAGTTGTCCAGCAAGCGGCACGACGACGACCGGGAGTGGGTGGCAATCGGCAGCGGGCCCTGGGACCGGTCCGGGCGGGACTCCTGGATCGACGTGGACCGGGTGCTGCGGCTGCACGAGGACGGCATGCGCCGCGAGGCCTGCGCCCTGGACCGCGGCCGGTTCAACCTGGTGCGGCAGCGGCTGGCGGAGCGCTACGGCTGGAGCTGAACGCCAGGCCCCGGCCTGACCGGCCGGGGCCTCGCGCATGTCACGCGAGCTCGGGCTGAGGCTCCAGTTGCCGTGCCGGAGCTGCCGTCGGTTCCCACGCTCTGGTGGTCCGCACATAGTCGTGGATCACCGAGATCATCGCCAGCAGGAGCAGCGGCCCGAACAGCCACGCGTGCCTGGCCATGTCCATCGGCAGATAGCGGTACGACACCAGCAGTGCGGCGAAGACCGTTGCGCCGTGGGCGACCAGCTGGATCCCCGACCGGTCCCAGCCGCGCGTGTTCGCGCGCAGGGCTGCCTCGATGGTGAGGGTGAACACCGCGCCCGCGATGAGGTCCGCGCCGTAGTGGTAGCCGAAGCCCAGGGTGGCGCAGAGCGTCGCGATCAGCCAGAACGTGCCGGCGAAGCGCAGCGCCCGTGGGCCCTTCCGGGAATGGATGAAGATCGCGGTGGCCCATGCCGTGTGCAGGCTGGGCATGCAGTTGCGCGGGGTGAACGCGTCGAACGGCATCGGGTGCGGGGCGTTGAGCGGCGGCGCCGTGCCCGGCCACAGGTCGGCCACCGCCCAGTGCACGGTGGGCAGCGCGTCCGGCCCCAGGTCGGGTGAGGGCCACTGGTCGGTGCCGGTGCCGTAGGCGAAGATCGGCCCGACCACCGGGAAGATCATGTAGATGGCCGGTCCGAGGAGGCCGATCACCAAGAACGTGCGCACCAGATGGTGGCTGGGGAAGCGGCGCTCGGCGGCCACATTGCGCAGTTGGTACAGCGTCACGACGACGGCGGCCACCGCGAGTTGGCCGTAGACGAGGTCGAGCAGGTGGAAGCCGACCGGGCCGGTGGCCTTGACGACCCGGCCCACCAGCCATGACGGATTGCCCAGCGCGTGATCGGCGGTTGCCACGTACTGGTCGAGCACCATCGTGCGCGTCTTCGAGGTGATGAGCAGCCAGGTGTCACCGGTCTTGCGGCCGGCCACCAGCAGCAGGGCCAGCCCGACGCCCTTCAGCAGCAGGACACGTTCCTGGCCGGTGCGGCGGGTGACGGCGATGACGGCGCAGCCCAGAATCACCCACAACGCCCCGTTTCCGAACGGATGATGGCCCTCGGTCACCCTGACGTCACACGCCCAGCGCACCACCAGGAAGACGATGTCGATGCCGATCGCGGTACCCGCCGCGATGAACCGTTGCCGCCGGGTGAGCACCACCATCATCAAGCCCATGCTGGCGTAAAGCAGGAAGCCCGATTTCGGGGGCAGTACCACCTCTTGCACCTGGGTCGTGAGTGGCCCCGGCAGGCCGTAGCGGCGCGCGGCGACCTCCAACGCGAGGAGGAATCCGAGCACCACTGCACCCGCCGCGGTCCACAGCACCGTCCGCGGCCGCCACGAGGTGGCGAAGGAAGAACTGGATCTTATTCGCGAGAACAACCGCGATTCTCTGGGTATCAATTGGCCGGCCGATTTTTTTAGATGTTGGTTAGTCAGGTCGCTTTTTGTACTGGATGGCGAGGTTTTTCGGTAGAGGGCGGACTATGGCGGCGATCGCCGTGGGCTCGAACATGCTATCGGGGCAGTGCAAGTGGGTTTCGCTGGTCACGGGCGGTCTCGCAACGCCCGCACCGGCTGAGAAGACCTGTTCGGCCCGAACAAGGTTGCCTCACCGGGCAGTCAGCAGGCCGATTCCCAGGGCGATCAGCGCCGCGACCTTGGCGGCCTCGAGGGCGACGTAGTAGAGGTGGTCTCGCGAGCGGGGCAGGTCCTCGCCCGCCAGGACCCGGTCGGACCTACGGTTGAGGCGCGGGCGTACCGCGAGCAGTTGCGCGAGGAGCAGCGCCGCCGCCGCGGCGACCGGCCCCACGACCCGGCCGGGCGGATCGCCCGCCGCGACGGCGGCCACGACCACGACGGCGAGCACGGCCTCGGTGAGGTTCAGCGCCCGGAAGACCAGCCGGCCGATCCCCAGCCCGATGGGAATGGTCACGCCAGGCGCACGGAACTTCAGCGGTGCTTCCAGGAAGGAGATCGCCAGGACCATGCCGAGCCAGACGAAGGTGATCGCGGCCGCCACCGCGGCCCACGTGGGGTACATCAAGGATGCCTCTCTGCTGTCTGCTGCGGTGCGGGCGCCAGGTGGGCCAGGCACGCATCGGGTTCGGCGAACGGTTCCAGATCGGTCGCGGCCAACGGGGCGCGCAGCTCGGCCAATGCGCCCTGCATCAGCGCCAGATGCAGCGGGCAGACCAACTGGCCGTACTCCTCGGCGAGTTCGAGGAAGGGGCAGTGCCGCAGCCGGATCCGTGCGGGGACCTTGCCGCCTTCCGGGTCCGGGGCGAAGCCGAGGCCGTCCAGCAGCTCGACGAGCCGGCCCGCCGACTCCTCGGGGGTGGGCCGCCGGGACGGGGGCGGCGGCTCGACCAGGGAACGGCCCCAGGCCCGGCCGGCCTCCATCGCGGTGGACCGCGCGTCGGGCCCCGTGGCGGCGATCCGGCCGAGCAGCATCTGCGCGAGCAGCCGATAGCTGCGGGTTCCGCCTCGGTCCATGCCCGGCCTCGGGGCGTAGACGGTGCGCGGCCGCCCGGGCCCGGAGGGCTCCAGCACCTGCCGCTCGACGAGGCCCTCTCCGGCCAGGGCCTCCAGGTGGAAGCGAACGGTGTTCGGGTGAACACCGATGCGCTCGGCCGTCTCCGCGACGCCGAGCGGGACCGCGGCCGTGCGCAGCACGTCGAGGACCTCGCGCCGACGCCGGCTTCTGTGCGCCCCCGACATGCCCCTCACTCCCCTCCCACCTGCGACCATTTTCTCCAAATAATACTTGTAATAATTGGGGGCAAGCGGCAGGGCCGGCGAGTGCGCACAGATGGAGGGGAGCCGATGAGCAAGGCCGAGAGGCAGGCCGGCCGGGAGGCGGAGGTGGCGGTCCCGCGCATCCTGGGCAACACCGACGCCTTGAGCGCCACGGCTTCGAGCGACACCGCGGTGCTGTGGAAGCTCGCCGAGAGCGGACGCCAACTCGACGCCAATGTGGTCCGGTTGACTCCGGGCCGCCATATCGCCCCGCACGCGGAGCCCGACCTGGACGTACTGGTGCTCGTCGTCGCAGGCGACGGCGTCCTCGGCGCCGGCCGGCAGGACGAGCCGCAGTCCCTGACCACCGGCACCCTGCTCTGGCTCCCCCACGGCTCCACCCGCAGCATCACCGCGGGGGACGACGGCCTCGCCTACCTGACGGTCCACCGCCGCCGCCCCGGCCTGCAGATCGGCCAGGCTCCCTGAGACCACGTTCGCCAGCCCTCTGAGGCCTGTGCGAACGCAACGACAAGCAAAGTACTGGACCGGGGAACTCGGACCGACTTCCGTCCGTCTTCCTAGGTGAGTCCCCCGCAGCATCCCCCGTCTGCGGGGGACTCACCGACTCGGCTGCGGCTGCGCCACCGGAAACGCCTGTGCGAACGCACCTCGGACGGTATGGCCCGTCGTGCGGTCCAGGATCCCGAACGTCACCCGCTCGAAGGTCCGCGCGAATCGGCCGTCGGGGCCGAGCAGCGCCCGGAAGGCGCCCGCCACCTGCGCCGGGTCGTTCTGGAAGACCCCGCACCCCCAGGCGCCCAGCACCAGGCGCCGGTAGCCGTGGGCCGCCGCCGTCTCCAGCACCCGCTCGGCGCGCACGGCCAGGGCCTGCGGCAGTTCAGCGGCGCGCTGCGGCGCCGTACGCCTGATCACTCCGGCGTTCGGGGCGGCGGCGGTCAGGAAGCCCGCGGTGCAGGGCTCGTCCAGCAGGCGGCCGCGGTCGTCGCGGAAGACGGGCACCGCCGGGGAGTGGATGACCCGGTCGGTGTAGAACGGGTCGCGGTGGGTGCGGTGGTGGTCGTAGAACTCCGGGGCCCGCAGCAGGCACGTGTACAGCGCGGAGGCGCGGCACAGGGCCTCTTCCTGGGCCTGGGCGCCGTTGAGGAAACCACCGCCGGGGTTGCGGGCCGAGGCGAAGTTCAGCACCGCGACCCTCCCGCCGAGCCGGCGCGCCGCCTCCAGGCTGCTTTCGCCCGTGACCTCGAAGAACGTGTCGGCGGTGGCGGTCGGTGACACGGGCACGGGCTCCGGACCGTACATCCGCGTACCGGCCCGCGCCGCCTCCACCTCCGCGGCAATGGACACCTCGCGCCCGTCGGACGCCTGATACCCGCCCGCCGCCACGATCTGTTGCGTCTGCTGTGCGACGCCGCGCAGGCGCGCGCTCATGGCGCCACCCCCGTGTGCGCCGTGCGCGCGCGCCGTGCGCGCTCCCCCGTCGTGCTCATGGACCGATCATGGGCGATCCTGGACATGCGGTGCAACAGAGTTTCCGCGTCCGCGAACGCCCAGGAACGCCACAGGAAACGCCGGGAACGAGGAGATTACCGAGCCGGAACATGCCGATACGCACCCTTGTGCGATGCGGCGGGAGGGTCTTGGGTGGGACGGGTGCTGCCGTCCGGGTACCTGACGGGCCGGGCCGGCGACACGGTCGAATCTCAGGAGGTTCCCGACATGTCAGATACGCCGAGCGCCGCTCCGGCGAGCGACTGTACGGAGCCCCGCACCGCCCTCACCCCAGCCGAGGTGGAGGCACTGGTCCGGGGCATCTGTTTCAAGACCGGCCCACCCCGCACCGTCGGGGTCGAAGTGGAATGGCTCGTCCACGAGCTGCGCACACCGCAGCTCCCCGTCACATCCGAACGACTCGAAGCGGCCTACGCCGCACTGCGGACCGTGCCCCTGAGGTCGGCGCTCACCATTGAGCCCGGCGGCCAGCTGGAGCTGAGCTCGCCGCCCGCCACCTCCCTGATGGAGTGCATCGGTACCGTCTCCGCCGACCTCGACGCCGTCCGCTCGGTCCTCGCCGGGCAGGATCTCGGCATCGTCGGCATCGGCCACGACCCCTGGCATCCGCCCCGCCGGTACCTGCACGAGCGGCGTTACGACGCCATGGAGACCTGCCTGGACCGCACCGGCCCGTCCGGGCGCCGCATGATGTGCACCTCGGCCTCCGTCCAGGTCTGCCTGGACGCCGGATACGAGGAGCCCGGCCCCCTCGGCCACGGCCGCCGCTGGTGGCTGGCGCACCAGCTGGGCGCGGTCCTGGTGGCCGCCTTCGCCAACTCCCCGCTGGCCGGACACGAACCCACCGGCTGGCGCTCCACCCGGCAGCTGCTGTGGCTGGAGATCGGCCCCGGCCGCGCGGGCGCACCCCCGCTGGACGGCGATCCCCGTCGGGCCTGGGCGCGGCACGTCATGGACGCGCCGGTGATGTGCATACGGGGGGACGACGGGCCCTGGGACGTTCCGGAGGGGCTGACCTTCCGGGAGTGGACCAGGTCGGGGGCGCCGCGGCCCCCCACCCGCGAGGACCTCGACTACCACATCACGACGCTGTTCCCGCCGGTCAGACCGCGTGGCTTCCTCGAACTGCGCATGATCGACGCCCAGCCCGGCGAGGACGGGTGGATCGTCCCGCTCGCCGTGACGAAGGCGCTCTTCGACGACCCGCAGGCCACCGAGACCGCGTACCGCACCGTGAAGCCCCTGGCCGAACGGGCGCTGACGCTGCCGGCGCCGCACAATCCGCTGTGGATCGACGCGGCCCGGGTCGGCCTGGCCGACACTGAGCTGCAGGAGGCGGCGGTCACCTGCTTCACGGCAGCGCTCGACGCCCTGCCCCGGCTCGGCGCCACCACCCAGGTCACGGACGCCGTGTCGGCGTATCTGGACCGCTATGTCAGTCAGGGCCGCAGCCCCGCCGACGACCTGCTGGACCGGGTGCGTGGCACCGACCGGCGCCCGCACGGGAAGGACCTCCGCACATCATGACCGACCCCGCCCTCGACGAATCCTCGATCGACGCAGAGACCCTGCGCGAGCGGGCCCTGACCACCCTGACCACCGCTCGCGCCCGCACCACGCTCCTGACCAGCTGTGTCGAGGAGACCGACCTGACCGCGCAGCACTCACCGCTGATGTCACCGCTGGTGTGGGACTTGGCGCACATCGGCAACCAGGAGGAGCTGTGGCTGCTGCGGGCCGTCGCCGGCCGGGAGGCGATGCGCCCCGAGATCGACGGCCTCTACGACGCCTTCGAGCACCCGCGCTCCGAGCGGCCCTCGCTGCCGCTGCTGCCGCCCGCCGAGGCCCGCGCCTACGCGGCCGAGGTGCGCGGCCGGGTGATGGACCTGCTGGAGAGCGCCGACTTCCACGGCACCCGGCTCACCGAGGCCGGTTTCGCCTTCGGGATGATCGCGCAGCACGAGCAGCAGCACGACGAGACGATGCTGATCACCCATCAGCTCCGCAAGGGCCCGCAGGCCCTGACCGCCCCGGACCCGGAACCCGTGCCGCTGTTCACCGGCCCGGCCGAAGTCCTCGTCCCGGGCGGCCCGTTCACCATGGGCACCTCCACCGAGCCATGGGCGCTGGACAACGAACGCCCCGCGCACCGGCGCGAGGTGGCGTCCTTCTACATCGACACCACGCCGGTGACGAACGCCGCCTACCAGGCGTTCATCGACGACGGCGGTTACGACAACGAGCGCTGGTGGACGGCCGCCGGCTGGGCGCACATCCGCGAGCACACCATCCACGCACCGCTGTTCTGGAAGCGTGACGGCAAGCAGTGGCTGCGGCGCCGCTTCGGCATCACCGAGGTCGTACCGCCCGACGAGCCGGTCGTGCACGTGTGCTGGTACGAGGCCGACGCCTACGCCCGCTGGGCCGGACGGCGGCTGCCCACCGAGGCCGAGTGGGAGAAGGCCGCCCGCCACGACCCGGCGAGCGGCCGCTCGATGCGCTACCCGTGGGGTGACTCCGACCCTGCGCCCGAGCACGCCAACCTCGGGCAGAGGCATCTGCGCCCGGCCCCGGCCGGCAGCTACCCCGCGGGCGAATCCCCGCTCGGCGTAAGGCAGTTGATCGGTGACGTGTGGGAGTGGACGTCGAGCGACCTCGCACCCTACCCGGGCTTCGAGGCCTTCCCGTACAAGGAGTACTCGGAGGTGTTCTTCGGGCCCGAGTACAAGGTGCTGCGCGGCGGTTCGTTCGCCGTGGACCCGGTGGCCTGCCGGGGGACGTTCCGCAACTGGGACTACCCGATCCGGCGGCAGATCTTCTCCGGGTTCCGCACCGCCCGCCCCGCGGGAGACGTCTGATGTGCCGACACCTGGCCTATCTGGGGCCCGAGGAGCCGCTCGGCAGGGTTCTCGTGGAGCCCGCGCACGGCCTGTACCGCCAGTCGTGGGCGCCCCGGCGGCAGCAGTACGGGACGGTCAACGCCGACGGTTTCGGGGTGGGTTGGTACGCCGAGGGCGACCCGGTACCGGCCCGCTACCGCCGGGCCGGGCCCATCTGGGCCGACCTGTCCTTCGCCGACCTGGCCCGCGTCGTGCGCTCGGGGGCGGTCCTGGCCGCCGTACGGGATGCGACCCTGTCGGGTGCCGACGCGGAGGCCGCGGCGGCGCCGTACGCGGCCGGGCCCTGGCTGTTCAGCCACAACGGTGCGGTGAAGGGGTGGCCGGGTTCGCTGGCGCCCCTGGTGGCGAGCCTGCCCGCGGTCGACGTGCTGTCGATGGAGGCCCGCAACGACTCGGCACTCGTGTGGGCGCTGGTCCTGGCGCGACTGCGGACCGGGGACGACGAAGGGCAGGCGCTGGCCGACACGGTCGTGGAGGTCGCCGAGGCAGCCCCCGGTTCCCGTCTCAACCTGCTGCTCAGCAACGGCGAAACCATCACCGCGACCACCTGGGGCGACACCCTCTGGTACCTGTCCCGGCCCGGCCGCAGCGTCGTCGTCGCCTCCGAGCCCTATGACGACGATCCGCACTGGCAGGAGGTCCCCGACCGCACCCTGCTGGCGGCGAGCCGCACCGACGTGCTGCTCACTCCCCTCAAGGAGCCGAGCGACGCCTCGGCCCCCGCACTGCCGAAGGAGCCCCGTACGTGAGTCCGTTCCTTCTCACCCGCACCCTGCCCGAGGACGCCACGGACGCAGCCCTGCGCGCCGACGTCCTGCAGGGCCTCACCGGCAGCCCCAAGACGCTGCCGCCGAAATGGTTCTACGACGCCCACGGCAGCGAGCTGTTCGAGCAGATCACCGAGCTGCCCGAGTACTACCCGACGCGCGCCGAGCGGGAGATCCTCATCGCCTGCTCCGCCGAGATCGCCGCAGCGACACACGCCCGCAGCCTGATCGAACTCGGCTCGGGGTCGTCGGAGAAGACGCGCTATCTGCTGGACGCGCTGACCGGGCTGCACACGTACGTGCCCGTCGACGTCAGCGAGAGCGCGCTCACCCAGGCCGGGCAGGCGCTCGTCGCCGAGCGTCCCGGCTTCCAGGTCCATGCGCTGATCGCCGACTTCACCGCGAGCGTGACGCTGCCGGACACGCCGGGTCCCCGGCTGATCGCGTTCCTCGGCGGCACGATCGGCAACCTGCTGCCGGTAGAACGGGCCGCCTTCTTCGCCTCGATCCGCTCCCTCCTCTCCCCCGGTGACGCGCTGCTTCTCGGCACGGACCTGGTCAAGGACGAGCAGGTGCTGGTCCGGGCGTACGACGACGCGGCCGGTGTGACGGCGGCCTTCAACAAGAACGTCCTCGCCGTCGTCAACCGCGAGCTGGGCGCCGACTTCGACCCCGGCGCCTTCGACCACGTCGCCCTGTGGGACACCGCCAACGAATGGATCGAGATGCGCCTGTGCTCGCGCACCGCGCAGTCGGTGAAGATCCCCGCACTCGATCTCGCCGTCGATTTCGAGGCGGGCGAGGAGCTGCGCACCGAGGTGTCGGCGAAGTTCCGCAAGGAGGGCGTACGGACCGAACTGTCCGTGGCGGGACTGGAGTTGGCCCACTGGTGGACGGACGAGGAGGGCCGTTTCGCGCTGTCGCTGAGCGTGGCGCGCTGACCTGCGCACCCCGGGCCCGACCGCCGGGAACGGCGGTCGGGCCCGTAGCCTCCTGCAGGGAGACGTCGGACGCCGCGAGGAGGCCATGGTGCTCGAAAGGGGCACGCGGTTGCTTGCCGGCGCCATGGTCGTGGCCTGCATACTGCTCGTCGGACCCAGTGTCCCGGGCGGTGCCCTGTTCGCCAGGTCACTGCCCGCCGATGCCGCCAGGGATGTCGTACCGAACCGGGTCATGACGTGGAACCTCTGCAACCCCTGCGAAGCGGGCAACGTCGACCGGGCGGCGGAGATCGCCACGTATGCGCCCCAGGTCATCGGCTTGCAGGAAGCGTGCGTGAGTGACGTCGAGCGGATCCGGGACCACCTGAAGCGCCTCTACGGGCTGGTCTACCACGTCGAGTACGGGCCGGTCCTACGGAGTTGGGGTCGCTGCGGTGGGGCGCCGTGGAGTCCGGGAGGCTTCGGCCAGGCGGTCCTCGCGGCGGCGCCGATGACAGACCGCGCCACCGTGGAATACCCCGAAGGCGGCTCCGAGGACCGTGGCTACCTGGCCGTCACCACCACGGTGGACGGCCGGCCCGTCCGGGTCTTCGACACCCACCTCGCCCAACGGCGTCAAGAGGCAGTCCGCGCGGACCAGACCGCCGTACTCGCCACCGAGGTCGCGCGACACGACCGTGCCATCGTCCTCGGCGACTTCAACGCCGCACCTGACGCCCCCGAACTCGCCCGGATCTGGGCACTGGCCGCGGACACGGACCCCCGGTGCCGCCCCTCGCACGCCGGCAGCTGCGAGCCGACCACCGACTGGCACAGCAGGTTCGACTACGTCTTCCTGCGAGGCATCGCCCCGCTCGCGCACCGCGTGCAACCCACCACGTACTCGGACCACCACCTGCTCTTCGCCGACCTGGACGTGACGTAAGCGCATTCATCGACTTCGACGGTCCGGAAATCCTTCGAAACATTCGAGATGTCGCGCCCAGTCCTGGTTTGGATATCTCCTCCTCTGGCAGATAACTGCTGCCCAACCCTACGAATGTTTCGCGATCAATGCCGAAACTATTGACGCTTGACGGGGACAGGCCAACACTCTGGACCACAACCCGGCCTCAATCCGGCCTCGGACGACGAGGAGGAACCCCGCACATGGACATCGCACCCGCACACCCGATGAGCCGCAGGGGCGCCTGCGCGCTGCTGCTGGGCACCACCGCGGCGCTGGCCCTGCCCGGCACCGCCCGCGCCGCCACGGTCATCACCACGAACCAGACCGGCACCAACAACGGCTTCTACTACTCGTTCTGGACCGACGCCCAGGGCACGGTCTCCATGACCCTGAACTCCGGCGGCAACTACAGCACCAACTGGAGGAACACCGGCAACTTCGTCGCAGGCAAGGGCTGGAGCACCGGCGGACGCAGGAACGTGAGCTACTCGGGCAGCTTCAACCCGTCCGGCAACGGCTATCTGTCCCTGTACGGCTGGACGTCGAACCCGCTCGTCGAGTACTACATCGTCGAAAACTGGGGCACCTACCGGCCCACGGGGGCGTACAAGGGCACGGTCTCCAGCGACGGCGGCACGTACGACATCTACCAGACGACGCGGTACAACGCGCCGTCCGTCGAGGGCAACAGGACCTTCAACCAGTACTGGAGCGTGCGACAGTCGAAGCGGACCGGCGGCACCATCACCACCGGCAACCACTTCGACGCCTGGGCCCGCGCCGGAATGCCCCTCGGCAGCTTCAAGTACTACATGATCCTCGCGACCGAGGGTTACCAGAGCAGCGGCAGCTCCAACATCACGGTGTCGGGATGAGCACCGGACGAGGCCTCCCGTTACGCCCATGGACGACGACGCTGGCCGCCGTCGCCCTGGCCGCCACGGGCACCCTCACCCTCCACACCGCCCCGGCGCAGGCCGCCACCTGCAACGGCTATGTCGGGCTCACCTTCGACGACGGCCCGTCCGGCAACACACCGGCCCTGCTGGGCGCCCTGAAGCAGAACGGGCTGCGGGCCACGATGTTCAACGAGGGCCGCTACGCCGCCGCCTACCCGGCGCAGGTGAAGGCCCAGGTCGCCGCGGGCATGTGGGTCGGCAACCACAGCTACACCCACCCGCACCTGACCCAGCTCGGCCAGGCGCAGATCGACTCGGAGATCTCCCGCACCCAGCAGGCCGTCGCGGCCGCCGGCGGCGGCACGCCGAGACTGTTCCGGCCGCCGTACGGCGAGACCAACGCGACCGTGAAGGCCGTGGAGGCCAAGTACGGCCTGACCGAGGTCCTCTGGCAGGTCGATTCGCAGGACTGGAACGGCGCCGGTACGGATGCGATCGTGGCCGCCGCCGGCCGGCTCACCAACGGGCAGGTCATCCTCATGCACGACTGGCCCGCCAACACGGTCGCCGCGATCCCCCGTATCGCGCAGGGCCTGGCCGCCCGCAATCTGTGCGCAGGCATGATCTCCCCGCGGACCGGCCGCGCCGTGGCCCCGTCCTGACCGGAACCACCCGCACGAGCACCGGCCGCCATCCCGGTCACGATCCGACGGGGTGGCGGCCCTCCACTGCCACCATCACGACCAGTACGACCACGAGCAACAGGACGTAGGCGATGGAGTGGACGCGGTCCGTGACCCGGGCGGTGAGCCGCCTCGCCAACGCGATGGTGGGCAGTGAGCCGAGAAGCAGTGCGGCGCCCGCGGTGAGGTCGACGTAGCCGAGTCGCCCCGTACAGGCCGGTGCGGTCGGGGCGAGGGCGTAGACGAGGGTCGCGGCCACGGCGACGGGGACGCTGAGCGGGTTGGCCATGGCGGTCGCCTCGGCCATGGGCAGACCCCTGCGGCGCAGCAGCGGGACCGTCATGACGCTGCCTCCCACGCCCAGACCGGCGGCCACGAGACCGATTCCGGTTCCGCCGAGGGTGGTCGTGGCCCGCCCCAACGGCTTCGGGCCCGTCCGGTGGGCCACCGCAAGGAAGCCCTTGCGCAGCACACTGTCGGCGATCGTCACCAGCAGGTAGGCGGCGAACAGCAGCCGCAGTGCCGTACCGCCGATCAAAGTGGCCGCGAAGGATCCGGCACCCGCGCCGACGGCGATGAACGCCGCCAGCGGCCACACATACGCACGGCGCAGTCGGCCCTGACGCCACTGGGCCAGCGCGGCGGCCACGGAGTTGACGACCATGACCGCCGCGGAGGTCGCCACCGCGATGTGCATGGCGTCCGCCCCGGAACCCGTCGTCACGCTCAGGACGCCGTAGACGACGGGGACCGTGATGAAGCCGCCGCCGAAGCCGAAGAGGACCGTCGTCAGGCCGGTCAGGCAGCCGAAGAAGAGGAGGGTGGAGAAAGAGATCAGCACTGCTCAGACGCTACGGATCAGGCGACATGGCGGGCAATCGATGAATTGCCGATCTCCTACGCGCAGCAGACACAGCCGCGTGGTGGTGCGTAGTCTCGCGGCATGCGCAACATCCCGGTCGCGGAGGTGGACGACCTCGGCCGTGCCGTGCTGGCCATCGGCACCGACTACCCCCACGACCATCTGCTCGTCTGGCACGAGCACCGCCGCGCCCAGGTCCTGTATGCGGCCACCGGCGTCATGCGGGTCGAGACGGACGACGGCAACTGGACGATCCCCACGGCCCGCGCGGTACTGATCCCGCCCCTGACCAGGCATCAGGTCGCGATGACGGGCGTCAGCACCCGCAGTCTCTACATCGAACCGGCCACCGTGCCGTGGTTTCCCGCCCGCTGCCAGGCCGTCGACGTCTGCGACCTGCTGCGGGCACTGATCCTGGCCGCCGTCGACATGGAGCCGTGCTACGCCGAGCACAGCCGTGACGCGGCGCTCGCCGCCCTCCTCCTCCACGAACTCAGGAACCTCACCCCGCTGCCCCTCGATGTGCCGCTGCCGTCCGAGCCGCGGCTGCGCGGACTGTGCGAGGCGTTCCTGCAGCAGCCGGACATCCATGACCCGCCCGCGCGCTGGTGCGCGGCCCTCAACATCAGCGAACGGACCCTCGCCCGTCTGTTCCGCAGCGGCACCGGACTGAGCTTCTCGCAGTGGCGCGGGCGCGCCTGCATCCTGCACTCCCTGCAGCACCTCACCGCGGGCATGCCCGTCACCCGCATCGCGGCCCGGCTCGGCTACGACAACCCCGCCGCCTACACGGCCGCGTTCAAAAAGCTCCTCGGCCGGCCGCCCACAGCGCACAAGCCACAACCGACCCCATGAAAAACGGCGTTATAGGGGCGCCGGGTGAACGGTGGGCGGTAGGCGGGACGTAAAGAGATATGCCGGGCCTGCGTCGAACGTCAGGCGATCCCGCAGCGATAGGACGATCTTGCCGAACACGGTTTCCCCGACATCCGAAGACCGACCACGGAGGTCCCTGACCGGCAACTGGCCCGTGGCCAGGCGCCTGAGGGCCGTGCTGCTGATCCCGGTCATCGTCGCCCTCGTCCTCGGCGGCATCCGGGTCAAGCACTCCGTGGACACCTGGCAGGCGGCCGACGATGCGGTCCGGGTGGCCGAGTTGGTGCAGGCGGCGAACAAGTACGCCAGCGACGCGATCAACGAGCGCGATGTGTCGGTCATCCCGCTGCTGAAAGGCGAGCGGACCGCCGCCGCGGTCGTGCAGGCCCGCAGGACCACCGACGAGGATGCCAAGGCATTCGACCGGGCCGTCGACCGCATGCCGCAGAACTCCGGCCTGCTGCGGCGCGTCGGACTGGTCCGCGCCGGCGAGAGGCAGCTGCCGGCGGTACGCGCGAACGCCTTCACCTCCCGCCTGGCCGGTGTGCAGACGGAGGAGAGCTACCACCTCGTCCAGCACCCCCTGATGGAGATCTCGAACGAGCTGGGCTTCGGCAGCAACAACCAGGCGAGCTTCGGCCGCACCCTCTACGCCATCTCGCTGACCCAGGCGGCCGAGTCCCTGATCCGCTCCATCGGCACCCATCTGCTGGCCGAGGACCGCGGCACCCTCGCCCCGGGCGAACTGGGCACCCAGCTCGCGTCCTTCCGCTCGTACGCCTACCTCGAAAAGGTCGCGCTCCAGGAGTACGCGGGTGCCGGCATCGCCGACGACATGGCACGGCTGCGGAAGGCGCTGGCGGCCGCGGCAGCGCAGGGCGAGCAGCGGCGGGCCGACGCGGTGGCCGAGGCCAAGGCGGCAGGCCGGAGTTACGTCGCCCCGCCCGACCTGGACAAGATGGTCGGCGAGATCGCCGCCGGCCGGACGACCGCGCAGCTCACCGCCGAGGGCATCACGCCCGAGTCGTTCTTCGCCGCGTCCACGCTCGGCTTCGACGCCTACCGCAGCATCGAGGTCCACCTCACCGACACGGCCCTCGCGGGCGCCCGCGACATCGCCGACGACGCCCGCCGTGACGCGATCATCAACGCGGTGCTCGTCATCGCGTCGGTGCTCGTCGCCTTCCTCCTCGCCGCCTGGGTGGCGCGCACGATGAGCCGCCGTATGCGCCGGCTGACCGCCTCCGCCATCGAGATCGCCGGGCAGCGGCTGCCCGCCCTGATCACCCGGCTGTCGCGGGCCGCTCCCGTCCAGGTCGACTCCCGGGTCGCCCCCATCCCGATCACCAGCACGGACGAGATCGGCGAGGTCGCCCGCGCATTCGACCATGTCCACCGTGAGGCCGTGCGGCTCGCCGCGGAACAGGCGCTGCTGCGCGGCAACATCAACACGATCTTCACCAACCTGTCGCGGCGCAACCAGTCCCTGATCGAGCGTCAACTGGCCCTGATCACCCACCTGGAGGGCCACGAGACCGACCCCGACCAGCTGGAGAACCTGTTCCGGCTGGACCACCTCGCCACCCGGGTCCGCCGCAACGGCGAGAACCTCCTCGTGCTCGGCGGCGAGAAACCCGCCCACCAGTGGGACCGGCCCCTGCCGCTGATCGACGTCATCCGTGCGGCCTCCTCCGAGGTGGAGCAGTACGAGCGCATCGCCTTCTCCGGCATTCCGGAGGCCGAGATCCACGGCCGGGCCGTGACCGACCTCGTCCATCTGCTGGCCGAGCTGCTGGAGAACGCCACCTCGTTCTCCTCTCCGCACTCGGAGGTCCGCGTGACCGCCGTCCATCTGCCGGACGGCCGCATCATGCTCGAGATCCACGACCAGGGCATCGGTCTGCCGGCGCAGGACTTCGCGATGATCAACCGCAAGCTGGCCAATCCGCCGACCGTGGACGCCGAGATCTCCCAGCACATGGGGCTGTTCGTGGTCGGCAGACTGGCCGGCCGGCACGGCATCCGCGTCCAGTTGCGCCCCGCCGGCGAGCAGTCCGGGACGACCTCGCTCGTCATGCTGCCGGACACGATCACCTACCGGACGGCGGCAGAGGAACCCGACGCCGAAACCCTGGCCCTGGCCGCCGTGAAGGAGGCCTCCTCATCGCGACGCGGCATCCCGGCGGCATCCTTCACCCCACAGGAAGCGCCGCCGGTCGGGCTCGACGGGCTCCAGGGATACGAGGCCTGGAACGACCGCCCGGCCGACACGCCGGCGCCCAGCCGCGACGAGGCCGCCCGCAAACCGCGGGCCAAGGGCGCCGGCTCGCGACGGCGCGCGCGCCGCAAGCCCAAGCAGGAAAGCAGCCCGGACGTGTCGCGCTCCGCCCCGCCTTGGGGCACGGTGGAGTGACGCGTGACGCAGGTGTCACGGAGAGGAGCACCCGCATGACGAACCACACCTACCGGGTCACTGAGATCGTCGGCACCTCACCCGACGGAGTCGACCAGGCCATCCGCAACGGCATCTCCCGCGCCTCGCAGACCCTCCACAATCTCGATTGGTTCGAGGTGACCCAGGTCAGGGGCCAGATCGAGGAGGGCCAGATCGCCCACTGGCAGGTCGGCCTGAAGGTGGGCTTCCGCCTGGACGAGTCGGCCTGACGGGACAGGTTCCGGGCGGGCCGGCCGGAGGGTGCAGGGTTCGGGCCGGCGCCGGGGGGACAGGCAGACGGAGCAGGGCGGACGCCGGACGGGACAGGCAGACGGGGCAGCCCCGGCCAGGCCACTGACGAGTCGGTCCGGGGGGCAACATCTGGCAGGTGCCCGGGAAGCGGTGCCGTTGCATGAACCCCGGGCTCGCTGCACGCCCCTGGCTGAGGTCAGTCCGCGTAAAACGCCCGGCCGGCCTCGCAGGCGGCCGGCCGCCGGACCGGCACCTCACACGCCGGGCAGACGGCGCAGCCCGCGGAAACGGGTGCAAGGCGAGCGGGGGACGCCGCCGGCGCGCTGCGCCGACCCGCCGGCCTCCGCACTCGTGCGAGACAGCTCGTCCCGAACTGGTACCTGACGAGCCGGGGAGACGATACGGCCACCACGCCAGGGCCTCGCCCAGCCCGGCCGCACAAGCGGTCCGCCGCACGGTGCCGGACGCGCGGGGCGGGTCGGGCCCCGGCCGGACTTGTCAGGTCCGGCCCTCCACCTCCTGCGCCGTCTCCAGGGCGGCTGACGGGGCCGTCCAGTGGGCCCGTACGACCGGGAAGCCGGCCCGTTCGGCGTCCCCGCACACCAGTTCGTCGTCGTCCACGAGCACGCGCACGTCCCGGGTGCGGGCCAGGCTGCGAAGAATCTCCAGCTTGGTGCGGCGGGCGGGCCTGCGGTCGTCGTTGCGGCGCATGTGGACGCGCCCGTCGGGCAGCCCCTGCGCGGCGAGCCAGTCCAGTGTGTCGCGCCGGCAGCGCTCGGGCCGGCCGGTGAGATAGACGATCTCGCACTCCTTAGCGCTCTCCAAGACCAGCGCGATCCCCTCCGGGATCGGCGGGTCGTCCGGTGCGGCGGCGAAGAACGCGTCCCAGTCGCGCGGCCTGCGTTCCAGGAACCGCTGGCGGTGGGCCGTGTCGGCGAGGGTGTTGTCCAGGTCGAACACGGCGATCGGGCGCTTGCTGCTGTCGGTCACACGCCCACCCTAGATCCGTCCCGCATTCCCGGTTCAGGGCGTGACTCCGTAAGTGGGAGCGAGCGAAACCTGTCGACGATCAGCGATTGGCCGCCAGCACTGCCGCTAGGCCTTCTTGCAGGTCCTTGACGAAATACTCGGGAACTTCCAGCGACGGGAAATGTCCCCCGGTTTCGGGCGAACTCCATCGGACGATCTGCCGATACCGCTCCTGCGCCCAGGGGCGCGGGCACTTCTCGACGTCGCGGGGATACATGGTGACTGCCGACGGCACGTCGACCCGGAGTTCCGGATCGAGCGAGTTGTGGCTCTCGTAGTAGATGCGGGCCGCCGACGCACCCGTCCGCGTCAGCCAATACAGGGTGACGTCGTCGAGAACGCGGTCTCTTGAAATCGTCTCGAACGGGCTGTCCTCCGTGTCCGACCACTCGGCGAACTTGTCGAGGATCCAAGCGAGAAGCCCGACCGGTGAGTCGACTAGCGAGTAGCCGATGGTCTGCGGCCTGGTCGCCTGCTGCTTCGCGTAGGCCGCCCGGTGACGCCAGAAATGGCGGGTCTCCTCAGCCCACTTGCGCTCGACCGCGGTCAGCCCGTCCGTCGACAGCCCGGGCGGTCCCTCCGCGAACGTCGTGTGGATACCGAGAACGTGCGACGGGAACCTGCCGCCGAGAACCGTGGTGATATTTCCTCCCCAGTCGCCGCCGTGGGCCAGGAACTTGCTGTAGCCGAGCCGCCTCATCAGTTCCACCCAGGCGGCCGCGATCTTTTCGGTTCCCCACCCGGTGGTGGCCGGCTTGTCGCTGTAACCGAAGCCCGGCAGCGAGGGGACCACGACGTGGAACGCCGGAGTGTCCGCATCTTTCGGATCCGCCAGCTCGTCCACCACATCGATGAACCGAGCAATGCTGTCCGGCCAGCCGTGCGTCATGAGCAGAGGAGTGGCGTCCGCACGCGCGGATCGGCGGTGCAGGAAGTGGATTCCCAGATCATCAATGGTCGTACGGAACTGGCCGATCCCGTTGAGGCGCTCTTCGAACGACCGCCAGTTGTACCCGGTGCGCCAGTAGTTCACGACGTCGACGAGGTCGGCGAGAGGAACGCCCTGTTCCCAGCGGCGAGGGCCGGGCGCGGCGGGATGGACCGTCTCGGGCTCCGGTAGCCGCGCCGCGGCCAATCGCGCGCGCAGATCGTCGAGGTCGGCGTCAGCCGCGTGGGCTTCGAATGCTTGTACGCCGTTGGCTGGACGGGGCATGAGACCTCCTGGCCATCGAGGAACCGGCTAAGAAGGTTCTAACAGTTCTCCCAGCCACGCCGCAACCGGCTAAGATGGTTCCATGCGTGATGGGTTCCCCGACTTCCGCCTCGGCAGCGTGCTGGCCACCAGCTTCACGGGCACTTTGTCGGAGCGTCACGGCAACGCCGTGGAGCGCATTCCCACCCCGCAGCGACTCGTCGACTGGCTGACGGTGAGCGGCCTCGCAGTGGACTCCTGCACCCCCGCCCAGCTCGAACTCGCCCGGAAACTCAGGGAGTCGATTCACGCAGTGGCAACAGCGGCCGCGCTCCAGGGCGCACTCCCTGCGCCTGCCGTCCAGGTCATCAACGACTGCAGCGCTCAGGGCCGGGCCGCGGCGTTCCTGACGGCCGAGGGCAAGCGGCAGTGGCGGCTCAGCTCGGCTTCCCGCGTGGAAGACGCCCTCGGCGTGATCGCCGCCGACGCGATCAGCATCATCGCGGGCGAACGCGACGGAAAACTGGCCTTGTGTGCATCGCCGACCTGCCGAGCGGCCTTCTTCGACACCAGCCAGAGCCGCACCCGCAAATGGTGCGACATGAACACGTGCGGGAATCGTCAGAAGAAGGCGCGCTTCCAGGCCAAACAGCGCAACCCCGGAGCAGCGGAGTGATCGTTGCCTTGGAGACAAGCGCAGACCCGACTGGGCAGGACCCACCCCAAGACCGAGGACGCCTTCGCTCCGGTCGGCCGGCTGCGGTGGCGCCGCCGTCCCGGGCGGCCTCCGCTTTGGCCTCGAACAGCCGCGTGACCTGGGTCGATCCGAGGTCGTTGACTGGGCTATGAAGAAGATCAGCGTGCTTGCCGTGCTCACCATGACCGGACTTGCGCTCGCCACCCCAGCCCACGCGGACAACGACGACACCCCCCGCGGCCATATGAACGTCAGCCACCGAAGCCCTCTCGCCACCGGGCTCTGCAAGGAGGCACTCGCGCTCGTCCCGGTGTTCGCACCCGTCACCGATCAGTCGGTGGACGACGCCTGCAACAACCGCGACCACGCCGGCGACTGACGCGAACTCCGGTTCCGTATCCCGCCGCCGGTGGTGGGCAACCTTCCCGTCACCGGCGGCCACTGCTGAGCGACACCACAGGCAGTCGGAGGCGGGAGACAACCTTTCGGTCGCCGACGGACGCGCCGCCGCGCTCGGCTCGGAGACCGTCTCCAAGGGCAACTCCTGTGATGTGGGCGGCAGTTGGGACGCTTCCTCGGTCCTCAGCACGGACCCGGCCCCGCTCACGGGCCCGCGCGCGGCCGACGGTTCGCCGCCGCCGGCACCGCAGTTCCTGGTGCCACGGGGCGGGGCGGACATCGGCGCCCGGTTCTGATCGGTCCGCCCCGGTGCGGTGGGAGGCAAGGTGGATGGATCATGCTTCTCCCATGCCATCCGCGTTTCCCTCCCCCGGCCGCACGTTGATCGGCGCGGCCCAGCAGCGCCCCTGCACCCTCGTCGTCTGCCGGGGCTGCTGCTGCGGCGACCCGCGCAAGCACCCCGGCACCGACCATGCCTGGCAGCTGGAGCGGCTGCGCGCCGCGGCTGCCGAGCACGGCTTCCAGGTCCGCACGACCGACTGCCTGGGCCCCTGCGACCAGGCGAACGTCATCGTCGTGCAGCCGTCGGCGGCGGGGCGCCGGGCCGGCGGGCGGGCCACCTGGGTCGGCTTCGCCATGGACGACGACTGCACGGAGGAGCTCGTCGGCTGGGCGGCGGCGGGCGGTCCGGGCATCGCCGAGCCGCCCGTGACGCTGGAGCTGCAGTTCATCCAGCCACCGCGGGACGCACGCGTGCGGAGCCGCCGGTGAATCACCGCCCTCAATTGTTAATGGGATTCATTTTCATGTAGCGTCCTCGGTGCTTGCCCACCGAGGAGGTTTCCCATGGCTGTCCCCAAGCGGAAGATGTCCCGCAGCAACACCCGCCACCGCCGCGCCCAGTGGAAGGCGACCACCCCGCAGCTCGTACCGCTCACCCTCGACGGCGTGCGCCACCTTGTGCCACAGCACCTGGTCAAGGCGTACGAGCGCGGGCTGCTGCGCCCCGAAGGCTGAGCCCGCGATGCCCTACGACGCCAATCGGTCGCGGACCGAGGAACGTCTCGTCGAGATGACTGTGACGAACTCGCCGAGCGCGGCCTCGCCCCGTACGAGGACGACGGGCGGACCGTCAGCGATCTCCTCGTCGACCAGGTCGAGTTCGCGGACGTCATCGTGCTCAACAAGGTGGACCTGGTCGACTCCCGCGCCGCCGACCGGCTGCGGGCGACGCTCGCCCGCCTCAACCCCCTCGCCCGCATCGTCCCGGCCACCCATGGACGCGTGGACGTCCGCCAGGTCCTCGGCACCCGCCTGTTCGACCTCGAACGCGCCCAGCACGCGCCGGGCTGGGTGCGGGAGCTCAACGGCGACCATGTGCCGGAGAAGGAGTACGGCATCTCGTCGACCGTCTTCCGCTCCGAACTCCCCTTCCATCCGAGCCGGTTGTGGACCTTGGTGACCGAGGACCTGGATGGCGGCGCATTCGGCCGGGTGCTGTGCTCGAAGGGCTTCTTCACCCTGGCGGGCCGCTCGCAGGTCCCCCTGGGGCTCGCCTTCCTCGGCGCTCTGCAGAAGCTGGGCGCCGAGCACACCGTACGGCGCGTGGCGGGCACCTCGGCGGGCGCGGTCATCGGGCGCGAGGTCGGTGTGGTGATGCTGCTCGGCGCCGCCCTGCACGTGGCGGCGCGGCTCCAGCAGAATGCGCGGCAGCTGAACCCGTACGGGCTGTTCCAGAAGCTGATCGAACTGCCCACCGGCGCCCTGACCGCGGTGGAGGCAGCGGCCCTGCCGGCGATCCGACAGCAGGAGCGGGAATGCCGTGGTCTGTCACGCGTTGAAATTCGTGTGAGTTCCCTGATTGCCGCCACCCGCTTCTCCGTCCTCGACCGCTCCCGCATCCGCGAGGGCCACTCGGACGCGGAGGCGCTGCGCGACACGGTGCGGCTGGCCCAGGAGCTGGAGGGGCTCGGCTATCACCGCTTCTGGGTGTCCGAGCATCACGGGGTGCCGGGCGTGGCCGGTTCCGCGCCCACCGTCCTGGCCGCCGCCGTCGCGGGGGCGACGCGCACGATCCGGGTCGGCACGGGCGGTGTGATGCTGCCCAACCATCAACCCCTGGTCGTGGCCGAGCAGTTCGGGGTGCTGGAGTCGCTGTTCCCCGGGCGGATCGACATGGGGCTGGGGCGGTCGGTCGGCTTCACGGGTGGGGTGCGCAAGGCGCTGGGGCGGGACAAGGGCGACGCCGAGGACTTCGGGGCGCAGCTGGAGGAGCTGCTCGGCTGGTTCCGCGGGACGTCCCCGACGGGTGTTCATGCACGCCCCGCGGAGGGCCTGACCGTGCCGCCGTTCGTGCTGGCCATGGGTGAGGGCGCCGCGGTCGCCGCCCGCGCGGGCCTGCCGATGGTCATCGGTGACCTGCGTGACCGCGAGAAGATGCGGCGCGGCATCGACCACTACCGCGCCCGCTTCCGGCCCTCCCCGTGGGTGAGCGAACCGTACGTCGTCATCTCCGGCACGATCGCGGTGGCCTCCACACCCGAGGAGGCGCGGCGGCTGCTCATCCCGGAGGCGTGGTCGATGGCGTACTCCCGCACACACGGCACCTTCCCGCCGCTGCCGCCGGCCGGGCGCGTCGCGGCACTGGCCATGACCGACAAGGAGCGCGGCTTCTACGAGTCCGGGCTCGCCGGCCACCTCGCCGGCACCGAGGAGCAGGTCGGGTACGAACTGGAGACGGTGCTGAAGGAGACCGGCGCGCAGGAAGTGCTGGTCACCACCAGTACGTACGACCGTGCGGCGCTGGTGGACTCGTACCGGCGCCTCGCCCGGATCACCTCCCGGTAGCGATCACCGTTCGGAAGCGGGGCACGTGTGCCGCAGCCGGGCTTCGGCCAGGTACGGGTGGCGGTGGGGGCCTGCCGCCTCGCGCTCGACGATCTGGAACGGGCCCGGCCTCGACCGCCTGGGGACGATGGCCCGGCTCTACGAAATCGCCCGCAGCCCGCCGCGGGACCGGCCGCGGAGTTGGCCGACGGCCTGGGCCGTCTGTTCGTCCGCGGGCAGGAAGACCACCAACTGCTGGGCGTCCGACGGGAGTTCGAGCACCTCGCGGGTCAGCCGGAGCCCGTAGCCGGACGGGTGGTCGAGGCGCAGGTCCCCGCGCTGCGGCACCACATGACGGTGCAGGCGGCGCGTGAAGTCGGGGCCGGCGACGGGGGCGAGTTCCGCGCTGAACCACTCGGAACTCTCGACGGACGGTGCCAGCCACAGGTCGAAGGCCTGCTGGTCGGCGACGTCGTCCCAGTCGGCGAAGAACGTCCGGGCGCGCGGGTCGGTGAAGACGTAGCGGGTGAGGTTCGGGGTGTCCGCGTCGAGCAGTCCGGTGCCGCCCATCACCGACGCGTAGCCGCTGGTGTGGGCGAGGACGTCGCCCAGCCGGTTGGTGACCATGGCGATGCCCGGTTCGAGGAGGCGGAGCGTGTCCAGGACGGTGGGACGGACCTCGCGGGGCGGCGGCGCGGGCTGGGGGTGAGCGACACACTCGCCACCGCTGATCTTCGCGAGGTAGCGCAGATGGTTGCGCTCCGCCGCATCGAGGCCGAGTGCGTCGGCGAGCGCGTTGACCACCGCCACCGACGGGTTGCGGTCCCGGCCCTGCTCAAGGCGGGTGAGGTATTCGACGCTGATGCCGGCCCGCGCGGCGAGATCCAGTCGCCGCAGCCCTGGTGAGCGGCGGCGGCCGTGATCCGGCAGTCCCAGCGACTCGGGCTGGATGCTGTCGCGCTTGGCTCGGACGAAGTCCCCCAACGGTGTCCCCATGGGGCGAGCATAGGCCGCTGCCCGCTGCTCGCGCAGGGCTCAGCCTGGCCCTGCGGGGGCCAGCCTGAGCACGGTCTGGCCGGCGCCACGGCGTGGCGTGATCGTGGTGGGCATGGACAACAAGGAGCAGAGCAAGCACAAGCTGGTGATCATCGTCGGAAGCGTCCGGGACGGACGGTTCGGCCCGGCGGTGGCCTCGTGGGTGGCCGAACAGGCGGGCGCTCACGGCGGTTTCGAGGTGGAGGTCGTCGACCTGGCCGAGATCGACATCCCGTTGGCGCTGCCCGCCCAGTCGCCGAAGTACGCCGGTGACGCCTACCCCCGTCCGGCGGGGATGGCGGCGCTGACGTCGGCTCTGGAGGGCGCCGACGCGTTCGTCGTGGTCACACCGGAGTACAACCACAGCTATCCCGCCTCCCTGAAGGCGGCGATCGACTGGCACTTCACCCAGTGGACGGCCAAGCCCGTCGCCTTCGTCAGCTACGGCGGCGCGGCAGGCGGCCGGCATGCCGTACTGCACCTGGAGAACGTGCTCACCGAGCTCCATGCGGTGACGATCCGGGACGGTCTCGCCTTCCCGAACTACTTCACCGCCTGGCAGGACGGCCGCCCCCTCGACCCCGACGCCGCCGGGTACGCCAAGACGCTGCTGGAGCAGCTGGCCTGGTGGGCCGGTGCACTCCGCTCGGCCCGCGAGGCCACGCCCTACCCGGCGTGACCTGGGACGACGTCGCACAGGCGACGCCGACGGCTTAGAATCGCGGCGTTTGTCCGCCGCAGTCGAAGACCCGTCCGGAGTTCCCGTTCATGCACGACCCACATGACCCCTGCGTCCGCGTCCGCGGCGCCCGCGAGCACAACCTCAAGGGCGTGGACGTCGACATCCCACGGGACGTGTTGACCGTGTTCACAGGGGTCTCCGGGTCGGGGAAGTCCTCGCTCGCCTTCGGCACCGTCTACGCCGAGGCCCAGCGCCGCTACTTCGAGTCCGTCGCCCCGTACGCGCGCCGCCTGATCCACCAGGTCGGCGCGCCGAAGGTCGGCGAGATCACGGGGCTGCCGCCCGCGGTCTCCCTCCAGCAGCGCCGCTCGGCCCCGACGTCCCGCTCGTCCGTCGGCACGGTCACCAACCTGTCGAACTCGCTGCGGATGCTGTTCTCCCGCGCCGGCGACTACCCGCCCGGCGCCGAGCGTCTCGACTCCGACGCCTTCTCCCCCAACACGGCCGCCGGTGCCTGTCCGGAGTGCCACGGGCTGGGCCAGGTCCACCGTACGACCGAGGAGTTGCTGGTCCCCGACCCGTCGCTGTCGATCCGCGAGGGCGCGATCGCCGCCTGGCCGGGCGCCTGGCAGGGCAAGAACCTCCGCGACATCCTCGACGCGCTCGGCCACGACGTGGACCGGCCGTGGCGTGAACTCCCGGCCCACCAGCG
Source organism: Streptomyces sp. NPDC002092 (assembly GCF_053593775.1). Lineage (NCBI taxonomy): Bacteria > Bacillati > Actinomycetota > Actinomycetes > Kitasatosporales > Streptomycetaceae > Streptomyces > Streptomyces sp. NPDC002092. Next base: position 326,438 of record NZ_JBSFDG010000006.1, read on the forward strand.
GGAATGGATCCTCTTCACCGACGAGCAGCCGGTCGTCACCGTGCACCCGGTACGGGACGCGGACCGCATCCAACGGCCCTACCAGGGCACCTACATGAGCGCCCGCCGCTACGTGATGAAGACCTTCTCCGACTCCAAGAGCCCCACGCTGCGGGCCAAGGCCGAAGGCTTCCTGACCAGCGCGCCCTGCCCGGCGTGCGGCGGCAGCAGGCTGCGCCCGGAGGCGCTGGCGGTGACCTTCGCGGGCCGTACGATCGCCGAGCTGGCCGCGCTGCCGCTGACCGACCTCGCGGGCTGTCTGGTGGCCGGCGACGAGACCGCCCGCGTCCTCACCGAGGACCTCACCTCCCGTATCGCGCCGGTCCTCGAACTCGGTCTCGGCTACCTCAGCCTGGACCGCTCCACCCCCACCCTCTCGGCGGGCGAGCTGCAACGGCTGCGCCTGGCCACTCAGCTGCGCTCCGGACTGTTCGGTGTCGTCTACGTCCTCGACGAGCCGTCCGCGGGCCTGCACCCGGCGGACACCGAGGCCCTGCTCACGGTCCTGGAGCGGCTGAAGTCGTCCGGCAACTCGGTGTTCGTGGTGGAGCACCACCTCGACGTCATGCGTGGCGCCGACTGGCTGGTGGACGTCGGCCCGCTCGCCGGCGAGCACGGCGGAGAGGTGCTGTACAGCGGGCCGGTGGCGGGCCTCGCCTCGGTCCCGCAGTCCGCGACGGCCCGCTTCCTCTTCGACCGCTCCCCCACCGCCGTACGCCAAGTGCGCTCCGCTCGCGGCCAGTTGAAGGTCGGGCCCATCACCCGGCACAACCTGCGCGGGGTGACCGCCGAGTTCCCGATCGGGGTGTTCACCGCCATCACCGGCGTGTCCGGGTCAGGCAAGTCGACGCTCATCGGCGAGATCACCGAGGACCTGCCGGGCGTGGAACGCCTGGTCTCCGTCGACCAGAAGCCCATCGGCCGCACCCCGCGCTCCAACCTCGCCACCTACACGGGGCTCTTCGACGTCGTACGCAGGGTGTTCGCGGCCACCGAGGAGGCGCAGGCCCGCGGTTACGGCGTCGGCCGCTTCTCCTTCAATGTCGCCGGCGGGCGCTGCGAGACCTGCCAGGGCGAGGGGTTCGTCAGCGTCGAGCTGCTGTTCCTGCCGAGCACGTACGCCCCGTGTCCGGACTGCGGCGGGGACCGCTACAACCCCGAGACGCTCCAAGTGACGTACCGGGGCCGGAACATCGCTCAGGTGCTGGACCTGACGGTGGAGAGCGCGGCGGAGTTCTTCGCGGACACCCCGGCGGTGGCGCGCAGTCTCGCCACCCTGCTGGACGTGGGCCTGGGCTATCTGCGTCTGGGCCAGCCCGCCACCGAGCTCTCCGGGGGCGAGGCCCAGCGCATCAAGCTGGCCGGCGAGTTGCAGCGCGGCCGCCGCGGCCACACCCTCTATCTGCTCGACGAGCCGACCACCGGTCTGCACCCGGCGGACGTCGAGGTCCTGATGCGGCAGTTGCACGGTCTCGTCGACGCCGGTCACACGGTGATCGTCGTCGAGCACGACATGTCGGTCGTCGCCGGCGCGGACTGGGTGATCGACCTGGGGCCGGGCGGCGGGGACGCGGGCGGGCGGATCGTGACGGCGGGAACGCCGACGCAGGTGGCGGGCGTGGCGGGGAGCGCTACGGCACCGTATCTGGGACGGGTGCTGCCACCGCGGCAGGCGTGAGAACAGGCGCCGAAGCCGCTTGCGGCATCACAGGGATGCCAACCAGGCGGCGGTGTCGTCGGGATGCGGGAACCGGACGGTGTGGAGGGGCGCGAAGCGGGGATCGCTCGTACGGCGTGCGATCTCGCTGCGGCGGCCCGCGTGCTGGGACCAGGCCCACCACACCGGGTGTTCCCTGCTGAGCCAGCCCGCCCAGGTCTCCCTGTTGCCGCCGAAGACCCGCTCACGGGTCACGGTGCGCCGCAGGGAGCGGCGCAGGACGCGCGGCATCACGACACGCTTGCCGTAGTCCAGCCAGAGCACGGTGTCGGCCTGCTCCCACAGCAGGTCACGGACCTCCGGACAGCCGATGCTGTCGATGATCCAGCGGGGTTCGGCCAGTACGCGGGACACCGCCTCGCCCAGCTTGTCGTTGACAGCCCAGTCGGGGCCGACGAAGTACAGCGCGTCCATCTCGTGGTAGGGCACGTCCAGACGCTCACTCACGGCCCGCGCGAGCGTGGACTTGCCCGCGCCCGTGACACCCACCACCAAGATCCGCTCCATGCGCGCACTGTATGGGGCCGACGAGACCGCACCCCGAACGGATTCTCACCGGAAGGCGTCAGCAGGTGCGGCAAGTACCTCGGCGGCCCCGGGTGCGCAGCCGTCATTCGTCGGTGAGCAGAGCGGCCACCAGGTCGCGTGGCAGGCCGTGGGTGTCGTGGAGGTAGTGGTAGTCGTCCTCGCTCAGCGGGATCTTGAACTGCGGGCGGGAGAGGATGCGTTGGCCGCGTTCGAGGAGCTTGGTGAAGCGGTGCTCCTCGTCGAGGAGCAGTGTGCGGACGGTGTCGGAGCGGCAGGGCTGGTGGAAGTGGTTCAGGGTGTGGTCCACGAGGTCCAGGGGCAGGTCCGTCAGGGTGCGCGAGGGGTCGTCGCGGCGCAGTGTGGTGAGGAGGCGGCGGACGAGGCGGCGCAGTACATGGCCGCGGCCGGTGTTGGACGGGCGTACGCCGTCACCGAGTACGACGATGCTCGAGCGCAGGTGGTCGCTGACGAGACGGGTCGAGGGCTCGTCCAGGTCCCACAGCGGCGCGAGCAGCCGCATCCACGGTTCGAACAGGTCCGTCTCGTAGACCGAGCGGTGGCCTTGCAGGACGGTCGTCAGGCGTTCCAGGCCCATGCCCGTGTCGATGCCGGGCTGGGGCAGAGGTTCGAGGGTGCCGTCCTCGTTGCGTCGGTAGCGCATGTTGACGTGGTTCCAGATCTCCACCCAGCGCCGGTCGGTGGTGGGGGTGCCCTGGGGTGGGGTGCCGACGTCGCCGGTCCAGACGAAGATCTCCGAGTCCGGGCCGCAGGGGCCGACGGGGCCGTTGGACCACCAGTTCTGGTCGTCCGTCAGCTCGACGGGCAGTCCCAACTCCTGCCAGGTGCCCAGCGATTCGGTGTCGGGGCCGACCCCGTCGTCGCCGCCGAAGACCGTGACGTGCAGCCGCTCCTGCGGGATGCCGAATCCGTCGCGCAGCAGCTCGTACCCCCAGCGCAGGCTCTGTGAGTGGCCGTAGTCGCCGAGCGACCACGAGCCGAGCATCTCGAAGACCGTCAGATGGGTCGGGTCGCCGACCTCGTCGAGGTCGGTGGTGCGCAGGCAGCGCTGGACGTTGATCAGGCGCCGTCCCCGGGGATGGGGCCGGCCCAGGAGGTAGGGGGTGAGGGGGTGCATGCCGGAGGTGGTGAACAGCACCGGATCCGAGGGCGGCGGCAGCAGGGAGCCTCCGGTGATGAGGTGGTGGCCGCGTTCACGGTAGAAGTCGGTGAACGTCCGTAGGGTCTGGTCGGTGTTCATGGGGGTGCTCATGGCATCTTCCTTCGGGTCGTGGGGACCGGAAGGGACCGCGGGAGCAGCCTGTGAGCCCTGCGCGGCTGCGCAGAAGGGTGGCACCACATCCCGGCGGTCCGTTTCCGGCCGCCGGGGAAAGGTGGAGAGGTCAGGCGTCGGCAGCCGGGGAGCTGGTCGCTCGCGCGGCTGCGGTGTGGGTACGACAGGTCCTGACCTTCATGGAAGGAACGCTAACAGGGGGCGGTACGGCCCGTCTTCCGAGTTTCCGGGCCCCTCGCGGCCAGGTCTCGTGCCGTGCCACCGGTTAAGGTACGCCCGCCAGGCGGGCGCCGCCCGGCTTCTGCTCACCCACCTGTGGCCGGGTACCGATCCAACGGCCGCACGGGAGGCGGCCGCGGAGTTCTTCGAGCGGCCGGCCGGCGTCGCCACCCCGGACCTCGTCACCGAGATCACCGGGGCGGCCTCCTGATCCGGGCGCTGATGGCGGGCGGGCGGCAGGAATGCGTCTCTTCGAGGCTTCCGCAGGCGAGGGCTCTGGTCCTATCGTCTGAGCTCGTGATCAGCAACAGCGTTCCGCTGCCCCCGACGGTCTACCCCCTAGCCAAGGGACGCGGGTGGGCCATGCTGGCCGGCTCTCTCGTCTTCGTCGCTCTGGGCATTGTTTTCCTCGTCGCCCACAGCACCCTGAAGATGACGGTGGCCGGGGCACTGGCCGTGCCCTTCTTCGGGTTGTGCGCGGTACTCATCCTCCAGCGCCTGCTCCGTGACCGGCCGGAGCTGGTGCTGGACGACGCGGGAGTGGACCATGTGCGGCTCGGCCGGTTCGGCTGGGGCGAGATAGCCGCCGTGCGGATACGCGAGCAGCGGGTACGCACCACCTCGCAGTTGTTCATCGAGCTGGTGCTGCACGACCCGGACGCCTATCTGGCCCGCGCATCCAAGCTCGTCCGCAGCACGGCGTCCATGAACGCTCGACTCGGCTTCGGTCCGGCCATCATGGCCACGAACACCCTTCCGGTGCCGCCCGAGGCGGTCCTGGACGCGATGCGGCGCCACTGCCCCCGACTCGCAGCACAGCAGTGAACGCTGCCCGTGTACCGCTGCTAGGCCACCAACGCGGTGTGGATCCAGTCCGCCTGAGCCGTCGCCCCCGGCTGGGCGGCGCGGGCCAGTGAGCGGCGGTCCGGGTGGCTGCCGGGCGCGAGGACGTCCCGTACGTCGACCTCGGCCACCAGGCCCCGCGCCGACACCACCCGCCACACCGACGCCAGCAGCGAGTCGTCGCCGATGAAGGCGGGCGCCGTGCTGGCCGTACCCCCGGCGATCCGGTAGCGCAGACGTACCGGCTGTACGGGAACGTCCGCGTCGAGGGCGGCCTGGAAGACGGCGCGGCGGAAGGTGCCCTGGGCGCGTCCGCACCAGGTGCTGCCCTCGGGGAAGACCCCGACGGCCTGACCGCCGCGCAGCGCGTCCGCGATGCGGGCGACGGTTTCCGGCAGGGCGCGCAGCCGGTTGCGGTCGATGAACAGGGCGCCGCGGGCCGCGAGGGGGCCGGCCACGGGCCAGTCCCGGATGTCGGACTTGGCGAGCATGCGGGCCGGGCGGACGGCGGCGAGCAGCGGGATGTCCAGCCAGGAGATGTGGTTGGCGACCAGCAGCAGGCCGCCGGTGGGCGCGGCGGTGCCGGTGATACGGACCTGGACCCCCGCGGCCCGCACGATCCACCGGCACCACCGCTTCACCAGCTCGGCGGGGATCCTCCCGCCGAGCGGCGACAGCGCGACCCCGGCGAGCACCAGGGCCACGACTGCCGCCATCCGCAGCACGGCACGCGGTACGGCCGTGGCCGACCCCCTCGTCTCTATGCACGCCCCGGGGGTGCAGGGCGCGCTGGGCTGCCAGACGCTCATCAGGCCGGCACGAGGGAGAGGAAGTGCCGCAGATAGCGCGGGTTGACCCGGCGCATCGACAGCAGCACATACAGGTCGGCGACCCCGAAGTCCGGGTCGTGGGCGGGCTGGGCGCACACCCAGGCGCCGAGGCGCAGGTAGCCGCGCAGCAGGGCGGGCAGTTCGGCGGCGGCGGCGGCCGGGGTCGCGGCGTCCGGGACCCAGGGCAGCAGCGGCCGTACCCGGTACTCCTCCGGGGCCAGGTACTTGCCCCGTACCTTCTCCCAGGTGGCGGAGGCGAGCGCGCCGCCGTCCGCGAGCGGGACGGAGCAGCAGCCGGCCAGCCACTCGTGGCCGCGGTCGACCATGTAGCGTGCGATGCCGGCCCAGATGAGGCCGATGACGGCGCCGTCGCGGTGGTCGGGGTGGACGCAGGAACGGCCGACCTCGACCAGGCCGGGGCGGATCGCGTCGAGCGCGGTCAGGTCGAACTCGCCCTCGGAGTACAGCCGTCCGGCGATCGCGGCGCGCTCCGGCGGCAGCAGCCGGTAGGTGCCGACGACCTGGCCGGTCGTCTCCTCGCGGACCAGCAGGTGGTCGCAGTACGCGTCGAACGCGTCGATGTCGTGGCCGGGCTGCGGGGTGGCCAGCAGGGCACCCATCTCGCCGGCGAAGACCTCGTACCGCAGCCGCTGCGCGGCACGCACGTCGGCCTCGTCGCGGGCGAGGGACACGGTGTAGCGGGCGGGTGCGGCGGGCTTCGGGGGACGGTCCAGGGTGGTGACGCCGGTCATGGCTCTCTCCAGGTCGGCTGCCGGGGACGGCGGAGCGGGAGCAGACCGTTGGCGCGTGATCTGCCGCCCCTGTTCTTCCGATGCCGGCTGACCTTCGCGTGACAGGCGCAGAGAGAGCGGGTGTGGGGTTGTTGAACGGCTCGCCCCGCACAAGCGAGACGGGGCCGGGGAGCACCTCCCGACCCCGCCCGTCCGCACATCTTCGGCGAACGTTCACTACAGCGCCCCGAAAAGGGACCACCGGCAGCCGCCTCGGCGACCGCGTCCCCCACGGCGTTACCGCGCGACCTTCCGCGCAGCCCGCAGCCACTCCTTGTTCATGCTCGTGATGGACACCAGCGGAATGCCCTTCGGGCAGGCGGTGGCGCACTCCCCGGTCAGCGTGCAGCCACCGAAGCCCTCCTCGTCCATCTGCGCCACCATGTCCAGCACCCGCGTCTCACGCTCGGGCGCACCCTGCGGCAGCACGTTCAGATGGTTGATCTTGGCGGAGGTGAACAGCATCGCCGCCCCGTTCGGGCAGGCCGCCACGCACGCCCCGCAGCCGATGCACTCGGCGTGCTCGAAGGCGAAGTCGGCGTCCGGCTTGGGTACGGGTGTGGCGTGGGCCTCGGGTGCGGAGCCGGTCGGGGCGGTGATGTAGCCGCCGGACTGGATGATCCGGTCGAAGGCCGACCGGTCCACCACCAGGTCCTTGATCACCGGGAAGGCGGAGGCCCGCCAGGGCTCGATGTCGATCGTGTCGCCGTCCTGGAAGGACCGCATGTGCAGCTGGCAGGTGGTGGTGCGCTCGGGCCCGTGGGCGTCGCCGTTGATGACGAGCGAACACGCACCGCAGATGCCCTCGCGGCAGTCGTGGTCGAAGGCGACCGGGTCCTCGCCCTTGAGGATGAGCTCCTCGTTGAGGGTGTCGAGCATCTCCAGGAACGACATGTCGGAGGAGATGCCGTCCACCTCGTACGTGGACATGGCGCCTTCGGCGTCGGCGTTCTGCTGCCGCCAGACGCGCAGGGTGAGCTTCATGCGTAGCTCCGCTGAGTGGGGTGGACGTACTCGAAGACCAGGTCTTCCTTGTGCAGGGTCGGGGCCTCGCCGGTGCCGGTGAACTCCCAGGCGGCGGCGTAGGCGAACTCGTCGTCCCGGCGGGCGGCTTCACCGTCCGGCGTCTGGGACTCCTCGCGGAAGTGGCCGCCGCAGGACTCCGCCCGGTGCAGTGCGTCCAGGCACATCAGCTCGGCGAGCTCGAGGTAGTCGACGATGCGGTTGGCCTTCTCCAGCGACTGGTTGAACTCCTCGCCGGTGCCCGGCACCTTGATGCGCCGCCAGAACTCCTCGCGGATCTGCGGGATGCGCTCCAGCGCCTTGCGCAGGCCGGAGTCCGTACGGGCCATGCCGCAGAACTCCCACATGAGTTCGCCGACTTCGCGGTGGAAGGAGTCGGGGGTGCGGTCGCCGTCGACCGACAGGAGGAGGTCGAGGCGGTCCTGGGTCTCCGCCAGCACCTCCTGGACGACCGGATGCTGGACGGTGACCGGCTCGTGGTGGGGGTGGCGGGCGAGGTAGTCGTTGATGGTCGCCGGCAGCACGAAGTAGCCGTCGGCCAGGCCCTGCATCAGTGCGGAGGCGCCGAGGCGGTTCGCGCCGTGGTCGGAGAAGTTGGCCTCGCCGATCGCGAACAGGCCCGGGACGGTGGTCTGCAGGTCGTAGTCGACCCACAGTCCGCCCATCGTGTAGTGCACGGCGGGGTAGATCCGCATCGGGACGGTGTACGGGTCCTCGGCGGTGATCCGCGCGTACATGTCGAAGAGGTTGCCGTACTTCTCCTCGACCGCCTTGCGGCCCATCCGCTTGATGGCGTCGGCGAAGTCCAGGTAGACGCCCTGCCCGCCCGGGCCCACTCCCCTGCCCTCGTCGCAGACGTTCTTGGCGGCTCGGGAGGCGATGTCACGCGGGACCAGGTTGCCGAAGGAGGGGTAGATGCGCTCCAGGTAGTAGTCGCGCTCGTCCTCGGGGATCTTGTTCGGCGGCCGGTCGTCACCCTTGGCCTTGGGCACCCAGATCCGGCCGTCGTTGCGCAGCGACTCGCTCATCAGGGTCAGCTTCGACTGGTGGTCGCCGGTGCGCGGGATGCAGGTGGGGTGGATCTGGGTGAAGCAGGGGTTGGCGAAGTAGGCGCCGCGCCGGTGGGCCCGCCAGATGGCGGTGGCGTTGGAGTTCATGGCGTTCGTCGACAGATAGAAGACGTTGCCGTAGCCGCCGCTCGCCAGGACGACGGCGTCCGCGAAGTAGGTGTCGATGCGGCCGGTGATCAAATCGCGCGCCACGATTCCGCGCGCCTTGCCGTCGATGACGATCAGGTCGAGCATCTCGGTACGCGGGTGCATCTCGATGTTGCCCGCGGCGATCTGCCGGCTCAGGGCCTGGTAGGCGCCCAGCAGCAACTGCTGGCCCGTCTGTCCGCGGGCGTAGAAGGTCCGTGAGACCTGGACGCCGCCGAAGGAGCGGGTGTCGAGCAGGCCGCCGTACTCCCGGGCGAAGGGCACGCCCTGGGCCACGCACTGGTCGATGATCTCCACGGAGATCTGCGCGAGCCGGTGCACGTTCGACTCCCGGGCGCGGAAGTCCCCGCCCTTGACGGTGTCGTAGAACAGGCGGTGGATGGAGTCGCCGTCGTTGCGGTAGTTCTTGGCGGCGTTGATGCCGCCCTGCGCGGCGATGGAGTGGGCGCGGCGCGGGGAGTCCTGGTAGCAGAACTGGACGACGTGGTAGCCCTGTTCGGCGAGGGTCGCGCCGGCGGAACCGCCCGCGAGACCGGTGCCCACCACGATCACCGTGTGCTTGCGCCGGTTGGCCGGGTTGACCAGCTTGGCCTCGAAACGGCGCTTGTCCCAGCGCTCGTTGATCGGTCCGGCGGGCGCCTTGGAGTCGACGACCGGCTCACCCGTCGTGTAATCCACGTACTCAGCGGTCATGTTCAGCTCACCACTCCGGTCATGACGCCCACGGGTACGGCGATGAAACCGGCCGTGAGCAGCAGTGCGAGGATGTTGGCCACGGTCTTGAGCGCGCGGTCGCGGCTGCGGCTGCCGACGCCGAGGGTCTGGGCGGCGCTCCAGAAGCCGTGCCGGATGTGCAGGCCGAGCGCCAGCATCGCGACGATGTAGATGACGTTGCCGTACCAGGTGGAGAAGGTGTCCACGACGTTCTGGTACGGGTGGCCCTCCTGGAAGCCGCCCGAGTGCACGGTGCCGGTGGTCAGGTCCAGGATGTGCCACACGATGAACAGGCCGAGGATGATCCCGCCCCACCGCATGGTCCGCGTCGCATAGCTGGCCTTCGCCTTCTTGTGGACGTACTTGCTGGGCCGTGCCTTGATGTCGCGGCGACTGAGCTGGTACGCGGAGACGGCGTGCGCGACGACGGCGACGATCAGCACGACGCGGACCAGCCACAGCGTCCACTCGTAGTGCATGAACGGCTCACCCACGGTGCGCAGCCAGTGCGCGTAGTGGTTGAACTCGCCGGCCCCGAAGAAGATCTTCAGATTGCCGATCACATGGGCGACCAGGTACAGCAGCATGATCATGCCGCTGACGGCCATCACCGTCTTCTTGCCGACGGAGCTGTCCCATACCGTGCGCGCCATCGACGGCCGTCGGTCCGTCCGCGTTGCCAGAGCCATGACTCAAGACGCTAGAGCCGAAGGTCCCGATCGGTCCAAGACATGGTCCGGCTTGATTCCATAGGAAGGGGCTATCGTACGAGGGTGCAGTTCCAGCAGCTCCAGTACTTCGTGGCGGTCGCCGAGACCCGGCACTTCACCCGGGCCGCGGACCTCGTCCATGTCGCGCAGCCGTCCCTGTCCCAGCAGATCAAGGCGCTGGAGCGGGAGCTCGGGGCCGATCTGTTCCTGCGGGCACGCGGCAACATCACCCTCACCGACGCGGGCGAGGCGCTGCTGCCGCTGGCCCGCCGCATCCTGGCCGACGCCGACACGGCCCGGCACGAGGTGCAGGAGCTGGTGCAGCTGCGCAGTGGCCGGGTGCGGCTGGGCGCGACCCCGAGTCTGTGCACGGGCCTGCTGCCCGACGTCCTGCGCGCCTTCCACGACCGCTATCCCGGCATCCGGCTGCTGATCGAGGAGGGCGGCTCCCACGATCTCGTACGGGAACTCGCCCGCGGCGCCCTTGACTTGGCGCTGGTCGTGCTGCCGCTGCCGTCCCCCTCTCCGGCGCTGACGACGGTGGAGCTGCTGCGCGAGGACCTGGTGGTGGTGTCGTCCCCGGAGTCGCCCGCGCCCGCCGGCCCGGGCCGGCGTACGGTCCGCATCGCCGACCTGGAGAGTGAACCCCTGGTCATGTTCCGGCACGGCTACGACCTGCGCGAACTGACCGTGGCTGCCTGCCGTGCCGAGGGCTTCGAACCGGACTTCGCGGTCGAGGGCGGTGAGATGGACGCGGTGCTGGGCTTCGTCCGCGCGGGGCTCGGCCTGGCCGTCGTCCCCCGTATGGTCGCCACACGCTCCGGGCGTGGGCTGCGGGTCACCCCGCTGGCCCGCCCCGGCCTGCACCGCACGATCGCCCTCGCCCACCGCAGCGATGTGGCTCCGCCGCGGGCGGCTCGGGAGTTGCAGCGGATGCTGTTGGAGCGGTGAGCCGACGTATCGCAGGTGATGTTTGCTGTTCGGAAAGGGAGTGGACGAGTGGTGCAGACGGCGTTCGATGAGTCCGAGCGGCGGGCGTGGGCGGACAGGCCGACGCCTATGGTGCGAGTTTTGCCGAACTCTGCGCGTATCCGGTGCCTGGGCTCCTCGACGCTGCCGGGGTCAGGAAGGGCGTACGGGTCCTCGATGTGGGCACGGGCACCGCTGCCGCCGGTGCATGTGAGCGGGGGGCGAAGGTGACGGCGGTGGATGCCGAACCCGCCATGAGAATCGGCAGGCACCGGCGTGCCCTGGTGGTGGTACATGCGCCAGCCCGTCTCCTCGTCCCGTTTGCGCCAAAGGGAGCTGCGGCGGGCCCGTCGGCCGTCGACGACGGTCTCGAACGTGAGGTGCACCAGGCCCGGCGCGAGCAGGACCCCCTTGATGTCCGACGGCTCGTAGCGCGGGCCGTCCACGGAACTGCCCGGCTTGTCGGGCAGCGCGGCGATGGTCTCCTCATAGGTGTAGCGCCGGCCCGAGGCGCCGACCTCCACGAACTCGGGGTCGATCAGACGGGCGCCCTCGGCGGAGGAGCGGACGGCGGGATCCAGCAGGCTCAGTTCACCCTCGATCGCCTGGTTCACTGCGTCGGTTTCGTCGTTCACCCACGCATCCTCGCGCCCGAACCCGGCGCGTCCGCAACCGGGTTGCCCGGCGCCGTGCGGGCGGCACGGGAGTTGCAGCGGATGCTACTGGAGCGCTGAGCGGTCGTAGCATGGGGTTCTCTCACACGGGGGTGAGCGGGGATGAAGCAGCGGATCGTTGCGGTCGGCGCGGCACTGCTGGTGCTGGTGGGGTGCGCGGGGAACACGTCGGGGGGACCGAGGAGCCCGGCGGCCTCGTCGCCGTCGGACGGCTCCGGACCGACGGTGGAGACGGCCTCCCGGGCCGTCTCGGGGCCTTGGCGCGCCTGGGCGGTGACCCTGTCCAGCAAGGAGGCCCACGGCAGTTGCGGCACGACGACGCATCAGGTGGTGTGCGCGACCGACTCCGGCGGATTGGTGGGGCGTTCGCGGGCCGACGGCCGTATCACCTGGACGGTGCCCGCGGGCGACCGCGGCAAGAGCGCCGGACTGGTCGTCGACGCGGCCGAGGAACGGGCCGTGACGGGGGTCGCGGGTGTGCTCCGCGCGGCGAACCTGCGGACGGGTGCGCGGGCGTGGACCCATCGACTGCCCACCGGCCGCGCCTACTTCGCCCTCGGCGCTGCGGACGGGATCGTTTACGCTCTCCACGCACATCACTTCACCGGCACCTCAGCCGTCCTCGACGCCGTTCGCGCATCCGACGGCACGCCCCTGTGGCACCGGCCCATCGCCTGGAGCACGGGCGAACCCCTGGCCGCCTTCGGGGGCCGCGTCTACACGGCCGACGGCACCCGGGTCACCGCCCGCGACGCCCGCACCGGCGTCACCGTGGCGACCAGCCCCACAGGCGTCGAGTGCCCGCACCTCGTGACCGGCGGGCACTACCTGGTCTGCACCGGCAGCCCGTTGTCCGCCGGGGACACCTTCCCGCCCATGCGGCGCCTGGATCCAGCGACGCTGAAACCGCTGCCGACCCCGCGGAACACGATCGACAAACCCGTACGCGGGGTGATCTCCGACGACGGCGTCCTGGTGCTGTACGAGGCCGGCGCCGAGGACACGAGCGCCGGCAACTGGTACGCGTACGACCTCGAGAACGACCGCAAACTGTGGAGCACATACGCCACCGAGGCGGACGCCACCGTGGCCGGCGGCCGGTTCGTGACCTTCACCCCCGTCAACGACCCCACCACGCGGGGCCGCGTGATCACGATCGACCTGCACGCCGGTCCGCAGGGGACCGGAACCGCCGCGCCCCGCATGTCCGCCGCGTACTCGCAGACCAGAGGCGGCGAGTACCCGTTGGTCTTCGCCCCGGGCGGGGACACGGGCCACGTCGTCGTCATGGCCCGTACCCACGGCTCCCTGCGCTCGCTGCCGCTGCCGTAGGACCGGGGCGGGACTCAGCCCGTCGCGTCCACCAGCGCCAGTTCATGCAGCCGGTCCGGTGGGCCCGGGCGGGCGTAGTACCAGCCCTGGGCCGTGTCGCAGCCCAGTATCCGCAGCTGCTCGGCCTGGGCTCCGGTTTCCACGCCCTCCACCGTCACCGCGAGGTCGAGGCTGTGGGCGAGGGAGACGATCCCTTCGACGATCTTGAGGTCGACGGGGTCCGCCGGGAACTGCTGCATGCTCTGGGTGAAGGAGCGGTCCAGCTTGAGGATGCTGACCGGGAGGCGGCGCAGGTTCGCCAGGTTCGAGTAGCCGGTGCCGAAGTCGTCGAGGGCGATGTCGACACCCATCTCGGCCAGCCGGCGCAGCGGCTTGAGGAGGTCGTCGTCGGCGCCGATCAGCGCCGACTCGGTGACCTCCAGGCACAGCGCGTCCGGGTCGACGCCCGTGCGTTCCAGGATGTCGACGGTGTCCTGGACCAGGCCGGGGTGGGTGAGCTGGCAGGGCGAGAGGTTGACGTTGATGCGCAGGGGGCCCGCATCGTCGTAGCGTTCTCGCCATTCGCGGGCCTGGCGGACGGACTGTTCCAGGACCCAGCGGCCGAGCGGCACGATCAGGCCGGTGTGCTCGGCGAGCGGGATGAAGCGGTCCGGGCCGAGGATGCCGTGCTGCGGGTGCAGCCAGCGCACCAGGGCCTCGGCGCCGCGCACGCTGCCGTCGCCGAGGTGGACCAGCGGCTGGTACTCGATGAAGAACTCGCCCCGGTCCAGGGCCGCCGGCAGCGCGGTGGTCAGGCCGTGCCGGGTGATGGCGCGGGCGTCGGCCTCCTCGTCGGCGAGCTCGAAGCGGTTGCCGCCCGCCGACTTGGCCCGGTACATGGTGATGTCGGCGCTGCGCAGCACCTCCGCCGGGCTGCGCTCGCCCGCCGGGCCCTCGACGATGCCGATGGAACCGCGCACCGTCAGCTCCCGGCCGTCGATGCTGATCGGGGCGATGAGGGCGTTCATGATGCGGGCGGCGAGCTCGTCGACCTCGCGCTCGGTGTCGGTTCCGGTGGTCAGCGCCACGAACTCGTCGCCGCCGAGCCGGGCGACCATCTCGCCGGGCGCGGTGGCACACCCCTGCAGCCGGTCGGCGACCTCGACGAGCAGCCGGTCGCCGGCCGCGTGGCCGAGGCTGTCGTTGACGGTCTTGAAGCCGTCCAGGTCGAGGTAGCACAGGCCGTAGCGCTGGCCCCGGCCGGCGCCCAGCGCCTTCTCCAGGCGTTCGAAGAAGAAGGTGCGGTTGGGCAGGCCGGTCAGCGCGTCGTGCGTGGCCTCGTAGCGCAGCCGCAGGTTGAGCAGCCGACGCTCGGTGGTGTCCTCCATGAGGGCGAGCTGGTACTGCGGGTCGCCGTCCGCGTCGCGCAGCAGGGAGACCGTCAGGTTGGTCCACAGGACCGTTCCGTCAGGCCGGTAGAAGGCCTTTTCGACGTGGTAGTGCTCGCGCTCGCCGCGGACGAGTTCGTCGTAGAGCTTCCAGGTCTGCGGCGCGTCCTCCGGGTGGGTCCACTCCTGGACCTTTCGGCCGTGGGCCATCGCGTCCGTGATGCCGAACATGCGCAGCAGGGCGCCGTTGACCTGGAGGATGTTGCCGTCCAGGTCGGCGATGCCGATTCCTATGGCCGCGCCCTCGAAGACCGCGCGGAAGCGGGCCTCGGTGTCGTGCAGGGCCTGCGCGACGACACCCTGCGCCTTCAGGGCGGCCGCGGAGATCGCCTCCTGCTCGGCCAGCGTCCGCTCGCGCAGCGCCTCGGCGAACCCGGCGGCCATGGCGTGCTGCAACCGCGAGGAACGCGCCCGCAGTTCCTCCTGGTCGCCGTCCTCGCCGCAGTAGAGCACCAGATAGGCGTCCACGCAGTCCAGGGTGCGGCTCAGCGCGTCCGGGTCGGTGCAGTGCGCGGCGACGAGGGCGGCACCGACCGCGCGGCCCGCGTCCGCGTCGAGGGTGCGGGTGTGCAGCGCCCGGCTCAACCGACGGGCCAGCGGCAGGAGTTGTTCCTCGAACTCCGGCCTGGTCAGCGACGTCGAGGTCACCGGGAACACGGCCCGGCTCCAGATCGTCGCGAACCTGCGCAGTCTGTCCTGCTGCCCGTCCGGCTCCGCGATCACGCCGTACGCCCCACGCCGGCGAACCCGGAGAAGGCATACGGATCCTCGTCCTCCGGTGCCTCCTGCGGCCGCCACAGCGGCGGCGCCACCAGTCCCGGTTCCACCATGTCGTACCCCTCGAAGAACCGCGCGATCTCGTCGCGCGAACGCATGATCAGCGGATTGCGGATGTCCTTGTACACGTCCACCGCGCCCTCGGCCCGCTCCGCCGGCAGCGGAATGCCCTCGTACGAGGCGTGCGTGAGGACGAGCAGGCTGCCCGGCGCGAGCGCGTCGCGCAACTGAGCCACCGCCTCATAAGGGTCGTCCGCGTCTTCCACGAAGTGCAGTATGGCAACGAGAAGCAGCGCCACTGGCCGGTTCAGGTCGATCAGGCGCTCCACTTCGGCGCTCGCGAGGATCTCCTGGGGCTTGCGGAGGTCGGCGGCGACGACTCCCGTGCCCTCGTTGCCCGCCAGGACCGCCTGGCTGTGCGCGACGGCCACCGGGTCGTGGTCGACGTAGACCACGCGGGCGCCGGGGTCGGCCGACTGCGCCACCTCGTGGACGTTGCCGAAGGTGGGGATGCCGGAGCCGATGTCCAGGAACTGGTCGATGCCCTCGCCGACCGCGAAGCGGACCGCGCGGCGCATGAACGCCCGGTTCGCCTGCATGATCTTCGGGAGTCCCGGCATGAACTCCATCGCCTTGCGGGCCGCCTCCCGGTCGACCTCGAAGTTGTGCGAACCGCCCAGGTAGTAGTCGTAGATCCGCGAGACACTGGGCACCGAGATGTCGATGCTCCGGGGGGCCCAGGCGGGACGCTCCATCTATCTCTCCAAGGCGTAGGCGATCCGGTGTTCGAGCTGAGGCTACTGATCGCCCGCCAACGGGGCGAGCCCAAACGGAAATTGACCGTCCGTTCCCGGTCACTGCCTGCGGCACTTGCCGCATTCGCCCGTAGAAAAGCGGCAAAACGCCAAAGGGTCCGCCCCCTCCGTGCGGTGCGGAGGGGGCGGACGGGGCCGAGCGCGCTGTCCGGTGCAATCAACCCTGGGGAGGTGATGGCTACTTCTTCGGCGCGCCGACCGGCTTTCCGTCGGGCGCCATGGCGTACCAGGTGCCGCCCACGCCCTGACCGTTGGTGTCCCCGGGCTTGGTGTCGCCGGAGAACGTGTACGCGGGCCAGCAGTCGACGGTCATCTGCTTGACGCCGTCGGGCCGGGTGAAGCCCATCAGGCCCTTCTTCTCGATGCCCTTGGTGTCGTCCTTCGAGACGATCCCGACCGCCGGCCACTTCTCCAGGCAGGAACCGGTGCAGTTGGAGATCGGCTTCGGCCAGGCCACGTCCTTCAGGAAGCGGTAGACCGTCATGCCGTTCTTGTCGACGACGATGTCGCCGAGCTTGGGGTCCTTGCGCACGGACAGACCGGGCAGGCTCGCCAGGGTGGCCTTCTTCCCGTCGGGGGCCAGCGCGAACCACTTGCCGCCGACACCCTGACCGGCGACGTCCCCGGCCTTGGTGTCCTTCGCATAGCGGTACGCCGGCCAGCCGCCGATGGTCAGCTGCTTGGTGCCGTCGGCCCGGGTGACCTCGCCGAGCAGCGCCTTGTCGATGCCGGCGCCGGCCGCGGCGTCGTTCGCGGCAACCGGCGGCCAGGCCTTGGCGCAGTCGCCGTCGCAGTTGGACTTGGGCGGTTCGGCGGTGTCCTCGTCGAAGCGGTACAGGGTCATGCCGTTGCCGTCCGTCAGCACCTTGCCGAGCTCGGCGTTCTGGCTGACGGCAAGCTTGCCCGCGGCCGCGGACTGGGCCCCGGAGTTCTGGCCGTCGGCACCGTAGCCATTACTGGGGCTGGCGCTCGCACCGGCACCGGCTGCGCCGACACTGCCGTAACCGCCCGCCGGGGCGGTGGCGCCCACGTTCTGGCTGCCCACCGAGGACGTGCCGCTTTCCTGACCGCACGCCGTCGTCAGCGCCAGTACGGCCGCGGCGCTTGCCATGAGTGAAGCGCTCCGCCAGGAGGTCTTCATCGTCAACTCCCCAATATCGCAAAGGTGTTGCAGCGCCCTGCTGCGTCGCCGCACGAGCATGGGTACGAATGGGACCCGCGGTTGTGTTCAACCGCCTCACAAATTTCTTTTTTGAACCTGGGGCGCCGGGGCAGCGGTTCGCACGTACGTGCGCCTTTTTGTGCGCCGGGGTGCGCGGCGATCAAACCGCCGTGCGGGGAACGTCCCCCGTTCGAGCCAATCGGGGCGCGATACGGCGCGCCCCGGCGCACCAGGGTTCATGATCTTCGGCGTGTATGGACTCGAACCGACTCAAAATGCCTTCGCTGCACGGGCGTTGGCGCGTGGCGCTCCGCGGAACGGGGGGCGATCGGTCGTCTTTTGTCTGCGGACTCGTCGTCGCTCGTCGCGCCCCGCGGCGGAGCCGCAATTCAACACAGCCCCGCGCCCCTTCAGGGCGCGGCTGGCCTGCATGGTGTCTCTGAGCTGGCTCCTGGTGGGGGCGCCGGCCGGCGTCGCATCGGCCGATGCCTGTGCGTATGCCTCCGTCGGGCCGGACGGCACTCAGGCCGTTGCGGTTGCCGGGGACCTCGCCTGGCCGACTCCGCCGGTCTGCCCTGTGCCCACGCCGACGCCGACGCCTCCGCCTCCACCTCCGCCGGCTCCGACGCCCAAGCCCACGCCGCCCGAGCCGAAGCCGCCGCCTCCGGCGCCCGCCCCCGCACCGAAGCCGAAGCCCACACCGAAGCCGGAACCGCCGTCGCCTGCCCCGCCCGCTCCGAAGCCCACGGCACCGCGGCCGCGTGTCACTCCCCCGGCCGCGCCGCCCCCGGCCCCCGGCCCCCCGAGGCCATCGGCCAAGCCAGCACCCCCGCACGCCCAGGCGCCGGTGGCCTATCCGCGCTACCGGGCGCCGGCCCCCAAGTGGTCGCCGCGCGGCGGCCCTTCACCCCTCGTCTTTGTTCTGCTCATCACGGTTCCCGCCGTGATCGCCGTCGCCGCGCTGCGGCCGCGCTGATTCCAGGAGGAATCTCTTGTCGGAATGGCTTGTTCTCACCCTCGCGATGCTGGCCGCCTGCGCCGTGGTGATCATCGTCACCTTCGTACGGCACCGGGCCGCGCCCGAGGACGAGGACCCCAGCGAGACCCCGGACGTCATCGAGTACATGACGATGTGGATCGGTGTGGTGTACGCCATCGTCCTGGGCCTGGCCATCGCCGGGGTGTGGGAGGGGCGCAGCGCCGCCCAGGACCATGTGCAGTCGGAGGCGGTCGCGCTGCACGAGATCTCGGAGCGGGTGCGGGTCTATCCGACCGAGGCCCGTGACCGTATTCGGGACGATGTCAACGCCTATGTCGGACACGTCGTGCACACCGAGTGGAAGGTGATGGACAAGGACGGGCATGTCACCCCACGCGGCGACGAGCTCTTCCAGCGCATCCGCCAGGACGTCACCGACTACCAGCCGAAGTCCGACTTCGAGGCCCAGGCCTACCAGCCGCTCCTCGACCAGGTCACCGCGGCGGACCAGGCCCGCAGCGCCCGGGCCAACTCCATGGGGGCGACCATGCCGGGCGTGGTGTGGTTCGGGCTGCTCGCCGGGGCCGTGATCACCATCGGCATGGTCTTCGCGCTGCAGATCCGGCGCACCATGCGCGAACTGGTCCTGGCGGGACTGTTCTCCGCCCTGATCGCGTTCCTGCTCTTCCTCATCTGGGACTTCGACGCGCCTTACACCCGCGGCATCACGGCGTCGGCGGCACCCTTCCTCAACCTCTTCCCGCACATCAGGGGCTGACGGGCGGGCCGTCACACGACGGGCCACCCGGGGACAGGGCGCCACGCCGCCGCCGTCCCCTGGGTGGCCCACATGTTTGCCCCATTCGCCCTACAGCGATCGCGCGATCGGACACCCGTTCCTAGCGTTTCGGTTATCGAGGTGCATTCAAGCCCCACAGCGGAACGGGTCCGCAACTGCTCCTCGGGGACCGGAGGAACCACCATGCGCGCGATACGCATTGCTTCGGCCGCTCTGCTGGGCATCAGCGCCCTCGCTCTCTCCGCACCCGCCGCCGTCGCACGGGACGACGGGCACAACATCACGCCGTTCGGCTTCAGTGTGCTGCCGTCCACCGCAGCGGCGGGCAGTGAGGTCAAGCTGCATGTGAACCGGGACGGCGACTGCAAGGGGCCTGCGAGGGTGACGTCGGTGGTGTTCGACACGGTCGTCATTCCGGTGGGACGGTCCTGGGCGACGGCGGTGGTGGACCGGGACGCGAAGCCGGGTGCGGTGTATCAGGTGACGTTCTCCTGCGACGGCGCGAGCGGATCCACGGATCTGACCATCGTGGGCGGCCGCCCGCACCACCCGACCCCGGTGCCGGTCGACCCCATTCCGGTTCCGGCTCACCCCCACCGGGGTGTGCACGCCGGTGTGGGCGGCAGCATCGCCGGGTTCGACCTCAGGGAACTCGGCATGGGTCTGGCCCTCATCATGGGCTCGGTCGGCGCGGCGTTCCACCTCTCGCGCCGCCGCAGCGGCGAGGAAGGTGCCTGACAAAGGGCCATCGCCCCGGTTCCTGTGGGGGAATCGGGGCGAGGGCCCTTCAACGTGCGATCTCCTTCACGGACTTGACCGGCGGTCCGCTTTCCGAAGCCGATGTGCGGTCCGCTCTCCGAAGAAGGGGAGGTCAGATCCGCTTCTCGGACCTGCGGCGCAGCCAGAACGCTCCGCCGGCGAGGACGGCCGCGGCCACGAGCCCGCCGCCGATGGCCACGTCGGTCGGCGTCGCCCCGGTGGAGCTGCCGCCGCCGAACCCGCCCTGGACACCGCCGATGACGGTGAACGCGGCGGGATTGGTCAGGGACTTGCCGCCGCAGGTGACGGTGATGGGGTGCGTACCGTTTCTCGCGTCCCGGTTCACCGTGGCGGTGCCCCGCGCCGTGTTGCTGCCCCCGACGGTCATCAGTTGCGTGCTCGGAAACGCGTCCGAGGTCGCGGTGGCTCCGCCCGGGCAGCCGTCGACGGTGATGGTCAACTGCCCGCCGCGGGCGATGACACTGGGCAGCGCGACGATGTTGCTGGGGTTGAAGTTCATGCCGTCCCGGGCGACGGCCGCCGGTGCGGCGAGGCCGAGCACGGCGACCGCGGCGGCCGAGACCGCCAGGGCACGATGACTACTCATGTGATCCTCCGCGGAAGGCGCCCCGGGTTCCGTCCCCGGCAATGTCGGCGAGAAAGCGCCTCCCAGAAAGACAGTCAGATGCACTGCACGTGCCCGCATTTCGGGGATGGTCCGTCCTGGTGAGAGGACACGCCGAGCAATAAGCAGATAATCACATATATCCGCAGGTCACGGACCGTCAGAAATTCCCTGTCCACGGCAACTCGGATGGCGCACCCCCCTCGGGCGTGCCACCCGTTCGCATCCGCCCCGTCGCCGGTTTCGCACAGGCCATTTAGCTTTGCGTCATGCGCGATTGACGCGGCGACTGCCTCGTCGAGAGGGGAAACGAATGTCTGCGTCCGAACTGGCCGAGCTGGCCGAAGAGGAGGAGCGACGGAAGAAGCGCGCCCCCTGGGGTGTCATAGCGCTTGTGCTGCTGACCGGCATCGCCCTCATTCGCAACGGTTCGGGGGAGTTCGACGTGGGTCCGCCGCAGCCCGCCACCGCGGCGGCGGCGGACACCCACGCCCCCGCCGCCGTCGCCGCCGGTGCCGTCCAGCCGCTGCCGGCCTCCCCGCCCGACCGGGTCAGGATCCCCACGATCCGGGTCGACGCACCGGTGTTGCCGGTCGGCCTGGCCGCGGACGGCTGGGTCGGGGCGCCGCCCCCCGAGGATCCGAACCTGGCCGGCTGGTTCACGGGTGCCGTCACCCCCGGCGAGAAGGGCACCGCGGTGGTGGTCGGCCACGTCGACAACAAACAGGGCCCCGCGGTGTTCTACAACCTCGGGGCGCTGAAGAAGGGAAATCGCGTCGAGATCGCCCGCAAGGACGGAAAGACGGCCGTGTTCGAGATCTACGGCATCGAGGTCTTCGAGAAGAACAACTTCCCCGGCGACCGCGTCTACGCCTCCAAGGGGGCCCCGGAATTGCGGGTCATCACCTGCGGCGGCGGTTTCTCCAAGAAGCACGGCTACGACGGGAACGTCGTCGTCTTCGCCCGCCTGGTCGAGGTCCGCTGAGCGTGCCCCGGCCCGGCGGGCGGGCGGAATCCGGCTATGCGTGCCGCCGTCTGGGCACAGTGATGTGGTAGCCGGATTCCAGCAGGTGCGGCAGATAGCGGCGCAGGGCCCGGACGCTCTGGGAGCGGTTGCCCCCGGCGTCGTGCGAGAGCACCACGACGCCGGGGGCCGCTCCGTCCTCGACCCGGTCGACGATCGTGCGGGTGCCGGGAGTGGTCCAGTCGAGGGTGTCGACCGTCCAGGCCAGGGGCTCCATGCCCATCTGGGCGCCGAGTTGGAAGGTCGCACGGTTCCAGGCGCCGTAGGGTGCGCGGAACCACAGGGGCCGCTCGCCGTAGGCGTTCTCGATGACGTCGCTGGTGCGTTCCATCTCGGAGCGGATCTGGGACCGCTTCAGACGGGTCAGCAGAGGGTGGGTCCAGGTGTGGTTGCCGACGATGTGGCCGTAGTCGGCCATGCGGGCCAGCAGGTCCTGGTTGTCGACGGCCATCTCCCCGCACACGAAGAACATGGCGCGGACGTCGTACTCGGCGAGGGTGTCCAGGATGTGCGGGGTGTAGCGGGGGTCGGGCCCGTCGTCGAAGGTCAGCACCATGGTGCGACCGCGTCCGCGCACGCGCAGGAACGGCTGGTGCCGTACCCGGGTCCTGCGGGGTGCCGCGCGCACCTGCTCGTACCCGGTCAGCGGCTGGAGGCGGTAGTCGGACGGCTCGAGCGCATGGCTCTCCTGAGGGGCGGGATCGGGGCCGGGCGCGGGAGCGACGGGCCGAGCCGTCTCATCGCCCCCGCCCGACGCGAACACCCCGGCGGCACCGGCCGCGCCCAGAGCGGCGGCACCCGCGATCAACACCCGGCGCCTCGTGAGCAACTGATCCTTCTTCATGACTCATCAGTCGCCCGAACCGGGACCGACGGCCCCTCACGACACCGCAGCGGCGGCAGGAAAACACACGCCCGGCCCAAGCCGCCGGGCGTGTCCCGGACGGGCAGGGTAACGACGGCCCGCGCGGTCGAATTCGCTTTCCTCCATGGGCACGTCGCCGGTACGGTCGGGTCCGTGCAGTGATCTCCCGCGCGGCGTCCCGGATGCCGCAGAAGCGAACCGGTCCGTCCTCGTGTCCGCGGCCCTCGGCTGTCGGCCGTCCACGCTTCCGCTCAGAGAGATCACCGATATGCCTGCGCTTCCTCCTGCTTCCGGCGACACCCCCGAGGCCACCTTGGCGGCCTTCGTCGCCCGGGCCGCTGCCGACCCCGGAGTCCTCGGGCTGGTCCTCAGCGGCTCCCAGGTGCACGACGGGATGCCGACCGTCCACTCCGACCACGATCTGCACGTCGTGCTGCGCGACCGCGACGCCTCGCCGCTCAGCGGGCTCGACGGGTTCCGCTCGGCCCATCTGGACCTGGTGGTCATCACGCTCGCCGAGTTCCGCCGACGCGGACTGCCAGGCGACCCGGCGGCCTTCAGCCGGTACTCGTACGTCCACGCACGGGTGCTCCTGGACCGGCTGGACGGCGAGATCGCCGCCGTACTCGACCGCAAACGGACCCTGCACCCCGACGAGGCGCACACCGCCGCGGCCGGCTGTCTCGACGCCTACGTCAACCAGACCTACCGCTCCCTGAAGAGCTACCGCGACGGCCGCGAGGCGATGGGGCACCTCGATGCCGCCGAGAGCGTGCCGTACGCGCTGGAGGTGCTCTTCGCCCTGCACCGGCGGGTACGCCCGTACAACAAGTACCTGCAGTGGGAGCTGGAGCGGCAGCCCCTCGGCGACGACCGGTGGAGCGCCGGACGGCTGCTGCCGGTGCTGCGCCGCATCCTGGCCGACGGCGATCCGCACACCCAGCGGGCCTTGTTCGGTGACCTCGCGCGGGCCGCGCGGGCCGCAGGGCACGGCGGGGTCCTCGACTCCTGGGGAGACGACCTGCGGCTGCTGCTCCCGCCGCGGCCCTGAGCGGTCAGCGGCGGCGCACCAGCGGGAACGGCAGCGTCTCACGGATCGTCAGGCCGGTGAGGAACATGACCAGCCGGTCGACGCCGATGCCCAGGCCCCCGGTGGGCGGCATGGCGTATTCGAGGGCGTCCAGGAAGTCCTCGTCGAGTTCCATCGCCTCGGGGTCTCCGCCGGCGGCGAGCAGTGACTGGGCGGTGAGGCGGCGGCGCTGTTCGACCGGATCGGTCAACTCCGAGTAGGCGGTGCCCAGTTCGGTGCCGAAGGCGACCAGGTCCCAGCGCTCGGCGAGCCGAGGGTCGCTGCGGTGCTGGCGGGTCAGCGGCGAGACGTCGGTCGGGAAGTCCTTGTAGAAGGTGGGGAGCCGGGTCTTCTCCTCCACCAGGCGTTCGTACATCTCGAGTACGACATCGCCACGGCCGTCCTCCGGCTTGTACGGCACGTCGGCGCGGTCGCACAGCCGGTGCAGCACCGGCAGCTCCGTGTCCGCGTCGACCTCCTCCCCCAGCGCCTCCGAGATCGCGCCGTGCACCGTCTTGACCGGCCAGGCGCCCGAGATGTCGTACTCCTGGCCGTCCTTGCGGGCGATCGGCGCGCCGAAGGCGGCGATGGCCGCGCCCTGGATCAGTTCGCGGGTGAGGTCGAGCATCACGTCGTAGTCGGCGAAGGCCTGATAGGCCTCCAGCATCGTGAACTCGGGGTTGTGCTTGTAGGAGACGCCCTCGTTGCGGAAGGTGCGGCCCATCTCGAAGACCTTCTCCAGGCCGCCGACGCACAGCCGCTTCAGGTACAGCTCGGGGGCGATGCGCAGGTAGAGGTCGAGGTCGTAGGCGTTGATGTGAGTCGTGAAGGGGCGTGCGTTGGCGCCGCCGTGGATCTGCTGCAGCATCGGGGTCTCGACCTCGAGGTAGCCGCGGCTCAACAGGCCCTGGCGCAGGGCCTGTACGGCGGTGGAACGGGCCCGGATCACCTGGCGGGCCTCGGGGCTGGAGACGAGGTCGAGGTAGCGCATGCGGACCTTGGCCTCGGGGTCGGCCAGGCCGCGGTGTTTGTCGGGCAGCGGGCGCAGGCACTTGCCGATCAGCTGCCAGGAGGTGACGAAGACGGTCGGTTCGCCCTTGTCGCTCACGCCGGCCCGGCCGGTGGCGGTGATGTGGTCGCCGATGTCGGAGTCGGCGGTGAAGCGGTCCAGGGCAGGCCCGGAGTCCGCGCGGGTGAGGGCGAGTTGGCGGTCGCCCGACCAGTCGCGCAGGGTGACGAAGACGATGCCGCCGAAGTCGCGCAGCAGCATGACGCGGCCGGCGACGGTGACCTGCTCGCCCTCGCGGACGTCGGCGAGGGCGTGGGTGCGCTGCGGGATGCCGACCGGGTAGGGGTCGATGCCGTCGGCGCGCAGCCGGTCGAGGGTGCGGTGCCGGATGCGGACCTGTTCGGGCAGGCCGGCATGGGGCTCGCCGGGCCCGGCCTCGCCCCCTCCGTCGAGGCCGAGCGCCGACAGCGACGGCAGGCCCTCGGTGGTCGCGGGCCTGGACGCGCCCTTCGGGTGCCCCTTTCCCCAGAGTTTGCGCAAGGACGGTACCGAAACGAAACCTTCGGCGATGCCGGAGGCCAGCCCGATCCGGGCGAGGGAGCCCGCCTCGCCGTAGCAGATGAAACGCGGGTACCACTCCGGCTGGTACTTGGCGTTGGAGCGGTACAGCGCCTCCAGCTGCCACCACCTGGAGAAGAACAGCAGCAGGCGGCGCCACAGGCGCAGCACCGGTCCGGCGCCGATACGGGCGCCCTCCTCGAAGGCCGAACGGAAGACCGCGAAGTTCAGCGAGATCCTGCGGATCCCCAGCTTCGGTGCCGCCTCGCACAGTTCGGCGACCATGAACTCCATGACGCCGTTGGGGGCGCTGCGGTCACGGCGCATCAGGTCCAGGGAGACGCCGTCGCGGCCCCAGGGCACGAAGGAGAGCAGCGCGAGGAGGCGGCCGTCCTCGCTGAGGGCTTCCACGAGGAGGCAGTCACCGTCGGCCGGGTCGCCAAGGCGGTCCAGGGCCATGGAGAAGCCGCGCTCGGTCTCGGTGTCGCGCCAGGCGTCCGCCTTGTCGATCACCTCCTCCATCTCCTCGTCGGTGAGGCTCGCATGGCGGCGGATGCGGCAGTGGGCGCCGGTGCGGCGCACCCGGTGCACGGCCTGCCGGGTGACGCGCATGTCGCGGCCGTCGAGGTCGAAGTCGGGTACGTACAGGATCGCCTCGTCGCCGAGTTGGAGCGCGCCGAGGCCGGCGCGGGCGAAGGCCTTGGCGCCGTCCTCGGAGGCGCCCATCACGGCGGGCGCCCAGGCATGCCGGCGGGCCACGTCCAGCCAGGCGGCGATGGCGTGCGGCCAGGCCTCCCGGTCCCCGACGGGGTCGCCGCTGGCGAGGCAGACACCGGCCTCGACGCGGTAGGTGACGGCGGCCTTGCCGCTGGGCGAGAAGACGACGGCCTTGTCGCGGCGGGTGGCGAAGTAGCCGAGGGAGTCCTGCTCGCCGTAGGCCTTCAGCAGGGCGCGGATACGGGGCTCCTCGTCGCCGTGCAGGGCGCCTTCCAGGCGTTGCGAACGGAACAGGGTGGTGGCGGCGTTGAGCAGGGCGAGCGCGCCGAACAGGCCGAGCAGGAAGAACAGGGCGCGGGGCGGGCGGCCGTCGAAGGAACTGCTGGAGACCAGGCCGCCGCAGACGCGGTTGGCGGCCCACAGCAGGTGTTGGCTCTCGGGCAGGGTGCCGGGGAAGAGGGCGACCAGGCCCCAGCCGACGAGGATGCCGACGGCGATCCCGGCCAGCAGCACCCCCAGGGCCCGGCGTACGGCGGCGCGGCGGGAGGCGGCGTAGAACTCTTTGCGGGCGACGATCAGCACAGTCAGGGCGAGACCGCACAGGACGAGGGATGGGACGGACTCCAGATACAGGCCCAGCACCACGCCGAGGATGTCGTCCAGGGCGAGCAGACCGAGGTAGACGACCACCAGCCACCAGGCGATCTTCTTGCGGGCGGCGATCGCGGCGGCGAGCAGGAAGAGGAAGACGGCGTAGGCGAGATTGGCACTGGCCGGGACGATGAGCTCGTCGAGGAAGCGGACCACCGGGCGCAGCACGATGCGCAGCGGAGGGATGAGGGCCAGCAGGCCGCACAGCAGGCCGAGGGCGCCGAAGAAGGCCGCGAAAGCCTCGGGCACCTTGCTCATCGGACCGCTGCCGGGCGGCCGTATCGGGCCCGGGGGGTCCTTGGGCGGGGAGGCCTCCGCTGTGGCACTCATGGTTCCGACTGTAGGAAGGGCTCGGCCGCCTCGCCCGTCGAGAGCCCCCGCACGGCGGCGGGACCTGCGGTTTCCGATAGCCTCACAGCCGTGACGGAACAGCACTCGCACCAGTTCGAGCGGGGTACGGACGGGCCCAAGGTCATCGTGGTCGGGGTGGACGGCTCGGACTCCTCGATGCGCGCCGCGGCATATGCCGGTGGCCTGGCCAGGCGCCAGCGTGCGCTGCTCGCCGTGGTCTATGTGCAGCCGGTGATGGCCGCGGGCGCGGCCATGGGCGCACCGGTCGCCGAGACCACGGACGAGATCGCCGAGGACCTGAAGACCTACATCCGGGACGCCACCGAGCGGCTCAAGGGGATATACGAGGTCCGCTGGGAGTTCCATACCTTCCGCGGCGACCCCTACAGCGGCCTGGTCAAGGCCGCGGACGAGCTGAAGGCGGACGCGGTGGTGGTGGGCGCCTCCGAGCAGGCCGGGCACCGGATCGTCGGTTCGGTGGCCGTACGGCTGGTGAAGGCGGGGCGGTGGCCGGTGACGGTGGTGCCATAAGGCTCACGGCTTGCGGGTGAGCAGTTGTACGCCCTGCGTGCGGTGGCCGTTCATGGTGAGGACGTCGATCCGGCGCTCGGCCACCGGGACGAGACCGGCCAGGAGGGCACGCAGGCCGGCGATGTCGTGGTGCCGGCAGACGGCGCCGTCGTCGGTGGTGAACACCCCGTACGGCGTGCCGGACCGGCGGGCGTGGGCGGTGTAGCGGTCCCGGTTGCGTTCGTCGTTCTGCAGGAGCAGATCGCTGACGTACAGCAGGCCGCCCGGTGCCAGGACGCGGACCAGCTCGGCGACCAGGGCCCGCTGGGCGGCGTCGTCGGGAACGCAGGTGAGCACCGCGAACAGCATGACGACGTCGACACTTGCCGAGGCCTGCGGCAGGACCGGCGGGGCGTGCAGGACCTCCAGGCACAGGTCGGGCCTCGCTCTGCGGCCCCGCTCGACCAGACGGGGCGACGGGTCCACCCCGGACACCCGGCTGAACCCGCGGTCCTGCAACTCGGCCGCCACCCGGCCGTATCCGCAGCCGTAGTCGAGGATGCGGGCGTCCTGCTCCACCCCTGCCAGCCACGGGTGGTGCACCGGGTGCGTGAACGTCTTGGTGGCGCCGGGGCCGTTCCAGTACGCGGCCTGGCCGCCGGGCTCGTTCATGCGGGTTCGGTGTCGAGCTGGTGGTCGGACCAGACGTAGCTTTCCGGCAGCAACTCGGTGACGGGGACGGCGCGGAGGCGGTCGCCCTGGCCGACGATGACCTTCAGGGCCGGGAAGTAGTCGAGCAGCACCTGCCTGCATCGCCCGCACGGAGGGACGACCCCTCGGTCGCGATCGCCCACCGCGACGATCGTGTCCAGCTCGTAGACGCCCTGCGTGGCCGCCGCACCGATGACGACCAGCTCCGCGCAGGGGCCTCCGGTGAAGTGATAGGCGTTCACGGCGGTGACGATCCGCCCGTCCCGGGCACGGGCGGCCGCGGCCATGGTGTGGTTGTCGCCCCGGCAGCGGGTACGGGCGACCTGGGCTGCGGCCTGGATCAGTTCGCGATCGAGGTCTTGGGTTCGCATCGGCATGTCGGCACGGTAGCCGGGGGAACGGCCGGTCGTGGACGGGTCTTTCGCGGTGTGGTTCCTGATCGGCACCGGGATCTGCTTCGGCTACTCCTACCGGCGGCCGGAGCCGGCCGGCCGCGAGGATAGGGAGGCCAGTGCGGCGGGCGGCACCGCGTCGGCAGCTGCCGAGCCGTGCAGCAGGTCGGCCAGGTCAAGGGGGCGTGTCTGCTCGCCGGTGGTGGCCGCCGCTGTGATCCGGTCCAGGCGGAAGCCCCGGCCGGCCCGCCGGGTGCGGCACCAGGCGATGAGGTACCAGCGGCCCCCGGCGGTGAGCAGTCCGGCCGGCTCCACTTCGCGCTCGCTCTCGCGTCCGGCCGCGTCGACGTAGGACAGGCGCAGCACCTTGGCATCGGTGAGGGCCCGCTCCACGGCGGCGCGGACGGCAGGATCGGTCCGCGCCGGCAGCGCGACGATCCGTGCGGCGAGTTCCCGGGCCGCCGCCGAGCCGGGACCGGTCATCGAGGCCACGATCTTCTGGTACGCCGTACGGGCCGCCCCGGCATAAGGAGCAGCGGCGTCGGCCGCGGCCAGCGCGGCGGCCAACGCCGCTGCCTCGTCGGCGGTGAAGTGCATCGGAGGCAGCGTCGTCGCCGGGTCGATCGTCCAGCCCCCGCCTCGCCCGGGCGTGGTGCGCACTGGCACACCCGACTCCATCAGCGCCTGCAGATCGCGCTGGACGGTGCGCGTGCTGACCTCGAACCGGGCGGCGAGTACGGCGACCGTCAGCGACCGCGGCGCCGCCGCGCGCAACTCCTCCACCAGCGCATAGAGCCGGGCAGTGCGGTTCATGGGCCCGACGCTACCGTCCCGCCGCGGCAAGGAACTCCCGCTCCCGCGCCTGCTCCCGCTCGGTGACGGTCAACGGGAACAGGGTGAATCCGTGCATCGCCCCGGCGACGACCCCGAGCTCGACGGAAGCACCCGCCGCCTGCCACCGCTGGGCCAGAAACAGCGAGTCGTCCAGCAGCGGATCCTCGGTGCCGACGACGATCCGGGCGGGCGGCAGCCCGGTCAGGTCGGCGAAGAGCGGCGAGATCTCCGGGTCGCGGCGCTGCTCCGCCGCCATTCCCGGGGTGAACAGCTCATAACTGCCGCGCAGCGATTCGGTGTTGCTCAGCAGCCGCTTCGAGCCGAACGACCGCTGGCTCGGCGTCATCGACAGGTCGTACGGGCCGAAGAGCAGCTGCGCCGCACGGAACGCGCCGGTGATGCGGTGCCGGTCGCGCAGGCGCAGCAGGGTGACGACGCTCAGGTGGGCTCCGGCCGATTCGCCGCCGATCAGCAGCCGCCCGGTGCCGAACTCGGCTGCGGCGTGCTCCACCAGCCACCGGGCGGCCGCTTCGCAGTCGTCGGGTCCGGCGGGGAACGGGTGTTCCGGCGCCAGGCGGTACTCCACGCTCACCACCGCCAGCCGCGCCTGCACGGCAAGCCGCCACAGCCTCTCGTCCTGCCCGCCCGCGGAGCCGATCGCCCAGCCACCCCCGTGCAGGTGCAGATATACGCCGTCGATCTGGTCCGGCACGAACACCCGGACCCCGACGCCGCCCGCAACGACGCGGTCTCGGCCCTGCGGCAGGCGTACCGGTGGTGTGTGGCCGCCCAGCCGGTTGCGCCGCAGCAGCGCCAGCACGTTCGCGTCCGGCGTCTGTCCGCGGGGCGGGCGGCTTGCGGCAGTGGCCTCGAAGTGCTCGTTGAAGGCCAGGGTCTCGGCGAGGCAGTCCTCGTCTGTGATGGTCATGACGCCGACCCTCGCAGCCGTCCGCGACAACACCCTGTCGCCCTTTTCCGGTGAACTGCGTCACGGCAGCTGGAGTTCTGCGTCGGCCCGGACTGCACCGGTGCGACACGGGGGGGGATTGAGCGCTGATGGAATCAGCTGGTAGACGTGGCGGGCGCGGGGCGGTCGTGGCCGCCGCGCTCGGTGTGGTGGCCGTGCTGCGGCTCGGCGGGTGCGGGACGCAGTTGCCGGCCGGAGCGGCGCCGTCGGCAATCGGGCCGCCGGGGGACCGGCGGTCGGGCTGCACCAAGGAGCGGTCGGCGACGGCGCGGGCTGGACCGGCCTGCGACGACGCCTTGGCGTTTCCGGCCTCGCTGTGCAGGGGCCTGGCTCCGCTTTTCCGCCTCCCTGCACCCGAGTCATCCGCCCGCGTCCGCCCCCCGAGCCCGTCCCGCTCGCCGGGCCGCTCCTAGAGAGTGTGGAGGAACTCCAGCAGGATCTTGTTGAAGACCTCCGGCTTCTCCATGTTCAGGTAGTGGGCGGTGTCCTCGACGGTCTGCGCACGGCCGTCGGGGACGGTGCGCGCGAGGCGTTCGGCCGCCTCCAGCAGCTCGGGGGGCTCCAGGGTGCCGTTGACGGTGAGCACCGGGACGTCGATCTTCGGCAGGCGGGACCAGGAGTCGCTCACGCGCACGTGCCAGTCCTTCTCGTCGGGAGAGTGCTTGGAGATGGTGCGGAAGGCCATCTCCTTCAACCGGCGTGCGATGTCCGGGGCGACATCGTCGGCACCGCGGTAGGGGCCGGGCACGACCCGCACGAACGCTTCGAGCCAGCCCTCGACGTCGCCGGCGCCCAGGGTGCGGGCGTACTCGGCCTGGATCTGACGGGTCCAGTCGTCGGTGTACTGGAAGTCGCCGGTGGCCGCGCCGCAGGTGACCACCGCGCGCACGAGCTCGGGGTACTCCAGCACGGTGTCGGTGGCGATCACGCCGCCCATCGACAGGCCGACGAGGACCGCGGGGCCCGCGTCGAGGTGTCGGAGCAGGGCGGCGAGGTCGTCGGCCCAGCGGAACGGCTTGGTGGCGTTGGCGGAGGATCCGTGGCCGCGTACGTCCGGGGCGATCACTCGGTACTCGGCGGCGAGGGCCGGTGTCTGGTCGTCCCAGACGCGGTGGTCGACGTACCCGGAGTGGAGGAGGACGACGAGATCACCGGAGCCCGTGTCGAGGTAGGCGAGGTCACCGTCCAGGGACGGGAAGAGGCGAACGTCCGAAGCACCATTCATGACAACCAAGGTGTCATCTTCGAAGGGATTTGACAACCGGGATGTCATGATGGACGGGTGAACGACATCGACAAGCCCCTCACCCCCGACGAGCTGGGCCACCGTCTGACCGAGGTGTTCGACCTGGTCGGCCCGCTGTACCGGCGAGCCGTTCGCAAGGTCGAGCAGGGCGAGGCGGTCGAGGGGGTCTCCGTCGGCATACGCGCCGTACTGGACCTGCTTCGGCAGAGCGACCCCATGACGGTGCCTCAGATGGGCCGGATCCTGGCGCTGAGCCGGCAGTTCGTGCAGCGGATGGTCAACGACGCGGCGGCCCAGGGATGGGTCGAGGCCATCCCCAACCCCGCGCACCAACGGTCGTTGCTGATCCGGATCACAGACGAGGGCCGGGCGACCATCAACGCGATCCTGGGCCGGGAGCACCATCTCAACCGGCAGGTCGGCGGCGATCTGACGGATGCCGAACTGCGGGCGACCGTGCGGGTGTTGAGGGAGATGCTGAAGGCCTTGGACCACGTGGACGTCGACTGACCTACTGCCCCATGGTCAGCCCGTCCTTCGCCGCGCCCCTGCTGAGCACCACGTTGCGGATCGCGTCGCGCACGGCCTTCACCTCGGCACCCTGGGCGATGGCCTGGTTGAGGTTCACCGCCCGCCCGGCGTCGACGTCGAACGCCAGCGGGACGAACTCCGCCTTGGTGACCTCCCAACGGCCGCCCTCTCCGGCGGGCCGGGTGAAGGTGAAGCGGCCCAGGGTGGACTCGTTGCCGCGCGGGTCCTGGGCGCCCGATCTGTTGGACATCTCGCCGGCGATCTGATCGCCCAGGCCGTACACGACCCAGGTGCCGTTGACCTTCTCGTACGCCTGCGGGACATGGGCGCGGGTGCCGAGGACGAGGTCGACGTCGGGGCGGCCGCCGGTGCGGGAGGCCGTGAGCTGCCGGGCCAGGGCGAGTTGCTGCTGGTCGGGCGCGTCCTGCCATTCGGTGCCCCAGTGCACGGAGACGACGACCACGTCGGCGCCCGCCCGCCGGGCCGCCCGGGCGTCCTCGATGATCCTGTTCCCGTTCAGGAGGCTGACGGCCCACGGCGCGCCCTGGGGCAGCGGGATGCCGTTGGTGTCGAAGGTGTAGGCGAGGTGGGCGACCCTGGCGGGGCCCGCGCGCAGGATCGTGACGGTGTGTGCCTCGGCCTCGGTGCGGGCCGAACCGGCATGCCGCACGCCCGCGCCGTCCAGGGCATCGAGGGTGCGGCGGACGCCGTCGGTGCCGTCGTCGAGGCTGTGGTCGGAGGCGGTGGAGCAGCCGTCGTAGCCGGTGGCGGCCAGGCCCTGGGCGATCTCGGGCGGGGACGTGAACGGAGAGCGGCCTGCGTAGTGGCCGTTCGCCCCGTAGACGGTGTCCATGTGACACAGCGCCAGATCGGCGCGGGAGACGACCGGTTTGATGCCGGAGAACATCGGCCGGAAGTCGTAGCCGGTGCCGCCGCCGTCGAAGCGGGCGCGGTCGATGATCGAGCCGTGCGGGATGATGTCGCCGGAGGCCACCAGCGTGAAGGTGCGGGCCGCGGACGCCGCCGGCGCCCCCGGGCCACCGTCACGGGTGGAAGCCGGCCGATGCTGTGCCTGGCAGGCCGCGCCCGCGGTCAGTACGGCCATCAGGGCCAGGGCAACCTGTCGTCTCCGTGCAATCATCAGCTCACCCCACTGTTGTCAGATTTACGCATAAATAGGTACGAACCTGAATGCGCGGCCAAACAACCGCGCCGTCCCGATTAACCCGTCCGGTGCCCGCGAACGGGCGCGCGGGACCGTTCGTCGTACCGTTCGTCGACGCGATCGACCGTCCGCCGCAGATCCCGGCACGGACCCTGTCCCGAGGCGGCACCCTGCGGTGCCATACGGCCATGACGGCCGGAACCACCCTCACGAACGCGACGACCGCCGAGCACGAGCTCGCCG
The DNA here is from genome assembly GCF_053593775.1 of Streptomyces sp. NPDC002092. Taxonomy (NCBI): domain Bacteria; kingdom Bacillati; phylum Actinomycetota; class Actinomycetes; order Kitasatosporales; family Streptomycetaceae; genus Streptomyces; species Streptomyces sp. NPDC002092. The sequence continues at coordinate 359,521 of NZ_JBSFDG010000006.1, forward strand.
CGCTGCAGCGCGAGCACGGCCGCCCCCTCTTCGCACTCCTGCTGCGGCTCTGCGACGGCGACCGGCAGCGCGCCGAGGACCTGGTACAGGAGACCCTGGTGCGCGCCTGGCAGCATCCGGAGGCGCTGCGCGCCGAAGACTTCGACTCCGTACGGCCCTGGCTGATGACCGTGGGACGGCGGCTCGCCATCGACGCGCGGCGGGCCCGCCAGGCACGGCCGCCCGAGGTCGGGGACGCGGTCCTGGAGAACGCGCGGGTGATCGGCGACCACGCCGAGCGGGCCGCCGCCGCCCTCGATGTCCGCGAGGCTGTGAAGACACTCACTCCGGAGCACCGTGAAGTCCTGGTGCTCGTGTATTTCCAGGGGGCGAGTGTTGCGGAAGCCGCTCAGACCCTTGGAATTCCTCCCGGTACGGTGAAGTCCCGCGCGTACTACGCGCTGCGCGCCCTGCGCCGGGTGCTTCCCGGATATGCGGCCGACCTGCGGTGAAACCGACGGCTGAGTCAAACCTCCGTAAAGCGCCTTGCTGAGGACCCCGGTTGAGCAATCAGCTGTCCTCATCCGTGTTCCGGACTGGGGGCTCGGGGCCCCGCGACCGGGGCCCGGAGTCGGGCGACGCGCACGCACCGGAGGAAGGCAGGAAGGGATGCTGCACAGAGGTCAAGAGAGCACGGACGGCACCGGCGGCGGTGAGCTGGTCGTCCCGATGGCCTGGCTGTACGCCGAGTACATCGCCGACGAGCTGCTGCGGACGGGCGATCTGATGCCGCCGACGTCCTTCGAGTTCCGCGCCGGGCGCGACGCCCTGGCGCTGACCGTCTTCCTCTCGGACACGGACGGCGAACTCCCGGGGATCCGGGTGGTCTCCCAGCTGGAGACCTGGCTGTCGCTGACGGCGTACGACCAGCCGTGGCAGGACTGGGTGCGCGAGCGGATGGCGAAGCTGGTCGCCCAGGCGGCCGAATCCGGCGGCCCCGCTCCCGACGTCGAACTGGCCCGGGCGGCCTGGCGCTGGCTGGAGGAGACCGAGCTGCTCGCGCCCGACCTGAACGCGGTGCCGGGCGGCGCGGCGGTGGTCGGCGAGGACGAGGGTCCGAAGGTGTGGACGAAGGCGTGGCAACTGGGCCTGCCCCTGGGCCACCTCGCCATCCACCTTTTTTAGCCTCGTTTTGATTTGGACCAATCCGCGGGCCGGGCGGCTCCGAATCCCAAGGTTGCGATTCTCCGCATGCCCTGAGTGATTCGACTGTCTGGTGCGTACCTGTGGGAGCAAGGAGTAACCCCACCCGCACCCAACGGCACGAGGATTCGGCATGAGGTCCCAGGAGAGGCATCGCGACGTCGCCGCGTACGCGCTCGGCGTGCTGGACGAGGCGGACGCCTTCCGCTTCGAGGACCACCTCATGGAGTGCGCGCGCTGCGCCGCTCACGTGACCGAATTCGGGCCCATCACCCGGCAGATGATGCTGTACCGCCGGGCGACGCCACGGTTCGTGAGCCCCATGACCAGGCCCGGCCCCCAGCTGCTCGACCGGCTGCTCGGCGCGGTGGCGGCCCGGCACCGGGCCGGCCGGCGGCGCTTCCTGTACGCCGTGGCCGCGTCCCTGGCGATCGGGGTGGCCGGGCCTGGCATCGCGATGACGATGGCCGGCGGCGGCACCACCGACACGGTGCGGATCGCAGCGACCGACGCGAAGTCGGGCGTATGGGCCCAGGTGACCACCCAGGACGAGTACTCGGGCAGCCAGATCAAACTCGAGGTGAAGGACGGCGCGGGCCCGCGCCCCTGTCGTCTGGTCGCCATCGGCCGCGACGGCTCCGAGCAGATCCTGACGAGCTGGACCGTCCCCAGCCACGACGCCCGCCCGATCACCATGCAGGGCAGCTCCTCCATGCACCCCGGCGAGATCGCCCGCTACGAACTGCGCACCTCGGACGGGGAGCATCTCGTCACACTCCAGTCCCACTAGCGCCACCGCAGCAGTGGCTCACCGCCCGGTGTGACACCCCCGTCCGGCGCTGCGCTGTAGGCAGTGGCGATGTCGGAATTCGGGATGGGTGTGCACGTGCTGCTGGCGGACCGCTATCAGCTGGAGGAACTGCTGGGCAGCGGCGCGATGGGCGAGGTGTGGCGCGCGGCCGACCGGGTCCTGGGCCGTCCGGTGGCGATCAAGCTGCTGAAGGCGGCGGACACCACCGACATCGAGCGGTTCCGCATGGAGGCGCAGACCACGGCCCGGCTCAACCATCCGCATGTGGTGGGCGTGTACGACTTCGGCTCCGACCACGGCCGGCTCCATCTGGTGATGGAACTCGTGGACGGCTGGACCCTCGCGCGGGAGAGATCGCAGCGCGGAAGCCTGGCAGCGCGGGAAGCGGCCGCCATCGCGGCGCAGGTGGCGCAGGGGCTGTCCGCCGCGCACCGCCAGGGAGTGATCCACCGGGACATCAAGCCCGCCAACGTCATGCTGACCGCCGACCGCACCGTGAAGATCACGGATTTCGGCATCGCCCGCTTCACCGACGACAGCGCCGGCACCGCGACCGCCACCGGAAAGATCCTCGGCACCGCCGACTACCTGGCTCCCGAGCGGGCCCTGGGGCGGTCCGCGCAGCCCGCCTCCGACATGTACTCGCTCGGCTGTGTGCTGTACGAACTGCTCACCGGCCGCCCGCCGTTCAGCGGCACGACCTCGCTCGCCGTGGTGCAGCAGCACGTCGACACCGCCCCGCCGCCGCCCCACCGGTTGAGCACCGCCGTACCCCGGCCGCTGTCCGACTATGTGCTGCGCCTGCTGGCCAAGGATCCCGCGCAACGGCCGAGCGCGGAGGAGGCGGCCGAGTGGCTGGGTGCGCAGGAGTGGGAAGCAGACCCGTCCGAATCGGCACAACCGACGGAGCCGCTGGACCCCCCGGCCCCGGACAGGGCTCTCAGCCCGTCGGCCGGCACGTCTGCACCGCCGCCCCGAACCGGCGCCCCCGCAACGCATTCCCGCCCCCACAACCGCCGAAGGCAGGCGTCCAAGGCCCTGCTGGGCGGCGCGGCCGTCGCTCTGTTCGCCGCGGCCACGGCCCTCGGGGCCGCGCTGAACTCCGACCGCGACAGCCCTGCCTCGACCGCCTCGCCGAGGCCGGCGCCGACTCGGACTCCTTCCCCGCACCCGCCGGCCGTCAGCTCGTCGCCCGCGGGCGAGACCGCCACCGCACCCGCCGCGCCGCCGTCCGCCGTCCCGTCCATCAGGCCGCTTCCGCCGAAGAACCACAAGGACGGGCGGCACGGCGGGAAGGACAAGCACGGCAGGGACGAGACGAAGGGCCGCAAGGGGCCGGCCGGCTGACCCGCGCGGCTACTTCAGCAGCCGCGACATCCTCCGGTCCGCGAGCGGTTTGCCGCCCGTCTGGCAGGTCGGGCAGTACTGGAGCGAGGAGTCGCTGAAGGAGACCTCACGGATGGTGTCGCCGCACACCGGGCAGGGCTCGCCGGTACGGCCGTGGACGCGCAGGCCGCTCTTCTTCTCCGCCTTCAGACGGCCCGCCGCCACGCCCCGCGAGCGTTCGACCGCCTCGGTGAGCGTGCTGCGCAGGGCCTCGTAGAGGCGGGCGGTGTCCTCGGGGGTGAGGGTCGCGGCCAGTTTGAAGGGGGACATCTTCGCCGCGTGCAGGATCTCGTCGCTGTAGGCGTTGCCCACGCCGGCGATCAGGCTCTGGTCGCGCAGGGCGCCCTTGAGCTGGCGGCGCTCAGGTCTGAGGAGTTCCGCAAGGCGGCTTTCGTCGAAGTCGTCGGCGAGCGGGTCGGGGCCCAGGCGGGCGACGCCCGGAATCTCCTGCGGGTCGTGGACGACGTAGACAGCGAGGCGTTTCTGGGTGCCCGCCTCGGTGAGGTCGAAGCCCTCGCCGTCCTCCAGGGCCACTCGCAGGGCGAGGGGGCCCTTGCCGGGGCGGGGCGGGCCGTCCGGGAGCCGGTCCTTCCAGTGCAGCCAGCCCGCGCGGGCCAGGTGGGTGACGAGGTGCGGGCCGCCGTCCGTCTCCAGGTCGAGGAACTTGCCGTGCCGGTGCACGGCGGTGACCTCACGGCCCTCGACGGCGGTGAGAGGAGGGTCGTACGTCTTGAGGACGCTGATCGCGACGGGCAGCACCCGCACGATCTCGTGACCGACCAGGTGCTCGGTGAGGAAGTCCTTGAGTGCTTCGACCTCGGGGAGTTCCGGCATACGTCCAGAGTGCCACCCGGCACCGACAGTGGCGGGCGGGAGCGGTCGTGGCGGGTTCAGTGACCTTCGGTTCAGTCGCCTTCGGGGACCACGAACTCGCACCACACGCACTTGCCGCCGCCGCGCGCCTCCACCCCCCACACGTCCGTCAGCAGGTCGACCAGGAGCAGGCCGCGCCCGGACACCCCCGACTCCCCCGCCTCGCGGCGGCGCGGCAGGGCGCTGGAGGAGTCCTCGACCTCGACGCGCAACCGCCGCTCGCTGCCACCGAGGACCCGGAGGGTGACGATCGCGGACCCCTCTGTGTGCATCAGCGCATTGGTGATCATTTCGTCGGCGACCAGCTCGATCTCGTCGGCGCGCTCCTTTGCGCCCCAGGCGTGGACCGCGGCCCGGATCATGTGCCGGGCCTCGGTGAGGGCCTCGGGGTCGCCGGGGGCCACGTGCTGCTGGAGCCGGCCGCCGGAGCGCTGGGCCTCCAGGCCGCGGCGGCGCAGCAGGAGCAGGGCCACGTCGTCGTCGCCGCCGCGTTCCTCGGCCACGGAGATGAGACAGTCCGCGAGATCCCGTACGTCGTCCGGGCCGCTGGTGATGAGGGCGGTGAGGGTGCGCATGCCGTCGTCGAGGTCGGCGCCCGGCTGTTCGACCAGGCCGTCGGTGCACAGCAGGAGGGTGTGGCCGGGGTCGAGTTCGAGGGTGCCGACCGGGTACTCGAGGCGCCCGAACTCGGCGGACAGACCGAGCGGCAGTCCGCCCGGCAGGGAGATGCGGCGGCAGCTGCCGTCGGCGTCCCGGATCAGCGGGTCGATATGGCCGGCCCGGACCACCTGGACCACTCCGGTGGCCAGGTCGGCCTCCGCGTACAGACAGGTCGCGAAGCGGTCGGTGTCGAGTTCGTGGAGGAAGACGGAGGCGCGGGCCATCACGGTGGCGGGTGTGTGGCCCTCGGCGGCGTAGGCGCGCAGCACGATGCGCAGCTGGCCCATGACGGCGGCCGCGTGCGTGTCATGGCCCTGCACGTCGCCGATGACGGCACCGACCCGGCCTCCGGGCAGCGGGATCAGGTCGTACCAGTCGCCGCCGATGTCGCGGCCCAGGGAACCCGCGGTGGAACCGGAGCGGTAGCGGACGGCGACGTCGGCGCCGCGGACGCTGGGGATGGTACGCGGCAGCATCGCCTGCTGGAGGCCGGTGGCGAGGTCCTTCTCCTGCTCGTAGAACATGGCGCGCTGCATGCTCTGCGCGATGCTGCTGCCGAGGGCGAGCAGGACGTTGCGCTCCTCGGGCGAGAAGCCGCGCCGGTCGCTGTAGAGCAGGCCCATGGCGCCGATCGGCCGGGCCTGGACGATCAGCGGGAGATAGGCGGCCGCCGTGATGTCCAGGCCGGTGAGGTGCGGCCACAGCAGGGGGTAGCTCTCGGCGAACTCCTGCGGCGACTCGATGAAGCGGGGCGTGAGGGTCCGTACGACCTCGCTCATCGGGTACGGCTCGTCGATGCGGGTGACGTCGGTGCCGGGGACGAAGCTGCCCGCCGGGCCCTCGGCTATCAGCCGGATGCGGCCGGCCTCCACCAGGCCCATGACCAGGCTGGTGGCGCCGAGGTGGGTGAGACCGTGGGTGTCCTTGACGACGTCGATGACGTCCTGGACGGTGCGGGCGTGGGCCAGGGCGGCCGTGGTGAGCTGGACGACGTTGGTCTGCTCGCGCCGCGCCGCGTCCTCGGCGGCCGCCTCGCGGCGGTCCCGGCTCTCGCTCAGCTCCTGGGTCGCGTCCCGGACGATGCCGATGATCCGGCGCGGGCGGCCCGTCTCGTCACGCCGTATGTAGCCCTGGGTGTGGGTCCAGCGCAGGGTGCCGTCGCGGCAGCGGATGCGGAAGTAGGCGCCGTAGTTCTCGCTGCCGTCCTTAAGTGCCTGGGCGACCAGGCCGTCGAGCCGGTAGGCCTCGGCCCTGGGGACCCGGACGGCGAGCGTTTCGGGGTGGTCGTCGTATTCGTCGGGGCGCACGTCGAAGACCTCGTGGGCCTGGGCGTCCATGTGGAACAGACCGGTGTCCAGGTCCCAGTCGAAGCTGCCCATGCGGTTGAGCGCCAGGATCGGATCCGGGTGGGCGGGCCAGTCGTCCGGGAGAGACAGGGCGCTCACGCCCCGATCAACCATGGGCCCACCTTGCCAGGGTTCCCCCGATTCTTCGACCGGGAAGCGGCGACGAATTCCCGGCTCTCCGGTAGCCATCGCTGCTCGGCCGTCGAAACCGTTCCTCCCGCCCCGCTTCAGGCAACGCGTCACTCCTGTCTGCGTCACTCACCTGGGTTACGCAAGCGGAAGGTGGACATACGGAGAGTGACATAGGGTTCGGCGCGACAATGGAGTGAGGAGCGCACGGCCGTGGAGTGGTTCACCGCACCCGAGTACTGGTGGAGCCGGCTGGTCTTCCAGCGGGCTCTGGCCGGGCTGTACCTGGTGGCGTTCCTGACGGCGGCCCTGCAGTTCCGTGCGCTGATCGGCGAGCGGGGCATGCTGCCGGTCCCCCGCTTCGTCGGCCGGGTGCGCTTCCGGCAGGCCCCCAGCCTGTTCCAACTCCACTACTCCGACCGCTTCTTCGCCGCCTGCGCCTGGACGGGCTGTGCGGTCTCGGCGGCACTGATCGCCGGACTGGACTCCCGACTCCCGCTCTGGGCGGGACTGTTGCTGTGGCTGATCCCCTGGGTGCTGTACCTCTCGATCGTCAACGTCGGCCAGACCTGGTACGCCTTCGGCTGGGAGTCGCTGCTGCTGGAAGTCGGGTTCCTGGCGGTCTTCCTCGGCAACGACGAGGTGGGGCCGCCGATCATGGTCCTCTTCCTGCTGCGCTGGATCCTGTTCCGGGTCGAGTTCGGGGCGGGCCTGATCAAGATGCGCGGCGACGCGTGCTGGCGGAAGCTGACCTGCCTGTACTACCACCACGAGACCCAGCCGATGCCGGGTCCCCTGAGCTGGTTCTTCCACCACCTCCCCCGGCCGCTGCACCGCATCGAGACGGCCGCCAACCACGTCACCCAACTCGTCGTCCCGGTGCTGCTGTTCACCCCGCAGCCGGTCGCCACGGCCGCCGCCTCGCTGATGATCGTCACCCAGCTGTGGCTGGTCCTGTCGGGCAACTTCGCGTGGCTGAACTGGATCACCATCGTCCTCGCCGTCTCCGCCCTGAAGCTCCCGGGCGGTCCGCCGTCCGCCATGTCCGGCGCCCCGCTCTGGTACGAGGTCGTGGTCCTCGCGGTCGCCGCGCTGCTCCTCGGGCTCAGCTACCACCCGGTCACGAACATGATCTCCCGCCGCCAGATCATGAACCGCTCCTTCGACCCCCTGCACCTGGTCAACACCTACGGCGCGTTCGGCAGCGTCAGCCGCATCCGCTACGAGGTGGTCGTCGAGGGCACGGACGATGCCGTACCGCGCGAGGACTCGGACTGGCGGGAGTACGAGTTCAAGGGCAAGCCGGGCGATCCACGGCACTGGCCGCGCCAGTTCGCGCCCTACCATCTGCGCCTGGACTGGCTGATGTGGTTCGCCGCGCTCTCGCCCTCCTACGCCGGTGCATGGTTCGGCGCCCTGGTGGAACGGCTCCTGGAGAACGACCGCGACACCCTGCGCCTGCTGCGCCGCTCCCCGTTCCCGCCGGACGCCCCGCCCCGCTACATCCGGGCCCGCCTCTTCCGCTACGAGTACACGAGCTGGCGGGAGCTGCGGGAGACGGGGGCGTGCTGGGAGCGGACGTATGTGCGGGAGTATCTGCCGCCTACGCGGTTGGCGGGGGTGGCTCAGCGGAGCTGACCGGCGCGCACGGCGATACCCGGCTTGTCCTTTTCGTGCAGGTCAAAGGCCGTAAACGCGGGTGGCCGTGCCGGCGAAGACGTCCGCCCTCTCGGCTGCGTCGAGGGCCGCGGTCAGCTCCTGTGCGGCGGACAGTACTTCGCCGTACGTCGCCCTTTCCGTGCACACCGGCCAGTCCGAGCCGAACATCAGGCGGGCGGGGCCGAAAGCCTCCAGGGCGGTGTCGGTGTACGGGCGGAGGTCGTCGACGGTCCATGAGTCGGGGGCCGCCTCGGTGACCAGGCCGGAGAGTTTGGCGCTGGTGTTGGGCAGGGCGGCGAGGGCATGGAGGTCGGTCGCCCAGGGTTTCAGGGCTCCGGAGGCGATGGGCGGCTTGCCCAAGTGGTCGAGGACAAAGGCGAGTTGGGGGAGGGTGGCGGCCGCCTTGGCGCAGGCCGGCAGTTGGTGCGGGAGGACGACGAGGTCGTAGACCAGGCCCGCGTCGGCCACGGCCGCCAGGCCTCTGCGTACGTCCGGGCGCAGCAGCCACTCGGGGTCGGGTTCGCCCTGGACCTGGTGGCGGACGCCTTTGAGGCAGTGGCCGCCGGGGAGTTCGCGCAGACGGGCGAGTTCGTCGGTGATGTCGGAGCGGGTGAGGTCGGTCCAGCCGACCACGCCCGCGATCAGGTCGTGGGCGGCGGCCAGGGCCAGGAACTCCGGGGTCTCCTCCGCAACCGTGATCGTCTGCACGAGGACCGTGCGGTCGACTCCGGCCGCGTGCGCCTCCGGAGCGAGGTCGGCGAGGGTGAAGTTGCGGCGCAGCGGGCTGCGTTCGTGGATCCAGTCCTGGTCCCTGACGGCGAGGTCCCACACGTGGTGGTGGGCGTCCACCGTCACGGCAGCTCCCGGACCACGGGCAGACCGGCGGCCGCGCCCTCGTCGGAGTAGTCGTGCACGACGTCCAGCAGCTGCGCCATGCGGGCCTGCCAGGCGATGTTGACCGGGAGTTTCTCCAGTTCGGCGAGGAGGCGGGCGTAGTCCTCGCACTCCAGGACGTGGAAGAGGTCGGAGCCTCCCCCACGCTCGAACACGCTCGCGCGGGGGGACCCCCACCGCCAGATCGTCCAGGAGGCGGCTCCGGCCGCGCGGATCGCGGCCGTGAGTTCGTTCGGGACCTCGCGGTGGGCGGCCTCGTACTCGGCGATGCGGTCCGCGCGGACCTTGGTGTGCAGGGCGACTCTCATGAGGCTCCCTCGGCGGGTACGGGAGCTTCGGGCGGCAGGAGCCCTTCGGCGCGAAGTTGCTGCCAGAAGGCGGCGGGAGGGGCCGCCGCGAACTGCTCGGCGCAGTCGCGGACCTCCGCAGCCGAGCGAGCACCCACGAGCACGCTGGCGACCGCCGGATGGGCGGCGCAGAAGGCGAGGGCGGCGGCGCGCAGCGTGGTGCCGTGCCGGTCGGCAACCGCCTTCAGATGCAGGGCGCGGTCCAGCAACTCCGCCGGCGCGGCCGCGTAGTTGTACGTCGCGCCGGGCTTCGGGTCCGCGAGCAGACCGGAGTTGAAGGCTCCGCCGATGACCACCGACGTGCCGCGTTCCTGCGCCGCGGGCAGCAGTTCGGTGAGCGCCGGCTGCTCCAGGAGCGTGTAGCGGCCGGCGCACAGGACCACGTCGACGTCGGTGTCGCGGACGAAACGGGTGAGCATCTCGGCCTGGTTCATGCCCGCGCCGATGGCGCCCACGACGCCTTCCGAGCGCAGCTTCTCCAGGGCCGGATAGCCCTCGTGGAAGGCCTGCTCAGCGTGGTCGTCGGGATCGTGGAGGTAGACGACGTCGACGCGGTCGAGGCCGAGCCGTTCCAGGCTGGCCTCAAGGCTGCGGCGTACGCCGTCGCCGCTGAAGTCCCACACGCGCCGGTGGGTGGCGGGCACGGCGAAGCCGTTGGCGAGGTCGTCACCGCCCTCGCCGGAGGGCTCCAGGCGGCGGCCGGCCTTGGTGGAGATCGTGTAGGCGGTACGGGGGTGTGCGCGCAGGGCGGCGCCGAGGCGGCGTTCGGACAGGCCGAGGCCGTAGTGCGGGGCGGTGTCGAAATAGCGGATGCCCTGCTGCCAGGCGGTGGCCAAGGCGTCGTGCGCCTGTTCCTCGCTCACCTCGGTGTACAGGTTGCCGATGACGGCACCGCCGAAGGCCAGGGCGCTGACCTCGACGGCGCTGCTGCCGAGCCGGTTCACTGGCCCACCGGCCTCAGACGCAGGCCCTGCATGCCGCCGTCCACGGCGAGCGAGGTGCCGGTGGTTGCACCGGACAGCGGGCTCGCCAGGTAGGCGATGGCACCCGCGACTTCGGCCGCGCTGACGAGGCGGCCGGTGGGCTGGCGGGCCTCCAGCGCGGCGCGCTCGGCGGCGGGGTCCTCGGCCGCGTCCAGCAGGCGGCCGACCCACGGGGTGTCCGCCGTGCCGGGGTTGACGCAGTTGACGCGGATGCCCTCGCGGACATGGTCGGCGGCCATGGCGAGGGTCAGCGAGTACACCGCGCCCTTGCTCGCGCAGTACAGGGCGCGCTGCGGCAGGCCCGCGGTGGCGCCGATGGAGCAGGTGTTGACGATCGCCGCGTGCCGCGAGCGGCGCAGATGGGGCAGGGCGGCGCGGGCCACGCGGACCATGCCGACCACGTTGATGTCGAGGACGCGGTGCCATTCGGCGTCGTCGTTGTCCTCGATGGTGCCCAGCGCGCCCACCCCCGCGTTGTTGATCACGATGTCGAGGCCGCCGAGCTCGGTGACCGCGGCGGCCACCGCCTCCCGTACGGACGCGTCGTCGCTGACGTCGGCGCGGAAGCCGAGCAGCGGCTTGTCGACCGAGGACGGGTCGAGGTCGAGTACGGCGACCTGGGCCCCGCGGGCGGCGAGGAGTTCCGCCGTCGCCCGGCCGATGCCGGAGGCCCCGCCCGTGACCAGGGCCTTCAGGCCCTCGAAGTCGCTCATGCCGCCCGTCCTTCTTTCTTCTCGTCGAGGTCCGCGGCCCAGAAGGTACCGCCCGGGAAGGTGTACCGCGAGATGGACTCGGGGCGCATGGCCGCCGAGAAACCGGGCGCGGCGGGTGCCGTGTAGTGACCCTCGCGGATCACCACCGGATCGAGGAAGTGGTCGTGGAGATGGTCGACGTACTCGATGACCCGGTCCTCGGTGGTGCCGGAGACCGCCACGTAGTCGAACATCGACAGGTGCTGGACGAGTTCGCACAGGCCGACGCCGCCCGCGTGCGGGCACACCGGCACCCCGAACTTGGCCGCGAGCAGCAGGATCGCCAGGTTCTCGTTGACGCCGCCGACCCGGGCCGCGTCGATCTGGAGGACGTCGAGCGCACCCGCCTGCAGGAGCTGTTTGAAGACGATCCGGTTCTGGACGTGCTCGCCGGTCGCCACCTTCACCGGAGCAACCGCCGTGCGGATGGCCGCGTGGCCGAGGACGTCGTCGGGGCTGGTGGGCTCCTCGATCCAGTACGGGTCGAACTCGGCGAGGGCCTGGGTCCAGCGGATCGCCTCGTCGACGCCCCAGCGCTGGTTGGCGTCGATGGCCATGCGGACGTCGCGACCGATCACCGAGCGGGCGACCCGGCAGCGCCGTACGTCGTCGTCGAGGTCCGCCCCCACCTTGAGCTTGATCTGGGTGAATCCGTCGGCGACCGCCTGCGCAGCGAGCCGGGTGAGTTTCTCGTCGCTGTAGCCGAGCCAGCCCGCGGAGGTGGTGTAGCCCGGGTAGCCGCGCTCCAGCAGCCGGGCCGTGCGCTGTTCGGAGCCCGCGCGGCCCCGGCGCAGGATCTCCAGCGCCTCCTCGGGGGTGAGCGCGTCCGTGAGGTACCGGAAGTCGATCTGGGCGACCAGCCACTCGGGGTCGGCCTCGGCGAGCAGCCGCCACAGCGGCTTGCCGGCGCGCTTGGCCGCCAGGTCCCACACGGCGTTGACGACCGCGCCGATCGCCATGTGCATCACGCCCTTCTCGGGCCCCAGCCAGCGCAGCTGGCTGTCGCCGACCAGGTCGCGGTAGACGGCTCCCGGGTCGGCGCACACCTCGTCGACGGACCGTCCCACCACGTGGTGGCGCAGCGCGTGGATCGCGGCGACCTGGACATCGTTGCCACGCCCGATGGTGAAGGTGAAGCCGTGCCCCTCCGGCTCGTCCTCGCCGTCGGTGCGCAGCACCACGTACGCGGCCGAGTAGTCGGGGTCCGGGTTCATCGCGTCGGAGCCGTCGAGCTCGCGCGAGGTCGGGAACCGGATGTCGTAGGTGTCGACCGCGGTGATGCGGCGGGAGGGGCCGGGCGTCGGGGACACGGAGGGCCTTTCGGTCGGGGGCAGGGGGCGGGGGTCAGTCCTGGGCGCGGCCGGTGGTGAGGCGGGCGAGGATGAGCGCGAGCAGGATGATTCCGCCGTAGATGGCGTCGATCCAGAACGACGGCACCTGGGCCATGGTCAGCATGGTCTTGACCACGCCCAGCAGGAGTACGCCGGTCAGGGCGCCGAACATGGTGCCCTTGCCGCCGTCGAGGCTGATCCCGCCGATCACGGCGGCGGCGAACACCGTGAAGATCATGTTCTGGCCCTGATTGGCACCGATGGCGCCGACGTAGCCGGTGTACATCAGACCGCCGACCGAGGCGAGGACACCGGCGACGACATACACGCCGAGCCGGACGCGGTCGACGCGGATGCCGGCGGCGCGGGCCGCCTCCAGGTTGCCGCCGATCGCGTACAGCGAACGGCCCACCCGGTGGTATTTGAGCACCAGCCCGGCGACCGCGAAGGCCGCGGCGGCCACCCACACGGAGATCGGGATGCGCAGGAACGTGGTGGTGGCCAGCGAGAAGAACGCGTCGGGCATCCCGAACAGCGTCTTGCCCTTGGTGGCACCGACCAGCAGCCCGCGCAGGACGATCAGCATGGCGAGGGTGACGATGAACGCGTTGAGCCTCACCTTCACCACGAGAATGCCGTTGAAGGCACCGATGGCCGCGCCGACCAGGGGGATGGCCAGGAGGGCGAGCCCGGCCGGGAGTTCGGTGCCCCAGCCGGCCTCGGCGGCCGGCAGCACCAGGAGCGCCGCCACCGCCGGCGCGATGCCGACCACCGACTCCAGCGACAGGTCGAACTTGCCGGTGATGAGGACCAGCGACTCGGCCAGCACCACCATCGCCAGCGACGCCGACGAGGCCAGGATGGAGATCAGGGTGGCCTCGGTGAAGAAGGAGTCGTTCAGGAGGGCACCGAGCAGGAGCAGCAGCAACAGCGCGGGTACCAGGGCGAGTTCGCGGGCGCGGCGCAGCAGGACCGCCCTCGCCGCCCGGGCGTCGGGCATGCTCACCGGCTTCACCGGCGGAGCCTTGGTGTCAGCCATGGTCCACTCCTTCGATGGAGGCGATCAGCTCATGGTCGCGCCAGCCCGCCGGGTGCTCGGCGACGACGCGGCCGTGGAAGAGGACGAGGACGCGGTCGCAGCGCCGCAGGTCGTCGAGTTCGTCGGAGACGACCAGGACCGCGGTGCCGTCCTCGCGGGCGCTGTCCACTCGGGCCAGCAGTGACTCCTTGGACTTCACGTCGACGCCCGCGGTGGGGTTGATCAGGACGAGCAGACGGGGGTCGGAGGCGAGGGCGCGGGCCATGACGACCTTCTGCGCATTGCCGCCGGACAGAGCGGAGACGGGCTGCTCGGGGCCCTCGGTGTGGATGTCGAGTCGGTCGATCAGCTCGGCGGCGAAGCCGCGTCTGCGGTCGGTTCCGATGAACCCCAGGCGGCCGAGCCGGTCCAGGACGCTCATCGTCGCGTTGTCGCCGATGGTCATGCCGGCGACGAGGCCCTGGTCGTGCCGGTCGCGCGGGACACAGCCGACCCCGGCCCTCAGGGCGGCCTGCACCGATCCGAACTGCAGCCGTTCACCGTCCAGTCGGGCACTTCCGCCAGTGGGTGTGCGCAGGCCCGCGATGGCCTCCGCCAGCTCGATCTTTCCGCTGGCGCTGGATCCCGCGAGCCCGACGACCTCGCCGCGTCGCACGGTCAGGTCGACGTCCTCGTACGTGTCCGAGGTGAGCCCGCGGGCCTCCAGCAGAACGGGCGCGTGCTCGTCCACGAGCCTTTCCTGTACGGCCTGTTCGGCGATCACCTCGATGGACTCCCCCGCCATGGCCTCCACCAGCGCCGCCGTGGGCAGGTCGGCGACGGGGGCGGTGGTGATCCAGCGTGCGTCACGCAGCACGGTGACGGTCTGGCAGACCTCGTACACCTCCTGGAGGTGGTGCGAGATGAACAGGAACGTGACACCGGAGTCCTGGAGCGCGCGCATGCGGCTGAAGAGCCGCTCGATCTCGCGCTTGTCCAGCTGCGCGGTCGGCTCGTCGAGGACGATGAAGCGGGCGCCGAAGCTGAGCGCCCGGGCGATCTCCACCATCTGGCGGTCCTCGACCTTGAGGTCGGCGGTGCGCGCCTCGGGGTCCACGTGCACGTCCCAGGTGTCCAGCAGGGCGGCCGCCTCGGCCTTCAGCCTCCGCCAGCTGATGAAGCCGCGGAGCAATGGCTGCCGGTTGATGAAGAGGTTCTCGGCGACCGTCAACTCCGGTACGACCGTGGGGTGTTGGTAGACGCAGGCCACCTTGCGGCGCCAGGCGTCCCGGTCGGCGAGCGGGGGTGCGGGTTCGCCGTCGAAGCGGACCGTGCCCTCGTCGGGCGCCTGGAGTCCGGTGAGGACGTTGACCAGGGTCGACTTTCCGGCGCCGTTGCGGCCGACGAGGGCATGGGACTCGCCGGACAGCACGGTGAGCCGGCCGTCCGCGAGTGCGGTGGTGGGGCCGTAGCGCTTCACGATGCCCCGCGCCTCGACGAGGGGCACGGGCGGGCTGTCCTGGACGCTCACTTGACCGTGTTCCCCCACAGCTTGGGGTCGTCCACGTTGTCCTTCGTCACCAGCGGGGCGGGCAGCTGGTCCTCGAGGATGCCGCTGGGCAGCTTGACGATGGTCGAGTCGTGGTCGGTCGGGCCGGGCTTGAAGGTCTTCCCCTCCATCGCCGCCTTGATGTAGTACATGCCGTACTTGGCGTAGGCGTCGGCGGGCTGGGAGACGGTCGCGTCGATCTCGCCCTTGCGGATGGCGTCGAACTCCTGCGGGATGCCGTCGTTGGAGACGATGGCGATGTGGCCCGCTGCGCCGGCCTTCTTCAGCATGCCCTTGGACTTGAGGGTCTGCAGGGTCGGCGCCAGGTACACGCCGCCGGCCTGCAGGTAGATGCCCTTGATGTCGGGGTTGGCGTTGAGAAGGGTGTCGAGTTTGGAGGCCGCGGCGTCGGACTCCCACTTGGCGGGGATCTCCAGCACCTTGAGCTTGGGGTACTTCTGCTTCACGCAGGAGCGGAAGGCCTCGGAGCGGTCCCGGCCGTTGACCGAGGCCAGGTCGCCCATGATCTGCACGACCTTGCCGCTGGTGACGTGTTGGCCGAGGTAGTCGCAGGCCTTGGTGCCGTACGCGACGTTGTCGGCGCGCACGACCATGGCGACCTTGCCCTTGTCGGGCGCGACGTCGACCGCTACGACCGGCACGCCCTTGCGGTCGGCCTGGTCGAGGCCGGCCTCGATGGCGGCGCTGTCCAGCGGGGCGACGACCAGGCCCTTCACACCCTGGTTGAGCTGGTTGTTGATGTCGGTGATCTGCTGGGAGGGGTCGCTGTTGGAGTTGACCGTCTTGAGCGCGTCCACGCCTTCGGACTTCGCCATCTTGGGCACGTAGTCGTTGTACGACTGCCAGAACGGCGAGGTCAGCAGGGGCAGGATCACCCCGACCTTGCCGGTGCCGCCGCCTCCGGCGCTGCCGGAGCCCCCGGTGTCCTTGGTGCTGCCGCACGCGGCGAGCGCGAGCGAGGCGCCCGCGGCCACGGCCATCACGCCGACCATTCGAAACCTGTTCCGCTTCCCCACTGTCCTGCCGGGCATCTGGCGGCTCCTCGTTGAGGGTGTTCGAGCAGATGCCCGCATATTTATCAGACCACTTCCCCGGAACAACACCCTCCGACACCAGTTTTTCGGGGCTTCTGACGGTATTGGTCGGACCACCCCCGCGATTAGACTGCGGCGCACCGGGTGACAGGAGGAACGGCGTGGACGAGACCGCCCCGCAGAAGGGCACGGTGACGCAGCGCGCCATCGAGCGGATCAAGGCGATGATCGGCGAGGGCCGTCTGGAGCCCGGCCAGCGGCTGCCCACCGAACGCGATCTCGCCGTCCAGCTGGGCATCTCCCGCAGTTCGATGCGTGAGGCGATCCGTGCGCTCACGGTGCTCGGCGTGCTGGAGGCCCGGCACGGCTCCGGCATCTACGTCACCCAGTTGGAGGCCGGCGACCTGCTGGAGACGTTCGGGGTGGTCGCCGACCTGTCCCGGGGGCCGCGCCTGGTGGAGCTCCTGGAGGTGCGCCGCATCCTGGAATCGACGGCGACCGCGCTGGCGGCCGCCCGCATCACGCCCGGCCAACTGGCCGAGGTGGAGAAGCACCTGACGGCGATGAACGCCACCGAGGACCCGGAGGTGATCCTCGCGCACGACCTCGCCTTCCACCGCGAGATCGCGGCCGCCGCGGGCAACGACACCATGGCAGCCATCCTGGAGGGTCTGTCCTCGCGCACCTTCCGCGCCCGCGTGTGGCGCGGCTACCAGGAGGAAGGCGCCTTCGCCCGCACCCGCCGTGAGCACGCGGCGATCCACCGCGCCCTGGTGGCCCACGACCCGGAGGCGGCCCGGGCGGCGGCGGCCGCGCATGTGGGCGAGGTGGAGGAGTGGCTGCGGGCGCAGTTGGGCGGTCAGGCGCGACCGTCGGCCCCGCCGCCCTGACGGCGTCCTGACGGACAGGCCGCCTCCGGCTCCGGCCGTCGATACGTTGTAGTCATGCGATATGCCATCTCCATCCCTCAGTTCTATCGAGACGGCCAGTTCGATCCGGGGGCCTTCCGCGAGTACTTCGCGAAGGCCGAGGACCTCGGATACCACAGCGCATGGGCGCAGGACTCGCCGTTGGGGGCCGGGTCGGTGCTGTCGCCGATGGAGGCCATGACGTACGCCGCCGCGTGCACCACCCGGCTGCGGCTGGGCACCACCGTGTTCGTCAGCACGCTGCACCAGCCCGTCCACTTCGCCAAGGCGCTGGCGACCATCGACCAGATGAGCGGCGGCCGACTGGAGGTGGGCGTCGGCTCCGGCGGCCCCCACCGGCCGTTCGCCGCGTTCGGCATGGACAAGGCCCGGTACCTGGCCCGGTTCACCGAGGGCATCACCGTCACCAAGGCCCTGTGGACGCAGCCGAGCGTCACCTTCGACGGCGAGTTCTGGCAGCTGGAGGATGCCGTGCTGGAGCCGAAGCCGCTTCAGAAGCCGCATCCTCCGCTGTGGTTCGGCGGATCAAGCGAGTCGGCGCTCCGGCGTGCGGTGCGGCTGGGCAACGGGTTCTTCGGCGCGGGGGCGTCGACCACGGCCGCGTTCAGGGAGCAGGTCGCGTGCGTCACCGAGGCGGCGGCCAAGGCGGGCAGGACGGACTTCTCGATCGCGAAACGGGTCTACATCGACATCGATGCTGATGCAGGCCTGGCGCGTGAGCGGGTCAACGCCGGTCTGGCCCGCATCTACGGCCGGCGCATTCCCGGCATCGAGGCCGCCGCTATCGCCGGCACGCCGGACGACTGCGTGGCCGCCGTCCGCGAGGTGATCGACGCCGGCGCGGGTCTCGTCCTGTTCACACCGACCGGCGACCCCACCGCCCTCGCGGAGCGCATTGCCACCGAGGTGATCCCCGCACTGTCGGTCTGACCCGGGTGAGCAGTGGCTGCGCTCGCAACTCGCGGGCCTGATCCCCCCACTGCGCGCACGCGGCCGCGTTCAGCCGCTCGCCGCCGGCAGCGAGGCATGGGCACGCTGCGCCTGCGTCTCGGCCCACTCCCGCAGCTCGTTGTTGCCCACCTCCTCGACCGCTGTCTGCAGTGCGGCGCGCGCCGCCGCATCGCGTTCCGCCGGCGGCAACAGCAGATAGCGGTCGACGGCTCGTCGCAGAGCCTCGTGGGACTGACCGCCGGCGATCCAGCGTGCGCCCGGGTTGAACAGCTGCCGCACGCCGGTGAAGAAGACGGCGCCGCCCGCGATCAGCGCGGTCAGCCAGGCCGGGGCATGCAGCCCGGCTGCCACGACCGTCGCCGACGTGGAGGCGAGGGCGCCCAGTTCCGTGGCGTAGTGCAGCCGTCTGGCCCGGTCGCGGGTGCGCCCGTAGAACGCCAAGTCCTGCCGCGCGAGGGCCAGTACCGGGTCCGGCTCCGCGGACCAGTCCGGGTCGGTGACCGTGCTTCGTCTCATCGGCACATCATCGGGGGCGCAGGCGCGCGGAGGAAAGGCCGACCGGGCGGCAACCCGGCCGGCAGTCCACCGATCCCGTCGCCGGGCCGTCTCAGGCCCGCCGGAACCGCAAGGTCAAGGACCGCACCTCCTCGGCTCTGGTCCTCTCGGTGTACCCCGCCTTCCGGGGTCTGGCCGGCCGGTGCGTCGGCCGAAGCGACCGCGGGGTCAGAGCCGGAACAGGGCCCAGACGAGCTTTCCGCCGGCGGCCCGCGGGTTCCATCCCCATGCGTCGCTCAGCACCGAGACGACCTGCAGCCCCCGTCCCGACTCCACGAGCTCGTCGGCCTGCATGGCGACGGGGACCAGGTCGCTCTCGTCGGTGACCGCGCACACGGCGCAGGACCAGCGGTCCCAGTACGCGAGCCACAGCGCCGGCTGCAACTCGGCCCCGCCGTCCGCCGCCTGGCCGTAGCGCAGGGCGTTGCTCAGCAGTTCCGAGACGGTGACCGCCACGTCCTCGACGCGTTCCTGGGTGGCCCGGTCGACCAGTGTCGTTCGCGTGAAATCGCGGGCGACGTGGGCGGATTGGGCGATCGGCGGTACGGCGAGGACCGAGCAGTGGGCGGGGCCGGGGCCGTCCGCGGAGCTCGGGGCGAGGGGAAAGCTCAGCCCGGGCCCGGGCCGGCCGATGTGGTCCACGGCCTGGCACAGCCACTGCCAAGTCTCCTCGATACGCAGGGGGTTGACCGGTTCTGCGACTTGCTCTGCGGACATCGCGACCCCTGGTACCCCTGCGGAGAGAACAACCGAGCGCTACACCTGTGCGAAGTATCGTGCTACGTCCGGCAGTCCGTACGCAAGTGCATCGGCAATTACCGCTGCAATTGCAGATGATCTTGCGAGCAGTGGACGCCGGGCGCTATCGTCCCGCACACCACCCGTGGATGCAATTGAAGATGCAATTGCAGCGCCGACCACGAGTCCACTCAACGCGACTACATCTCAAAGAGGTTCAGATGCAGCACGTGAGCAACGGCATGCCCGCCACCCAGCTGGCGGGGGCGGTTTGGCGCAAGAGCCACCACAGCAACCCCGAGGGCAACTGCGTCGAGCTCGCCGCCCTCCCGGACGGCAGCGTCGCCGTCCGCAACTCCCGCCACCCCCAGGGTCCGGCGCTCGTCTACACCGGCGCCGAGATCTCCGCCTTCGTCCGCGGTGTGAAGGACGGCGACTTCGACGGCCTACTCCCCGCCGGCTGAGGTCGGGCACTCCCGCCGACAGCCGGAGGGCGCAGGCCACCGGTCGGCGCCCTCCGGCCACTTCACGCACCGCAGCCGTACGACGCCTCGGTGCTACCCTCCTTGGTTGAGTCCCGAACACATGCAGCAGACGCAGCCGGTGCGGCGGCGAGGGGATGACCATGACGGCAGTTCAGCGAGAACCCGCTCCCTCCGAGGTCGACGTCCTGAGCCTGCGACGCGGCGGGCCGACCGTGCAGCGCATCATGCTGGGCACCCGGCTGCGCCGCCTGCGCGAGTCCCTCGGCATCAGCCGGGACACGGCCGCTGCGGCCATACGCGCCTCGGACGCCAAGCTGTGCCGCATGGAGCTGGGCCGCGTCGGCTTCAAACAGCGCGACATCGCCGACCTGCTCACCCTGTACGGCGTCCAGGACTCCGCGGTACGCCAGGAGTTCCTGGACTCGGTGCGGCGGGCCAACGAACCCGGCTGGTGGCGGGCGTACGGAGACGCCTTCCCGAGCTGGTTCGAGCAGCACCTGGGCCTGGAGGAGGCCGCCTCCCTCATCCGTACCTACGAAGTCCAGTTCATCCCGGGCCTGCTGCAGACCCCGGAGTACGCCGAGGCTGTCATCCGGCTCGGCCACCCCATCACCTCCCCGGACGCGATCGCCCGCCGGGTCGAGTTGCGGATGACCCGGCAGGAGCTGCTCTCCCGGCCGGACGCGCCGAAGCTGTGGGTCGTGGTGGACGAGGCAGCGCTGCGCCGCCCGCTCGGCGGGGCCGAGGTGATGCGGGCCCAGCTGCAGCACCTGATCGAGGCGGCCGCCTGGCCGAACGTGACGCTCCAGGTGCTGCCCTTCCACGTGGGCGGTCACGCGGCGGCCGGCGGACCGATCACCGTGCTGCGCTTCCCCGTGCCGGACCTGCCGGACGTCGTCTACCTGGAGCAGCTCTCCAGCGCCCTGTACCTGGACAAGCCCGAGGAGGTCGACCACTACCTCGCGGTCATGGACCGCCTGAGCCTGGTGGCCTCGCCGGCCGTGCACTCGGTGCCCTTCCTGGAACAGGTGCTCAAGGAGATCTGAGCCCGCCGCGCCGCGAGATCGACTCACCCAGCGGCCAGCTGATCGCCAGCGGCTGGCATACCTGCGCCGTCATGATGCGGCTGTACGCCGACCGCTACATCAGCAAGGTGGGCGGCCTGGCCTCGCCGGGCATCGACGACTGCGCTGGGTACGGCCGGAAGCCGGACCGCGGACTGGTCCACACCGGAATCGAGGTCCTCAACCAGGACGGCGAGCCGGTCCTGACCATGACCGCCGTGAACTTCCTGCTGCGCCGCACGGCCGCGGGCTAGGCCGCCGCTGCCGGGTACTCGTACCCGGCAGAGAAGGGGGTCGGCAGATGCACGCTCTTGTCGACTGGCTCGCCGACCTGTCCGGGCCCGTGGTCTACCTCGTGGTCACCGCCCTGGTCTTCGCCGAGGACGCGCTGTTCTTCGGGTTCGTCCTGCCGGGCGAGACCGCGGTGATCGTCGGCGGTGTGCTGGCCCGGCGGGGCAACGTGGAGCTGGTCTGGCTGACGCTCGCCGTCGTCCTCGCGGCCATCGCCGGGGACAGCGTCGGCTACGAGATCGGCCGGCGCGCCGGACCGCCGCTGCTCTCCCGCGGGCCCCTGCGCCGACGGGCCGAGCGGGTGGAGAAGGCGCGCGAGCTGATCCGCCGGCGTGGTCCGACGGCGGTCTTCGTCGGCCGCTTCGTCGCCCTGTTCCGCTCCCTCGTCCCGGCGCTGGCGGGCGCCTCGAACATGCGGTACCGCCGCTTCCTGCTCTACAACGCCCTCGGCGGCCTGGTCTGGGGCGTCGGCAACGCCGTCCTCGGCTATGCCGCGGGCGCCGCCTACGAACGCGCCGAGACCATGGTCGGCCGCACCGTCGCCCTGGCCTTTGCCGCCCTCGTCGTCGTGGCCCTCGTGGTCTGGCGAATCCGCCGACACCGCCGCTCCCACTCCTGAGCGACCGCCCGGGCGGGCTCAGACCCGTGACCGGTACAGCTCGAACCGAGCGATGCGTGCGGCGTCCCGCGTCCCTGTCACCCGCAGCCGCCACCGACGGGCCCGTACCGGCGACGGCAGGAGCAGGATGCGGCTCGCGCCGATCGTTCCGGCCCGGGTCACCTCTGCCCAGGCTCCGTCGCGGTACGCCTCCACCACGAAGGACTCCACCTGCTGGCCGTGGCGGATGTCCTCCGCGAGGCGGATACGGTCCACCTCCTGATCGGTGCCGAGATCGACGGTCCGCACGAGGGGCGAGGCGGTCACCCGTGCCCCGCGTGCCAGGTCCTCGGGCAGCTCGCGCTCGATCCGCTCGCGGAACTCCCGCAGCCGTACCACGTCGGTGTCGTGCAGCCGGCCGTCCGTGTCCGGGGGGACATTGAGCAGCAGGACGGAGTTGCGGCCGACCGAGCCGAAGTAGATCCTGGTCAGGTCGTCCACGGACTTGGGCTGCTGGTCCGCGTGGTAGAACCAGCCGTCGCGAAGGGACACGTCGCACTCCGCCAGCCACCACTGGAGGTAGTCCGTCCTCGGCTGGGCGGCGACGAGCGCGGCGCGGCTGCCCTCGTCGGGGGTGTCGTAGGACAGGGCCCAGTCGGTGCGGCCGTACTGGTTCTCCTTGACCGGGATGACGCTCCACTCGTCCTCGCGCGCCAGCCCGCTCTCGTTGCCGACCCAGCGCAGATCCGGGCCGGTGACGGCGATCGCCGCGTCCGGGGCGAGCGTGCGGAGCAGGGTGTACCAGCTGTCCCAGTCGTAGTCCTCGACCTTGCCGGGCGGAATGCGGCCCTGCGCGCCGTCGAACCACACCTCGTCGACGGGCCCGTACTCGGTGAGCACCTCGTAGAGGGTGTTGAGCATGTGGGCGCCGTAGTCGGTGGCCGGCAGGGTGAACGTGCGGTCCGGACTGCGGTCGTCGCCCGGCACCGGGGTGGGGATGGTGCGCTCGGTGCGGGCACTGCCGTTGGCGTACACGCCGTGCAAATACTGGTTCTCGTCGGCGGGCGAGATGTAGACGCCGACCTTGAGGCCGTGGCGGCGCATGGAGTCGGCGAAGGAGCGCAGTACGTCGCCCCGGCCGTCGCGCCAACTGCTCGATGCCATAGCCCTCGGCGCCGAGTGAGGTCGTGGCGGGCCGTACGTCGCTCACGATGTCGCCGGTGCGGGCACCGCCGCCGACGACCGGGACGGTGCCGTGGCCCGCCGCGCGCAGGTCGTCGGCGAGGGTGTCCGCGACCCGGCGCCCGGCGGGGCTGTCGGCCACCAGTCGTGCGCTCTTGCCGTACTGGTAACTGCCCGGTTCCGAAGCCCAGTTGGCCAGCGCGGGGACTGTGAACGGCGTCTTCTCCTGGTCCTGTGCGACCGCCGACGTCGGCGCCGCGAGCAGCGTCAGCGCCGCGGCGACGCCGAGCAGCCGCAGCAGTCTCTTCCTGAACTCACCCATGCCACTCCACCTTGAACACCCACACGTGCTGTCCCGACTTCCTGGCTGCCTCGGGTACGTCGATCACCAGTGCCCCCTTGCTGACGGTCCAGGTCAGCGGGCGGTCGTGGCCGAGCATCGTCACCTTGTCGCCGCCGCGGACGGGCACCGGTGCCTCGACCGTGAGCTTGGCGCCCGGGCGGGTCAGGGAGTGGATGTAGAAGGCCTGGTCGGGGCGGACCGTGAAGCGCAGGTCGTCGCCGAGTTGCGCCATCCGCGACCAGTACGTCGTGTCGTAGATCGCCTCGCCGTTGACCTTGAGCCAGGCGCCCGTCTCGCGCAGCCGGGTCTGCATGATCCCAGGGATGGTGCCGTCGGCGCGCGGGCCGATGTCGAGCAGGAAGTTGCCGTTCTTGGAGACGATGTCGACGAGACTGTGCACGACCTCCTCGGCGGTCATGTAGGCGTCGTCGGGGGTCGCGCTGTTGTAGCCGTAGCTGAAGGGGTCCAGGCCGCGGCTGGACTCCCACTTGGCGACGACCGTGTTCTCGTACGTCGTGTACTCGGGGGTCGTGAAGTCGTGGAAGGCGATGCCCGAGCGGTTGTTGACCGTGACATCGATCGGACGGGCCCGGTTCTTGGCGTGGTTGAAGTACTCGGCGAGGACGTGGAGGCTGTCGTTCACGCCGCCGATGTCGCACCAGATGAGCTCCGGGTCGTAGCCGTGGATCAGTTCGAGCAGCTGCGGGGCCTGGTAGTCCTTCACATAGTCCTTGCCCGCGGTGTATCCGGTGTACGGGACCGGCTCCAGGGTGTATGGATTGCGCGGGGCGTGGCCCATCCACGGGTTGTCGGGGTTGAACCACTCGGGCATCGAGAAGTAGAGGCCGCGGTGGAGTTTCGGTGCGTAGCGCCGGGACGCCTCGAACAGCTCCTTGACCAGGTCCCGTTTCGGGCCCAGCTTCACGGCGTTGCGGTCGGAGACCTTGGTGTCCCACAGGGCGAAGCCCTCGTGGTGCTTGCTGGTCAGCACGTGGTACTGGGCGCCCGCGTCCCGGAACAGCTCCACCCATGCGCGCGGGTCGAACTTCTCGGCGGTGAAGCGCGGGATGAAGTCGTCGTAGGCGAAGTCCTCGCCGTAGGTGGTCCGGTGGTAGGCGTAGGTGGGGTTGTCGGGGTCCTGCATCTGGTCCCAGTACCACTCGGCGTACTGCTTGCCGACCGGCGCCCAGGCGGGGACCGCGTAGACGCCCCAGTGGATGAAGATCCCGAACTTGGCGCCCTGGAACCAGTACGGGGCCTGGTGGGCGGAGAGGGAGGCCTCGGTGGGCTGGTAGTCGGCCGTGCCGAGCGTCAACGGGCCTTTTTGTACGGCTACTTGGGTGCCCCGTCCGGCGACGGACACCGAGCCGTCCCGTTGCGTTCCGGGTGCGGTGCCCGTGCGGTTGCGGATGCCGACGCGGACGCGGGCCTGTTCGCCAGGGTAGAGGCGGCGTATCCGGGCGGGTTCGACGGTGCGGGCGCCGGTGACGTCGACCCGTACGGACACGTCGTCGGCGGCCAGGACGGCGACGGTGCCCGCGTTGACGACGGTGGCCTCGACGCTCTGGGCGCCGGTGGCCGGCAGCAGGGAGTGGGTGGAGTGGGCTTCACGCAGGGCCAACGCCCGTCCCTGGGCGGCTGGTTGCAGGGCGAGTGCGAAGACGTGCAGAGCTGCTTTGTTCGCCTCGGCCGGGTTGGTGACCGGAAGGGTGACGGCGACGGCCTCGCGCTGCGGGTCCAGCCACACCTCCGAGGTGCCGATGCCGACGCTGTGCTCGTCCTTGGTGCCGTCCGGTTTGTAGCGGTAGGGAGCGGACAGGGAGCCGCCGGCCGCGTACCAGTCGGCGCCGGTGAGGCCGGCGGTGCTGGTCGAGCCGTCGGCGTAGTGGACGGTGGCCTTGCCGGAGGCGTTGCCGTAGCTGCCGGCGGTCAGGAAGACGGCCGACAGATAGCGGCCCTTGGGCAGGTCGATGCGCTGGCCGAGTGCGACGACGTTGTTCTTGGCGCCCGCCGTCGCGGCCGGGAAGAGGAAGGGGATGCCGTCGACCTCGACGCGGCCCGCGGGGAGCTCCTCGCCCGGGAACGTGTAGCCGGAGCCGTCGAAGTCGCCGCCGGGGGCGGAGGCGGTGTCGATGCCGTCGTTGTCGTAGAGACCGTCGAGCGGGACCGGGACCGGGTCGGGGACGGGGACCCAGCCCGAGGATGCAGCCGGAGCGTCGGCCGGTTCGGCGGCGTGCGCCTCGGGTGCGATGGTGAGGGGCAGGGCGGCCGCGGCGGCGACTCCGGCAGCGGCCGTCAGGACCTGACGTCTTGGACAGGGACTCATACTCATGAGCGGCTCCCGATTCATCCGATGTCTGATGATTAGATGACCTCAGGGACCTGTCAATGGGGCGTGATCTCACGGGAGTTGCCCTATTGATCGGATGACCTGCGGCGAAGGCGCTACGGCCGACCGGTGCCCGGCAAAAAGTCCAAGAAGAGCCGCCCGAATGTCCAAGAGCGAGTGCTCTCGACGCGGAGGCCGCGGCGGGGCAGAGTGCTCTGCGTACTCATGAGTAGTTGCCTGATCCGCACCCCGAGGAGCGCCCGTGACCAGCTGGGTCGGCCGGACCGCCGCCGAGATCGCCGCCGCCGTACGCGAGAAGCGGGCCACGCCCCGTGAGGTGGTGGCCGAGCACCTCGACCGGATCGAGCGGCTGGACGGGCGGGTCGGGGCGTTCCGGGTGGTACGGGCCGAGGCGGCGCTCGCCGAGGCCGACGAGGTGGCCTCCCGTGATGATCTGGCCGAACTGCCGCTGGCCGGTGTGCCGGTGGCGGTCAAGGACAACCTGGCCGTGCGGGGTGAGTCCAATCGTGTGGGCTCCGCCGCGACGCCGGACACGCCCGCCACCGACGATCACATCACGGTGGCCCGGCTGCGGGCGGCGGGCGCGGTGGTCGTGGGGCTGACGAACGTGCCCGAGCTGTGCGTCTTCGGCACCACCGAGGGCGTCCACGGCACCGCCCGCAACCCCTGGGACCCGAGCCGCACGGCGGGCGGTTCCTCGGGAGGCAGTGCGGCCGCGGTCGCCGCCGGCCTGGTGCCGATCGCTCTCGGCAACGACGGCATGGGCTCGTTGCGCATCCCGGCCGCCAACTGCGGCCTGGTCACCATCAAGCCGGGCACCGGGGTCGTCCCGGCGGGCATCAGCGACGGCGACTGGTTCGGCATGTCGGAGAACGGTCCGCTCGCCACGACGGTCGAGGACGCGCGCCTGATGCTGGCGGTGCTGGCGGACACCGAGACGGCGCCGCCGTCCGAACCCGCCATGCGCAAGATCGCCGTCTCGCTGCGCAGTCCCTTGGCCGGCGTCACCATCAGCACGCCGTACACGACCGCGGCCCGCGACGCGGCCGGGGTGCTGATCAAGGCCGGCCACCAGGTCCGCCGCGCCGACCCGCCCTACCCGCTCTCCCTGAGCACGATGTCCCTCGCCCACTGGACGGCGGGCACGGCGGTGGACGCCCAGGGCCTGGACCCGCGCCTGCTCAACCGGCGCACCCGCGTGCACGCCACCATCGGCCGCCGCTTCCTGAGCAGCGTCCGGGGCGGCGACAGCCGGGAGCGACTGCGCCGCCGGATGGAGCCGTTCTTCGCCGAGTACGACGTCCTGCTCACCCCCGCGCTGGCCCGCCGCTCCCCCAGGTCGGTGGCCTGGCACGAGCGGGGCTGGCTGGTCAACGTCCTCGCCAACACCAACTACTCGCCCCTGACCCCGCCGTGGAATCTGACCGGCTGGCCCGCCATGTCCGTCCCCTTCGGCACCCTGCCCTCCGGCGCCCCCTGCGCGATCCAGCTGGTGGGCCGCCCGGGCTCCGAGGCGATGCTCCTGGAGGTGGCGCAGCAACTGGAGAAGCTGCATCCGTGGCAGCGGACGGCGCCGCTGGACTGACGAGCGCGTGCACGGTCCAGGGTTTTGGTGCGGGGCGACAGCCGCCACTGAGCAGAGCCCCAAGTCCCTTGGTACGGTGCCCCGGTGTCAGCGATCAAGGAGTTCCAAGTCACCTTCGACTGCGCCGAACCCGAGCGCCTCGCTCGTTTCTGGTGCGAGGTGTTGGGGTATGTCGTGCCACCGCCACCCGAGGGGTTTGCCACGTGGGATGATTTCAGGCGTTCGCAGCCACCCGAGCAGCGGGATTCATGGTTCGCCTGCATGGATCCCTCAGGTGTGGGCCCGCGACTGTACTTCCAGCGCGTTCCCGAAGGGAAGGCCGTCAAGAACCGGGTGCATCTTGATGTGCGGGTCGGCACCGGACTCGTGGGGGAAGAACGCCTCGCCGCACTCGAGGCCGAATGCGCGCGGCTGGTTCCGCTCGGTGCGGTGCACGTGCGAACGCTGTACGACGGCAATGATGCGTGCATCCCGATGCTGGACATCGAGGGCAACGAGTTCTGCATCGACTGAGCGGAAGCCCGTGGCCTCCGGGAAAATGGGCTGAAGACGGGATCCTGCCCGTGCTTGCATGGATCGCATGATGTCCACCGACCGTCTGCTCGCCTTCGCGGCGCTGTCCTTCCTGCTGATCGTGATACCGGGGCCCAGTGTGCTGTTCGTGATCGGACGGGCGCTCGCGCAGGGGCGCCGGGCCGCGCTGACCACCGTCGTGGGCAACACGCTCGGCGCCTATCTGCTGGTGGTGGCGGTGGCGTTCGGCATCGGCTCCGTCGTGGAACGCTCGGTCCTGGTCTTCACCGTGCTCAAGCTGGCCGGCGCGGTCTACCTGGTGTACCTCGGGGTGAAGGCGTGGCGTGAACGGGGGTCGCTGCGGGCCGCGTTCACGGGCGGCGAGGCGCCCGCGCACAGCGGGCTGCGTACCTTCTGGGAGGGGTTCGCGGTCGGTGTCACCAACCCGAAGACCATCGTGTTCTTCGCGGCCGTGCTGCCGCAGTTCGTGGACCGCGACAGCGGACACGTCACGGTGCAGATGCTGCTGCTCGGCCTGGTCTTCAACGTGATCGCGCTGGTCTCCGACAGCGTGTGGGGCCTGATCGCGTCCACCGCCCGCGGCTGGTTCGCCCGCTCCCCGCGCCGGCTCTCCCTGGTCGGCGGCGTCGGCGGCCTCACCATGATCGGCCTCGGGGTGACGGTGGCCGTGACGGGACGCAAGGACTAGCCGGGCCCTACAGCGCGCGGTACATCACATGCAGTCCCACCCGGCCGTAACGCGGATGGTCGTACGCCTCCGGGACCGTGCCCAGGATCTCGAAGCCCAGGGACGTCCACAGCTGCACGGCCGGGTTCGTCTCGACGACGGCGTTGAAGACCATCCCCCGGAAGCCCTCGGACCTGGCGGCGGCCAGGACGTGTTCGGCGAGGGCGCTGCCGATGCCGCGGCCCGCCCGGTCGGGGTCGACCATGAAACCGGCGTTGGCGATGTGCGCCGCGGGGCCGCCGTAGTTGGGGGTGACGTAGGCCGAGCCGACGACGGAGCCGTCCTCGTCCTCGACGACGAAGACACGCTTGGCCGGGTTCATCCAAAGGGCCCGGGCCGCCTCCTCGGAGGTGTCCGGGTCCCAGGTGTAGGTCTCTCCTGCGGCGACGATACGGTGCCAGAAAGGCCAGATCCGCGGCCAGTCCTCGGCCGCGGCTTCTCTGATCTGCATGGGCGTGAGTCTCGCACGCCCATGCAGCCGGCGATCGCGAAGGTCCTGCCGGGTCAGTCCACGCTGGGCAGGATGTGGGGCTCGGCGAGGTCGTCCTCGTAGCCTGCCAGGCGAATGGGGGCCGCGTGGGCCCAGACTTCCAGGCTGCCGAGTTCGTCCGACCGTCGGCCGGGGCGCTCCGTGCGTTCCTTGGGGCGCTGTTCGCGATTCGTCTTCTCCGGTGTCACCGCGCACTCCTTATGTGTCGGGTCACCCTCGGGGCGTGCCGACCACTTTGCGGTCCGGCGCCTGACGCCCGCTCGGGTGTGAGTCGAAAGCAGTTCGGACGCGGTGGCGCCGGCAACTCTTGTAGAACAGGCCGTTGTCTGCCGGCTTGCCCCGGGACGGACGTGGGTGTGGGTTGGACCCGTTGGTGCTGTCCGTCCAGTCCAGATTAACCAAATGAGCGGGCATCCGCTCTATGGCGCTGAAAACTTGGGGTTACTGTCATAAGTCGTCCGGTTTCAGACGCCTCTCTTGTCACTCGTTCGGTCTACAGGCGTGCCGAAGGGGCAACACCCGTTCCATGCTGGGTGCGAGGGACCTGTCCGGGAGGGGGATGTCATGGCGTCCGTCACCTTCGACCGGGCCACCCGGTGCTTCCCGTCGATGGGCCGGCCGGCCGTGGACTCGCTCGACCTGGAGATCGGGGACGGTGAGTTCATGGTCCTGCTCGGCCCTTCCGGTTGTGGAAAGTCGACCTGCCTGCGCATGCTCGCCGGACTTGAGGACGTCGACTCGGGTTCGATCCTCATCGGCGTCCGGGACGTGACCCATCTTCCGCCCAGGGAGCGCGACGTCGCGATGGTGTTCCAGGACTACGCCCTGTACCCGCATTTGTCGGCTGCCGACAACATCGGCTTCGCCCTGAGGATCGCCCGCATGGCCAGGGTGCGCGCCCGGCAGCGCGTCGAGCACGCCGCTTCCGTCCTCGATCTGGAGCAGTTCCTGGGCCGTCGTCCCAGGTCGCTGGCGGGCGGCGAGCAGCAGCGTGTCGCGACGGGCCGGGTGCTCGTGCGGGACCCGCGGGTCTATCTGATGGACGAACCGTTGTCCAATCTCGACGCCCGGCTGCGGGCGCAGACCCGTAGACAGATCGTGCGACTGCAGCACCATCTCGGCATCACGACGGTGTACGTCACCCACGACCAGGCCGACGCGATGGCCGTGGGTGATCGCCTCGCCGTGCTCAAGGACGGTGTGCTGCAGCAGGTGGGCACGCCGAAGGAGGTCTACACGCACCCGGCCAACACGTTCGTGGCCGGTTTCATCGGCTCGCCCGCGATGAACCTCTTCCGGCTTCCGCTGTCCTCGGCCGGGGCCCGGTTCGGCGCCCTCGACGTGCCGCTGCCCCGCGGCACCTTGCGCGCGGCCGCGGCCGGAGGCCCCGACGAGATCGTGCTCGGCGTCCGGCCCGAGCAGTTCGAGTTCCTGTCGCCGGAGGACCGGGAGACGCCGGGACTGGACCTCGTGGTGGAGAGAGTCGAGGACACCGGCGCTGTCGTCCACCTCCGTACGACGGCGTGGTCCGGCGAGGGGCTGGCCCGCCTCGTCGTCCGGCTCCCGGGACGCCCCACCTACGACGCCGGGGCCACCCTGCGGGTGACGGTCCGCACGGACGGCGTGCACTGCTTCTCGGCCCTGACCGGGCAGCGGCTTCCTGAGGACACGGGTACTTCGCCGGCGACGTGAGGCCCACGGAGCGCTGCGAACTGGCCACGCAGGTCCGGCCCCATACGCGAGGCCTGTCCGGCGAAGGGACTCGGCCGCCTCGCCATCCGGCTCCCGGGCCGCCCCGCCCACGGCGCCGGGGCCACCCTGCGGGTGACGGTCCGCACGGACGGCGTGCACTGCTTCTCGGCCCTGACCGGGCAGCGGCTTCCCGAGGACACGGGTACTTCGCCGGCGAGGCGAGGTCACGGAGCGCGGTGAACCGGCCACGCAGTTCAAGTCCCGTTGGCCGAATCGCAAGGCGGCCATGATCTGCTGACGGGACGGCAACGGCTTGTCCGGCGGAAGGACTGGCGCATGGAGCTGCGCAGTGTCGAGGAGCTGATGGATCTGCTGTACGCCTGCCGGGGCTCGTGGGGCGCCCCGGGCCTGCGAAGTCGCCGGGTCGATCTGCACCAGCACGCGCTGCAGACCGCCGCACTGCTGCGGCGCCGCCGCCCCGCCGACAAGGAGCTCCAGGTCGCGGGCCTGGTCCACGCGATCGGCCCGCTGCTGCGGCCGGGCGACGAGAGCGCCCACTCCGAGTGCGCGGCCGACGCGGTGCGGGGCCTGCTCGGGGAGCGGGTCGCCCGGCTGGTGCGCGAGCAGCATCGCGGCGGGCTGCCCGCCGACGACGATCTGCAGCGCCTGCGCCAGGCGGACGAGGAGGGCCACAGCGCCGGCTTCGACGCGGGGGTGCTGGAGGACTGGCGCACGGTGCTGGAGCTGGTCGCCGCACGCAACTCCCGTCTCGGGGCTGTCGACTGACGGCCCGTCATGAGACGGTACGGCGATGACGTCGTCGTACGCACTCAAGGGGCACGGAGCCGGCGGGTACGGGCTCGAGGGGAGAGCTGCCGTCGTCACCGGGGGGACCCGCGGGATCGGTCGGGCCGTCGCCGGGCAGCTGGCCGCGGCGGGGGCTCTGGTCTGTGTGACCGCGCGCGACGCGGACCAGGTGCGCTCCACGGCCGAGGAGCTGGGCGGCATCGGGGTGAGCGGCAGCGTCGCGGATCCGGATCATCTGCGGGAGGTCACGGAGCGGGCCCTGCGCGCGTTCGGCCGAATCGACGTCGTGGTCAACAACGCGGCGACGAACCAGCCGTACGGACCGCTCATGGACGTGGATCCCGATGCCTGGCGGAAGGCGTTCGCCGTGAACGTCGAGGCGCCGCTCAGGCTGGTGCAGTGCGCGTGGCGGGCCTGGATGCACGAGCACGGCGGCTCGGTCGTCAACGTCTGCACGGAGGGCGCGGGCCATGTCGGGCCGAACGTCGGCGCGTACGGCACCAGCAAGGCGGCCCTGCTGCATCTGACGCAGCAGCTCGCCGGGGAGCTGGCGCCGAAGGTGCGGGTCAACTCGGTCTCCCCCGGCCTCGTGCGCACCGAGATGGCGCGGTTCGTGTGGGAGCCGGGCGAGAAGGAGGCGGCCGCCGGGCTGCCGCTGGGGCGCATCGGTGAGCCTGAGGACGTCGCGCGGGCCGTGCTGTGGCTGGCCTCGGACGCCGCGCAGTGGATCACCGGCGCGGATCTGCTGGTGGACGGCGGCACACGTGTCAGGACGGCGCACTCCGCGCAGGGGTACGCCGTCCACGACCGTCTTCGCTCATACGCACCACCTCGCTCGTGACGGTGGCTACGGCTGTGGCTCCCTCACGGGAACAGTGCGATCCCCAGGAGGATCAGCAGGATGATGCCGGCGACGAGCGCGACCGTGGCCCACGTGCCGCGGTGCTTCACCGAACTCGTGCCCCCGCCGCCGCGCGGCCGGTCCTCCGGCAGTACGGCGTGGTCGGGGCGGTCGCTGCCGTAGAACTGTTCGTCGGTCGGATAGCGGTTGCGCGGGTCGTTCTGCGCTCGCGGATCAATGCTGTGTGGACTGCTCATGGTCACTCCCTGGCACGGTAGATCACCAGGGTCCGGGTTCCCTACGGGCGCCGGGCCACACGTCGGGGCCTGTGGTTCACCACTTGCCGGGCGCGTAGTCCTTCAGGAAGACGCCGTACAGGTCCTCGCCCTGCTCGCCGCGCACAATCGGATCGTAGACCCGTGCGGCCCCGTCGACCAGGTCGAGCGGGGCGTGGAAGCCCTCCTCGGCCAGGCGCAGCTTGTCGTAGTGGGGACGCTCGTCGGTGATCCAACCGGTGTCGACCGAGGTCATCAGGATGCCGTCGGTCTGGAACATCTCCTGGCCGCTGGTCCGGGTGACCATGTTCATGGCGGCCTTGGCGGCGTTGGTGTTGGGGTGGCCGGCGCCCTTGTAGCCGCGGCCGAAGACGCCCTCCATCGCGGAGACGTTCACGACGTACGCGCGTCCACTGGTCGCCTTCCTCGCGGCGTCCGCCATGACCGGGCGCAGCTTGCTGATCAGGATGAACGGCGCCGTGTAGTTGCACAGCTGGGTCTCGAGGAGCTCGACCGGGGAGATCTGCTCGATGGTCTGCACCCAGGTGTTGGTGTCGACGACGTCGGGGACCAGGCCGCCGGCGTCGATGGCGGTGCCGTCGAGGTGCCGGGCGACGCTGGCGTTGCCCGCGACCAGGGCGAGGTCGGCGACCTGCTGGGCGTCCAGGCCGCTGGTGCCGAGCGGCAGTGCGGCGAGACCGTCGACCGCGCCGGAGTTGAAGGCGCCGATGACGTGGTGGGCGGGCAGCTCACCGGCGGGCAGCGGGGCGCTCTCGCCGTCGACGAGGGCGGCGTAGGCGGAGGGCAGGCGCCGTACGGTCTGCGTCGCGTTGTTGACGAGGATGTCGAGCGGGCCCGCGTCGGCGACCTGGTCGGCGAGGGCCACGGCCTGGGCCGGGTCGCGCAGGTCGATGCCGACGACCTCCAGGCGGTGCATCCAGTCCGCGGAGTCGTCCATGGCCTTGAAGCGGCGGATGGCGTCCTTGGGGAAGCGCGTGGTGATGGTGGTGTGCGCGCCGTCGCGCAGCAGCCTGAGCGCGATGTACATGCCGATCTTGGCTCGGCCCCCGGTGAGCAGGGCGCGCTTGCCGGTGAGGTCGGCGCGGGCGTCGCGCTTGCCGCGGTTGAGGCGGGCGCAGTCGGGACAGAGCTGGTGGTAGAAGTAGTCGACTTCCACGTACCGGGTCTTGCAGGTGTAGCAGGAGCGAGGGCGCTGGAGTATCCCCGCGATCTTGCCCTGCTCCGTCGCCGACGACGGCAGGATGCCCTCGGTCTCGTCGTCGATGCGCTGGGCGGAGCCGGTTGCCGTGGCCTCCGTGACCGCCTTGTCGTGGGCGGTCTTGGCCGCCCGGCGCTCCTGGCGGCGGCGCTGCTTGACCGTGCGGTAGATGCCCGCGGTGGCCCGGCGCACGGCGATCGCGTCCGGGTGGTCGACCTCGAGCTTGTCGAGTTCCTCCAGGACGCTGAGGCAGACGGCGAGCCGCTCCGGGTCGATGCCGGGGCCGTACACGACCTCGTCACCGGGCTCGTACACGACCTCGTCCGTGATCGCCGAGCCTTCGTCTGTCACCGTCATCGCGCTGCCGTTTCCCTGATCACCCGCGCGGCGCTCCGACCGCGTCCGCTTTCGAACGGGGAATTGTACGGAGCGCCGGGCCAGTCCTCCAAAATCCGGGAGGCTATGAACCGCAGGCGGTGATGAGCGTGTCGACCTCCTCGGTGAGGGCGGCGGCCAGCCGGTCCAGGTCCGGTACGGCCTGGGCGTCGGCGACGAGGCCGTAGTGGACGTGTCCGCGGTAGGTGGAGACGGCCACCGCCAGGGACTGGCCGCGGGCCAGCGGGGCGAACGGGAAAACCTGCGTGACCGGGTTGCCGCCGAGCTTCAGGCCAAGGCTGGGCAGCGGCACGCTGGTGACCAGGATGTCGAACCAGAGCCGGGCGGCCTGGCTGACCAGCGGTCCGCCGAGCCGGTGGCCGAGCGCCGGCACATGGTCGGCGAGCAGGGCGACGGCGCCCGCGCCCCGGTTGGGGCCGGCGTCCTTGTTGCGGTCCATGGCGGAGCGGACCGTGTCGAGGCGGCCGAGCGGGTCGGGGTCGTCGACGGGAAGCCGTATCACGTAGCCGGAGAGCCGGTTGCCCTGTGGGCTGGCGGTGCGCGGGCGGCGCTTGGAGACGGGGATCAGGGCGCGTGGCCTGACCCCGTCGCTGCCGTCGCCGCGCTCGTCGAGCCAGCGGCGCAGGGCGCCCGCGACCAGCGCGATCAGGACGTCGTTGACGGTGCCGCCCTGGGCCTTGCGGATGCGGTGCACATCGTCCAGGTCGAGGACCACGCCCGCGGTGCGGCGGGTGCCGGTGGCCTCGGCGGTGAACGCGGGCGAGGAGCGCACCCCCAGGCTGGACACGGCCAGCGAGGCTCCGATGTCGAGGGCGCGCCCCACGTCGGACAGGGTGCCCCGGACCAGCCCGGGCAGCTTGCGCACGTCGGGCAGCAGGCCGGGCCTGGGCTCCGCGGGGCGGGGCTTCCGCTCCGGCATGTCCATCGGGTCCAGGATGGCGGCAGCCAGGGTCAGCGCGCGCAGACCGTCGGCCAGGGCGTGGTGGAACTTGAACAGCACCGCGAAGGACACCCCGTCCTCCCCCGGCAGCACATGCGCCTCCCACGGCGGCCGGCCGCGCTCCAGTGAGCGCTCCATGAGCCGGCCGGCCTCGGCGTGGAAGTCCGCGGTCGGCGCGTGCAGCCGCACATGGTGGAGCGGATCGAAGCCGGGGTCGGGCTCACGGGTGGCGCTGCCGAAGGACAGCAGCCGCAGCGGAGACGGCTGCCATATGTCCCGGATGCGCATCCGCAGCCCGGGTACGGCCGCGGCCCGCGCGGCGAGCAGGTCGGCGGCGTGGGCGCCCGCGGTGGGCGAGTGCGCCGAGAAGATCCCCAGCGCGCCCAGGTGCATGGGGTGTTCCGCGGACTCGATGTTCCAGAACGCCAGGTCGAGAGGAGCGAGCAGGTCAGAAGTCAATGGCTTGCCTCGCGTCGACGAAGGGTGAACCAGCAGTCAACCCCCCACAAGCGATTACGGTCAAGTACGATCAAGCTACGCACAGTTAACAGCAGATTAAGTCCCGCCTCTCCGTGAGAGGCGGGACTCAAGAGACACTGAGGTCACCTCAGCGCAGGTGGTGCCGCCTTCGCCGATGTTCCCCACTCAGACGGGCGCGAGCCGACCGTGAAGTCGAGCGCGCGCAGGGAGCGCAGGGAACCGGTCGTCAGGTATGTGCGGTCGTAGGCCCTCCCGTCCGTGCGGGCCGACTGGATGTACCGCTCGGCGGCGGAGGTGCCGGGCGCGGTGATCGTCAGGGCGCGGCGCGGGAAGTAGCGGCGGTCGAGCGTCAGGTCGACCCGGTCGAAGACCGGCGTGGACAGTCCCCAGGTGTCGTAGCCGGGCTGCACCGGGAAGATCCCGATCGACGACAGCACGTTCCAGGCGGACATCGTGCCCAGGTCGTCGTTGCCGGTCATGCCGGTGGGACCGTCCGTGAACAGGGTCAGCGCCGCGTGCACGACGTCGGTCGTCTTCCACGGCTCACCGGTCGAGAGGTAGGTGTACGGGGCGATGAGGTCGGGCTCGTTCTGCGGGTTGTACTTGTCGGCGTTGTAGTAGTCGTACGGGCCGTTGACCCACACCTCGCGGGCGGTCTTCGCCGGGTCGGCCAGCAGCCGGTCGTAGGCGAAGAACGAGTCGAGCCGGTCGTTCGCGGCCTGCTCGCCGCCGATCAGGGAGACCATGCCCGGCAGGTCCTGCGGGACCAGCCACTGGTACTGCCAGGACGTGCCCTCGTGGAAGCCCTCGCTCCGCGCCGGGTCGGCCGGCCCGGTGAAGGCGCCGGAGGCGTCGCGGGCGCGGAAGAAGCCGGTCGAGGGGTCGAAGAGGTTGCGGTAGCTCTGCGCCCGCGCGGCATACCGGTCGGCGTCCGCCGTGTGCCCGAGACCCCGGGCCATCTGCGCGAGCATCGCATCCGACAGGGCGTACTCCAGGGTCGCCGAGGCGCCGTGGTCGTAGTCCGAGTCGCCCGGCTTCACATGCGGGCGGCCCTTGATGTACGGGGCGAAGCCCTCCGCGATGTACTCCTTGTTCGCCTCACGGCCCACCGCCGGCGAGTCCGCGGGCGGCACCCCGTCGGCGTTCTGCTTCAGCGCCCGGTAGGCCCGCTCCGCGTATCCTTCGGCCCCCTTGAGCAGGCCCTGCTGGTAGGCGTTGGTGAGGAACGGGGTGACCGGGTCGCCGGTCATGATGTTCGTCTCGACGGTGCCGTAGCCCCACTTGGGCAGCCAGCCGCTCTCCTCGGAGATCCTGATCACCGAGATCGCCATGTCGCGGGCCTCGCGGGGCGCGAGCAGGGACAGCAGCTGGGACTGGGTGCGGTAGGTGTCCCACAGGGACCAGTTCTGGTAGTAGGTGAAGCCGTCGGTGCGGTGGATCCTCTGGTCCCAGCCGGTGTAGCGGCCGTCGGCGTCGCTGCCGATGTTCGGGGCCAGGAACGAGCGGTACAGCGCCGAGTAGAAGGTCCGGCGCAGGCTGTCCGCGCCGCCCTTCACCCGTACGTCGTCGAGGCGGTCCTCCCACGCCTGCTGCGCCGCGTGGCGTACGGCGTCGAAGGAACGCCCGCCCTCCGCGCGGAGGTTGGCTGCGGCGCCGTGCGCGTCGACGTAGGACAGGGCGGTGGTCGCCTCGACCGTGCGGTCCTTGGTGGCGTCGAAGCGGACGTACGCCCCGCCGGGCCCGCTCTTCGAGCCCGCGGTCACGGTCGAGCCGTCCCAGGTGCCGTACGCGCTGAAGGGGCGGTCGAAACGGGTGATCGTGTAGACGGTGTACGGCTTGGTGTCCTGGCAGAAGCCGCGGCCGGTGATGGCGGTGCGCACGGTGCGGCTGTCCAGGATCTCGACCTTGGTGGAGACCGTGGTGTGCAGCGACTGGGCCGCGTTCAGCAGGACGTTGGCCTTGTCGGTGGCCGGGAAGGTGTAGCGCTGTACGCCGGTGCGCGCCGTGGCGGAGAGTTCGGCCCCGATGCCGGTCTTCAGGCCGACCCGGTAGTAGCCGGGGCTCGCGGCCTCGTCGTCATGGCTGAACTCGGCGGCGTACTTGGCGTAGTCCGTCTGCGTGACGTCACCCGTGGTCGGCAGCACCGGCAGATCCCCGCCGAGCCCGCAGCCGACGCCCGACAGATGGACCAGGGAGAAGCCGCGGATGTGGTTCTGGGAGTAGTCGTAGCCGGTGTTGTGGCCGGTGTCCGGGGAGAGCTGCACCATGCCGAAGGGGACGGCGGCGCCGGGATAGGTGTTGCCCTCGTTCTCGGTTCCGATGAACGGGTTGACGAGATCGGTGAGTTGACCGTGGTTCGGCTGGGTGGCCTGTGCGGTGGCGGGTGCGGTGAACAGCGCGGAGGCTGCCAGCGCACCTGCCGTGCACAGGCGCAGGCGCCGTGTCCATCTCATGTCGGAGGTCCTCCGGGGTTCAGGGGGTCGGGCAGCCTGCGGGAGTCGCCTGGGAAGCGTCGCGGATCATGGCCTGCTGGGCCGTGCGCACACGCTGGACGTCCCGCTTGAGCACCTTGCGGTCGTGCGTCAGCAGGCCGTTGAGCTCGCCCTCGACGTCGGAGATCTGGGTGTAGACCGCACCGTTGCTCCCCTTGCAGGCCAGGGCGTGCACCTCGGCGAGTTCGGCCAGATAGTCGTCGGTGTAGGACGCCGGGTCGACGTCGACGTACGACTGCTGCACGGACCAGGCGTGTCCCGGCACCGCGAGGCCGAGGCCGCCGTACTCGCCGCTGACCAGGGCGCGTCGGCCGTCGGGGTGCGATGGCAGGGCGGGGCTGGGGTAGCCGTGCTCGTCCATGATGTCGCCGGTCCCGCCGTCGGCCCCGAGGTTGAGCCCGGACATGGAGTTGACCAGCCGGGTCGGATCCCAGGCCTTCGTCTGGTCGGCGATGCGGGCCTCGTCGTACTGGCCCCAGCCCTCGTTGAAGGTGACCCACATGACGACCGACGGGCTGCTGATGTGCTCGTCGATCATCTGCTTCAGCTCCCGCTCGTACTCGGCGCGGGCGGCCGGGCTCGGGTCCGCCCCGGCGGTCATCGCGGGCATGTCCTGCCACACCATCAGGCCCAGCCGGTCAGCCCAGCAGAACCAGCGGTCGGGCTCGACCCTGATGTGCTTGCGCACGGCGTTGAAGCCGAGCTGCTTGTGGACCCTCAGGTCGTGGGCGAGGGCCTCGTCGGTGGGTGCGGTGTACAGGCCGTCGGGCCAGAAGCCCTGGTCGAGGGCGGCCATCATGAAGACCGGTTTGCCGTTGAGGAGGGTGCGCGGGACGCCGTTCACCTTCTCGACGGCGATCGAGCGCATCCCGAAGTAGCTGCCGACGCGGTCGGCGCCGACGGTGACCTTCAGGTCGTAGAGGAACGGGTCGTCGGGCGACCACAGGTGCGGATCGCGGAGGGCCAGGGTGAGGGCGGCGCCGGTTCGGCCGCGGGCCGTGGCGACCTCGCGCTTTCCGTCGTACGCGGTCGCCGTGATCGGGACGCCGTCGCGAACTCCCTTTGCCTCGACGGTGAGTTGGCTCTTGGCTACGTCGGGGGTCAGCTTGAGGGAGTCGACGTGATCGGTCGCCACCGGCTCCATCCACACCGTCTGCCAGATGCCCGAGGTGGGCGTGTACCAGATGCCGCCGGGATCCAGGCGCTGCTTGCCGAGTGGCGGGTTCTCGCCGGTGGCGGCGTCGGTGGGGTCGTAGACGCCGACGATCAGTTCCTGGGTGCGGCCAGGCTTGAGGCCATCGGTGATGTCGGCGCTGAACTTGTCGTATCCGCCCTGGTGTTGGGCCACCTCGGTGCCGTTGACGTACACCTCGGCCCGCCAGTCGACGGCGCCGAAGTTGAGCCGCAGCCGCTTTGCGGAGCCGATGCGCCAGTCGGCGGGGACGGTGAAGGTGCGGCGGTACCACATGCGGTCCTCGTGCCGCTCGAGTCCGGAGAGCTGGGACTCCACGGGGTACGGGACGAGGATGCGCTCGGCGAGGGTCCTGCCGACGGGCGGCTTCTCCCCGGCCGTGGCGGCGGCGAACTGCCAGCGGCCGTTGAGGTTGCGCCAGGCGGGGCGGGTCAGCTGCGGGCGCGGATATTCCGGGAGGGCGTTGTCCGGGCCCACCTGGTCGGCCCACCGCGTGCGAAGTTCGTACGTGGAGCGGTTCGGGCCGCTGCTCCAGAACTCCTTGACAACGTTGCCGTCAGCGGCGGTGAGGCCGCCGTTTCCGTCGTAGCGGACGTCGGCGGTGCCGCGTGCGGTGGCGGTCTTGTTGCCGACGACGGGTTCCTTCAGGGCGACGAGCAGCGCCCTCGGGTCGGCGGGGTCCAGCCGGGCGGACGCCAGGGGCCACTGGGCGCCGCCGATCACCGCTTCGAGGTGGCCGGTCAGGCCGGCCGGGGGTGCGGCGAGGCGCTGGGGGAAGTCGAGCTTGAGGGTGCGGCCTGTGCCGGTGACCGTTGCGGCGGTGGCGCCGTCGTAGGCCCATCCGTCGGGGAGGCGGAGGGCCGACTGCGGGACGGGCTCCTTGCTGCCGCCGGGCCGGGTCCAGCGCAGATGGAGGTTGGAGCCGCCGTAGTGCTCGAAGTACTCGTCCTTGATGTCGTAGGCCTTGCCCGCGGTCAACTCGACGGGCGCACCGGTCTGTTCGCGGTCCCAGTCGTCCACCCAGTGGTCGATGACGAGCTTCCCGTCGATCCACAGCCGGAAGCCGTTGTCGCCGATGATCGAGAAGGTGTGGGGGCCGGTCTTCTCCGGCACGATCTTTCCGGTCCAGCGGACGCTGACGTCGTCCGACTGGCCGGTGGTGAAGGCGAGGCGAGGCTCGAGGTTGTCGAAGTCGAGGTTCGGGTCGAATACGGTGGCCTTGAGGCGGTCGAAGTCGAAGGCGCCGGGGGCGGACTGGGTGTAGTACTCGCCCTTCAGGCCGTGGATCTCCATGGAATCCTCGGCCGCGGCGGTCGCGGTGGGGGCGGCGGCGAGTCCGGCGGCGCCGAGGGCCGCTGCGAGCACTAAGGCGAGTCTGTCTCTGAGGCGTCGGAAGTGCACGGAACCTCCCATAACAACGTTGTCATGGACAGCAGTTGGCATGACAACACGGATTCCGGACTCCGTCCAGGGACATGACAAGCCCCACCGGATGCCGTTCGTCCGACGGGCGCGGAGGATTGACACAAGAGCCCACCTCGGCGGAGAGAAGGCGACGAAGATGTCGAAGGTATCCAGGGAGACGGCCAGCCAGGGCGGTGACTTCGGAATCGTTCTCGACCGGTCCGAGGAGTTGGACGACTACACGGTGGACTTCGTCACGTTCCGCGAGAACGTCGATCACACTCCCCTGCTCAAGGGG
Organism: Streptomyces sp. NPDC002092; assembly: GCF_053593775.1. NCBI lineage: Bacteria > Bacillati > Actinomycetota > Actinomycetes > Kitasatosporales > Streptomycetaceae > Streptomyces > Streptomyces sp. NPDC002092. The sequence continues at coordinate 400,354 of NZ_JBSFDG010000006.1, forward strand.
CTGCCCGACGACCGGTGCCAGTGCCCGCACTGGGGCTATGTCTTCAAGGGGCAGCTGACCTTCCACTACGCGGACCACGACGAGGTCTACGAGGCGGGCGACGCCTACTACACACCGCCCGGCCACGTCCCCGTGCGCACCGCGCCCGGCACCGAAGCCCTGCAGTTCAGCCCGACCCGTGAGGTGCGACCCACCAGCGAGGCCATCATGAAGAACTTCCGGGCGATGCAGGAGGCCTCCGGCTGACCGTCCCGCCGGCTACGAGACGATCTGCCCCTTCCCGAGCGCGATCACCCCGCCCTTGGACACGGTGTACAGCTCCGCGTCCCGCTCCGGGTTGACGCCGATCGTCGCGCCCGGCGGTACTTCGACGTTCTTGTCCAGCACCGCCCCGCGCACGACCGCGCCCCGCCCTATGTGGACGTTGTCGTGCAGCACCGAGCCCTGGACGACGGCGCCCGGGTCGACCCTGACGCCGGGCGACAGGATGGAGCGGGTGACCTGGCCGCGGATGAGGCAGCCGGCGCTGATGATGGACTCGCTGGCCATGCCGCCCGCGTTGAAACGGGCCGGGGAGAGCTGGTTGGAGTGGGTGTAGATCGGCCACTGCCGGTTGTAGAGGTTGAAGGCTGGCCGCTCGGCGATCAGGTCCATGTGGGCGTCGTAGTACGCGTCGAGCGTGCCGACGTCGCGCCAGTAGCCGCGGTCGCGGTTGGTCTCGCCGGGCACGTGGTTGGCGCTGAAGTCGTACAGCTGGGCCTCGCCGCGCTCGGTGAGCGCGGGCAGGATCGAGCCGCCCATGTCGTGCACGGAGTTCTCGTCGTCGGCGTCCCGCTGCAGCGCCTCGATCAGCGCCTTGGTGGTGAAGATGTAATTGCCCATGGAGGCGAAGATCGTCTCCGGGTCGTCCGCGAGACCGGGCGGGTCGACGGGCTTCTCCAGGAAGCGCTCGACCGTCAGGCCGTCCGAGCCCGGAGTGATCACACCGAACTGCGAGGACTCGGCACGCGGCACACGGATGCCCGCGACCGTGACGCCCGCGCCGCTCTCGATGTGCTGGGCGAGCATCTGCCGCGGGTCCATGCGGTAGACGTGGTCGGCGCCGAACACCACGACGTACTCGGGTCCTTCGTCGTGCACCAGGTTCAGCGACTGCAGCAGCGCGTCGGCGCTGCCCAGGTACCAGCGCGGGCCGAGCCGCTGCTGGGCCGGGACCGGGGTGACGTAGTTGCCGAGCAGGCTGGACATCCGCCAGGTGGTGGTGATGTGCCGGTCAAGCGAGTGCGACTTGTACTGCGTCAGCACACAGATGCGCAGGATGTCGCCGTTGACGAGGTTGGACAGCACGAAGTCGACGAGGCGGTACGTACCGCCGAAGGTGACCGCTGGTTTCGCGCGGTCCGCAGTCAGGGGCATGAGGCGTTTGCCTTCTCCGCCCGCCAGTACGATCCCGAGCACCGAAGGTCCGCCACGACGCATGGCCGCTCCCCTCACCGTGGTTGATCCATGCCTGCCCCTGAGCAGCGCCCAGTAAGCCTGTTCGAGGAACCCGGCCGTTCTATTCCTGTTTGAGGATCTCCTCGTAAAGACGGACCGTACGGCGGGCGACGGCGTCCCAGCCGAACTCCCCCACCGCGCGCTCCCGGCCGGCCTCGCCCATCCGCCCGGCGGTTTCCGGGTCTGCGATCACCTGATCCAGCGCCCGCGCGAGGCCCGCCTCGAAGTCGTCGTCCACGTCGACGAGCAGGCCGGTCTTGCCGTCGTCCACGACCTCGGGGATGCCGCCGACCCGGGAGGCCACGACGGGTGTCCCGCAGGCCATCGCCTCCAGGTTGACGATCCCGAGGGGTTCGTACACCGAAGGGCACACGAACGCGGCGGCATGCGTGAGGAGTTGGATCACCTCGGGGCGCGGCAGCATCTGCGGGATCCAGTGCACGTGCTCGCGGACCCGGCTGAGCTCCTGGTAGAGGTCGCGGAACTCCCGGTCGATCTCCGGCGTGTCGGGCGCCCCGGCGCACAGCACGACCTGCACGCCCGGGTCGATGTCCCGCACCGCGCGCAGCAGATGGGGCACACCCTTCTGGCGGGTGATGCGGCCGACGAACAGGATGTACGGGCGGCCGGTGTCCAGGCCGATGCGGTCGAGCACGTCGGTGCCGTGGTCGGGCCGGTACAGCGCGGTGTCGATGCCGTTGTGCACGACCTGCACCTTTGCCGCGTCCAGGGCCGGATAGCAGGTGAGGATGTCCTCGCGCATGGCGCCGGAGACGGCGATCACGGCGTCGGCGCTCTCGATCGCGGTGCGCTCGGCCCAGCTGGAGAGGGCGTATCCGCCGCCGAGTTGCTCGGCCTTCCAGGGGCGCAGCGGCTCAAGGGAGTGCGCGGTCATGACATGCGGTATGCCGTACAGGAGCTTGCCGAAGTGGCCGGCGAGGTTGGCGTACCAGGTGTGGGAGTGCACCAGTTCGCGGCCTTCGAGGCCGGCGGCCATCGCGAGGTCCACGGAGAAGGTGCGCAGCGCGTCGTTGGCGATGTCCAGGGCGGCCCAGGGGCGGTGGCGTACGACGCCCACTCCGCGGCCCTCGCCCCAGCTGTGCACCTCGAGGTCGACCAGGGAATTCAACTCCCGGGCGAGGAACTCGACATGGACGCCGGCGCCGCCGTACACATCCGGCGGGTACTCCCGGGTCAGCAGTCCGACTCGCACCCGCAACCCCCAGCTCTCGGCGACCGGTTCCCTCATGGTCACCCAGATGCGCCGTGCGCGGAAGAGCGCGGCGGTCGTGTGAAGCAACAGTCACCGCATACGCCCCCGCCGGGCACACGGTAGTAGAGGCAGCAGCTGCGGCGCCGGAAGGAGGTGCCGGTGAGGGTGCCGGTGTCCGACAGGAGAGGGTGGACGAGGAGTTCCGCGGCGAGGGTACGGGTGCGGGCGGCGGCCTCGGTACGGCCGTGCCGTGCCGCCCACTGCTCCAGTTGCCGGGCGGCGCCCGCCAGCGCGGAGGCCGCGTTGCCCCACAGCAGGCCGGGGGCGATCCGGTGGCGCGCCCGCAGGGCCGTCGCCAGCGGGGCGAGGTGGCCGTGCAGGACGACGTCCGCGAGGGTCACGGAGTCCGCGGACAGGGGGCGGACCTGGGTGAGCCACAGGTCGTCGGGGGCGGAGGCGTCGGGGTCCCAGTGCAGCAGCCCCGGATCCAGGTCGGGCACGCGGCCGTACAGCGCGGCGCAGCCGAGCGTCACCGACCACAGCCGGGCCGCCAGCCCCTGCTGGGCCACCGAGGCAGCGATCCGCAATTCGGGGGCGCGGAGAACATGTGCAACCTTTTCAAGCCGGAAAGTAATAGCATTTCCGTACATATCGAAAGACCGGTTCTCGTACGCGTCGGCGAGCGTCGGCAGTGGCGTGCCTGGCGCTCTGCCCGTCCGCAGTGCGAAGAAGTCGCCCAGCGGTCCGAGGGCGGCAAGATCCTGATCGAGGTCCACGAAGAGCAGTAGTACCAAGCTCCCTAGGGGTTCCCACTGGGGGGTGTCCACCCCGTGTCGCCCACCCTGGGGAGGACGGCGCCCGATTCGTACTCCATCGGCAGTAGGACCCATTGCCTGCTCTGGGACGACGACGGGAACAGATCGACAAGGCATCGTGTTCGCTATGAAGGCCGACCGTTCGCCGCGCAGGGCTCCGCGCCCCCGCCACACGCAGAGGAGCAACTCATGAGTGCCCTCGCGTTGTCCGTCCTCCTCTCGCTCGTCTCCGCCGTCGCCTACGCCGGCGGGGCGATCGTGCAGGAGTACGTGGCGGTGTCCTCGCCCGTTCAGGAGTACGCGCCGCTGCGCCGGCCGACCTGGTGGGCGGCGGTGGCGCTCAACGGCCTCGGCGGACTGCTGCACGTGGTGGCACTGGCCTACGGCCCGCTGAGCCTGGTACAGCCGCTGGGCGCACTGACCATAGTGTTCGCGCTGCCCATGGCGGCACTCTTCGTGGGCCGCAGGGCCGGGGCGACCGCCTGGCGGGGCGCGATCATGGCGACCGTGGGCCTCGCCGGTCTGCTGGCCCTGGTCGGCTCCTCCGCGGCGCAGTCCCTGGACACGGCCCAGCGGGTCGCCGTCGCCGTGGTCTCCGGCAGCGTTGTCGTGGCTCTGATGATCGCGGGCCGGGCCGCCCACCGGCACCCGGCGGTGCGCAGCATGCTGCTCGCGACCGCGTCCGGCATCGCCTTCGGCATGTCCTCGGTGTTCACGAAGACCGTCGCGGTCGACTGGACCGCCGGCGTCTCCGCGGCCGACATCCCCGTCCTGGCCGTGATCGGCGTCTTCGCCACGGCCGGCATGCTGCTCTCCCAGGCCTCCTACCGCGGCGCCGGACTCGCCGCCCCGCTGGCCACGCTGACCGTCGTGAACCCGGTGGTGGCGGCCGCGGTCGGCATCACGATGTTCGGCGAAACCTTCCGCTACGGCAGCACGGGCACCGCGCTCGCCCTGAGCTGCGGCGTGGTCGCGGCCGGCGGCCTGATCCTGCTGACGACGGAGCGCCTCGCCCGCACCCCCGCCGAGACCGCACCGCAGCCCGCCACCGAGCCGATCCCCGTCACGGAGTCCGTCGAGGACCTGCTCGCCGCGATCCCCGAGCAGCCGGTGGTCGCAATCCGCGAGGAGATCCTCGTGCCCGCCCAGGTCGGCCCCACCGTCCTCGCGGTGGCCTACGACGACGAACGGCCCCCGGACCCCGCCCGCTACCGCTTCTACGGCCCCTTCTACGGCGGCTCGTACGTCCCGTCGCCGGACGCCGACCGGCACCGGGAACGCGTCAAATCCTGACGCCACCGGCCCTGAGATACGCGAGAGGGTCGATGTCGGTACCGAATTCGGGCCCCGTCCGCACCTCGAAGTGCAGATGCGGGCCCGTTGCGTTGCCCGTCGAACCGGAGCGCCCTATCCGCTGCCCGCAGCCCACGCCCTGCCCAGCCTTCACGGAGATCGCCGAGAGATGACCGTACTGGCTGTAGCGGCCGTCGGCGTGCCGGATCACCACCTGGTAGCCGTAGGAGCCGCCCCAGCCGGCGGAGACGACCCGGCCCGCGGCGACCGCCTTCACCGTCGTGCCGGTGGGCACGGGGAAGTCGACACCGGTGTGGTAGCCCTTCGACCAGGAGGCCCCGGCCTCGTGGTACGGGGTGCCGATCGGGCCGCTCACCGGAGCGATGAGGGAATGGCTGGTAGTGGCCTTCTCCTCGGTGGCAGAAGAGGCCTTCTCCACCGAGGACTTGGAGCCGGCGTGGTGCGTGGCCTGGGCCTTCGCCCGCAGGTTCAGCCGCTGCCCGGGAAGGATCAGGTCGGGATCGGCACCGATGGTCTTCCGGTTCGCGGCGTACAGCCGCTGCCAGCCGCCCCGGACGTGCTCGGTCTCGGCGATCCGGGAGAGGGAGTCACCGCGGACCACCGTGTACATCTCGGCCGTACCGGCCCGGGACTGGGGCGTGGAGTGCGGCTTCACGTCCTCGACGGAGGTCTTCACGGGGGTCTGCTTGGCGGCGGAGGCCGGGTGGACGTCCGGGCTGCCACCGCCCCGCGTCAGCCCCGCCTGCTGTGAACACACCGGCCAGGCGTGCGGCCCCTGCCCCTCCAGGACCTTCTCCGCCACGGCGATCTGCTGGTCCTTGGTGGCCAGGTCGGCGCGGAGCGCGTACTTCCCGCCGCCGTAGGACTCCCAGGTGGACTGGGTGAACTGCAGCCCGCCGTAGAAGCCGTTGCCGGTGTTGATGCTCCAGTTGTTCGTCGACTCGCAGGCGGCGACCTTGTTCCAGGTGGACACGTCGGCCGCGTGGGCGGTGCCGGTGCCGATCAGCGGGATCGCCATGCCGGCGCCGCCGACCGTGACGGTGAGTGAGGCGCGGTTGATCCTGTTCGGCTGATACCGGCGGTGCCGGCCGCGTACGGCCATGGAGTTCCCCCTCGACATATGCCAGAAGGGCCAAAAGTAAGCGCCCCGAACAGGCCATGACAAGACGGCAATCGGCCGCCCTGCCCCTCAAACAACCAGCGATGCACACCAGTTGCAGAACCGGTGAGGCGGCTGGGGCCCGTCGTGCGTATCTGCTTGCGAAAAGTCGGCCACCCCGGACATGCGCTCGGCGTACCGGCACGTCAGGATGGTCGTCGGGGCGATACTGACGTGCACGACCGGCACCACCGATACCGGATCCTTTAGGAGCCAACCGAATGAGCAACTCAGCCCAGATCGGCGTCACGGGACTCGCGGTCATGGGCCGCAATCTCGCCCGTAACTTCGCGCGCAACGGCTACACGGTCGCCCTGCACAACCGCACAGTGGCGCGTACGAACGCCCTGGTCGAGGAGTTCGGGCACGAGGGCGACTTCATCGCGGCGGAGACCGCCAAGGAGTTCGTGGCGGCGCTGGAGCGGCCGCGGCGCCTGGTCATCATGGTCAAGGCGGGCGACCCGACCGACGCGGTGATCCAGGAGTTCGCCCCGCTCCTTGAGCCCGGCGACATGATCATCGACGGTGGCAACGCGCACTTCGCGGACACCCGGCGCCGGGAGCGCGAACTGCGCGAGCAGGGCATCCACTTCGTCGGCATGGGCGTCTCCGGCGGCGAGGAGGGCGCGCTCAACGGGCCGAGCATCATGCCGGGCGGCCCGAAGGAGTCGTACGACTCGCTCGGCCCGATGCTGGAGAAGATCTCCGCGAAGGCGAAGGACGGCGCACCCTGTGTGACGCACGTCGGTCCCGACGGCGCCGGGCACTTCGTGAAGATGGTCCACAACGGCATCGAGTACGCCGACATGCAGCTGATCGGCGAGGCGTACCAGCTGCTGCGCGATGTGGCCGGATACTCCCCCGCCCAGATCGCGGACATCTTCCGCACCTGGAACACCGGCCGCCTGGACTCGTACCTGATCGAGATCACCGCCGAGGTGCTGTCCCATGTGGACGCGGCGACCGGCAAGCCGTTCGTGGACGTGGTGGTGGACCAGGCCGAGCAGAAGGGCACCGGCCGCTGGACCGTCCAGATCGCCCTCGACCTGGGCGTTCCGGTGTCGGGCATCGCGGAGGCGGTCTTCGCCCGCTCCCTGTCGGGTCACGCGGCGCTGCGCGAGGCCTCGCGCGGGCTGGCCGGTCCGAAGGCCTCCCCGCTGTCCGAGTCGGAGGCGGGGGCGTTCGCGGACCGCGTGGAGCAGGCCCTCTACGCCTCGAAGATCGTGTCGTACACGCAGGGCTTCCACGAGATCGCGGCCGCCCGCGAGGAGTACGACTGGGACATCGACCTGGGCGCGGTCTCCGCGATCTGGCGCGGCGGCTGCATCATCCGCGCGGCCTTCCTGGACCGCATCCGCTCCGCGTACGACACCCGGGCCGACCTGCCGAGCCTGCTGTCCGACGAGACGTTCGCACAGGAGATCGCGGACGCCCAGGACGACTGGCGCGAGGTCATCGTCGCGGCCACCCGCCAGGGCGTCCCGACCCCCGGCTTCGCCGCGGCCCTCGCCTACTACGACGCCCTGCGCGCGGAGCGGCTGCCGGCCGCGCTGACGCAGGGCCAGCGTGACTTCTTCGGCGCGCACACGTACCGGCGCACGGACCAGGACGGCTCGTTCCACACGCTGTGGGGCGGGGACCGGTCGGAGGTCGACGCATAGCGGTCAGCTGTACGAGGCGGCGGGCGGCCCGAGCGGCCGCCCGCCGTCTTTTTCTGCCCTAGCCGCTTCAGCCGTACGTCCGTCGAGCGGTTCAGGTCAGCGGTGGCCCCGGCTCCGGGTTCGGCACCGGCTCCGGTCCCGGGGGGATCGGCGACGGGTCCGGTGGCGCGGGTGGTGTGGGCTCCGGGCCCGGAGGCGCGGGCGGGCTGGGCTCCGGGCCGGGCGGTGCCGGTGGGGTGGGCTCCGGGCCGGGCGGCGGCTGGGGGTTGGGGACCGGCGACGGGTACGGGTCCGGCGGCTGCGGGCCCGGACCGGGCGTGGGACGCGGTGGTACGGGGTCGGGGTGCGGATCGGTCATGGTGTCCTCCGGCCAGTCGGTCGAGGTCGGCTCTGGACTACTGCCCCGCGTACCCGACGGCCGCCTTCGCACTCACCCTCCCGCAGGACGGCACGCCGCCCAGGCGGGCCTACCCGACGCGCACCGCCCGGGCGCCCGCAGCAAGGCCGGGACGCGGGCTGGACAGCACCGGGACCGCCGTGGTCGTCAGCTGCTGGGCCGGGGCCATGGAACCCTGGGCGAGGACGATCGCGTCGGCGCCGGTGATCGCGTCGGCCGCGGCCGCCACGAGACGGGCGCAGCCCTCGGCGTCACCCGCCGCGAAGCGGTCCCAGGCACCCTCGACGAGCCGCGTCCGCACCTCCACGGGACGTCCGGCGCGACGGGCCTCCTCCTCGATCAGGGTTACCGTCGGCCCCAAGGTGCTCTCCACGCTGGCGAGCACGACGATCCGCGGACCGGCGGCCACCGCGGCGGCCGCCATCGGACGGTCGCTGCGCAGCACCGGCACGCCGGGGGTGGCCGCCTCCGCGATGCCGCCGATGGTCGAGCAGGTGCACAGGACGGCCCGCGCACCCTCGGCGACCGCCTCGTCCAGCGCGGCCCGCACCTCGTCCGCCACCGCCTCGGGCCCCTCGCGGCGGGCCCGGGCCAGCAGCTCCTCGTCGACGAAGTGCCGCAGTTCCAGGCCTTCGTGATCCTCGTCGCGCAGGGCCTCGAAGACGGGGATGTGCGCGGGCGAGGTGTGCAGAAGGGCGAGCATGCGGGCGGCAGGCCTTTGCGGGAAGGGATACGGGCGGGTTCAGAAGCGACCGGGGTGCGCCACCAGCCACTCCTTCGCCGCCCGCAGCAGCGCCCGGTCGGCGGCCGGGGCCTCGTCGGGGTGGCGTTCGGCCCACTTGGTGACGTACGGGCACAGCGGGGCGACGACGACGCCCTCGCGCCCGGCGATGGCGTACAGCTCACGCGCCAGCGAACCCGCGATGCCCTTCCCCTCGTGGGCCGGTTCCACGATCGTGTGGACGGGGACCAGGGCGCGCGCGGGCGATTCGAGGACGAAGTACTCGATGTGGCCGACGACTTCGCCGTCCGTACCGTCGCCGAGGGCCTCCAAGCGGCCCGCCGCCCGGTCGTCCCGGATCTCGATGTCGCTCATGGGCACGCTCCTGGTGCGAGGGGTCCGAGTGTGGATCAGGCCGGTACGGCCTGCGGGCTGCGCTCCTGGTCCGAGCCCGGTACCGGCTCGGACGGGTCGGCGCCCAGGGCCACGATGCGGTTGTCGCGGTCCACGTGCACGACGCGGGGCTCCAGCGCCCGCGCCTCGGCGTCGGTCACCTGAGCGTAGCTGATGATGATCACCAGGTCGCCGGGGTGGACGAGATGGGCGGCGGCCCCGTTGATCCCGATCACACCGGAACCGCGCTCACCCTCGATGACGTACGTCTCCAGGCGGGCCCCGTTGGTGATGTCGACGATGTGCACGAGCTCGCCGGGCAGCAGGTCGGCGGCGTCGAGGAGATCGGCGTCGATCGTCACCGATCCCACGTAGTGCAGGTCGGCCTGGGTGACGGTGGCGCGGTGGATCTTGGACTTGAACAGAGTACGCAGCACTTTGGACTCCTGGAGGACGGCTCCCTGCCTGCTTTATGCAGGTCAAGGGCGGCATTCACTCTACACGGGCACGCGTCGAAGTCGATGATTGTGAGGAACATCGCTTCTCATTGGTGACAGCTCTCCTGCCTGGGCTTCGGCGCTAACCAGTGCCCTCACGCGGACGATCTACGCCGACGCTCCAACTCGCTGATCCGGACCATCGCGTACCCACCCGCCGGACTGACAGCTTCGCCTCGAGGTCCCCATCGGACCGCACCTGCTGAAGATGAGGGGCACACTCACCAACAGCCGTACGGATCGTGTCACCTTCATGTATGGGTCACTGACCAGCGACGGGTTGATCTGCCGCCGTCCCGTGATCATCCAGACCAAAGCACGCCCACCTCGCCGGAGCCTTGGACGGCACTGACCCCGAGCTGCCCGTCCTGCTCCTGGCTCACCAGCCCAAGTTCATCGATCGCGCCGCGGCCGCGGGTATCGACCTCCAACTCTCCGGCCACACCCACGGCGGCCGGATCTGGCCCTCCCACCACCTGGTCCGCCTCGACCAGCCCGCCCTCGCCGGCCTCAGCCGGCACGGCGCCCGCACCCTTCTCTACACCGGCCGCGGCACCGGATTCTGGGGCCCACCGTTCCGCGTCTTCGTCCCCAGCGAGATCACCCTGCTCGCACTCCGCTCTCCGCATCTGCCCACCTCGCCGTAGCAGAGGGACGGCGCCTTCTACGCCCGCTTCGCCGCCAAGGACGACCTCTGCACCGAGGACGCGATGGCCGTCGTGGACGAGATCGCCGCCCGGCTGGAACCTGGCGATCCGAAATCCGCCCGCGGTAGGGGCATCTTGCTCTTCGTGGTGGCGTGCTTCGCCGGCTCCTGAATCTACCGGCAGCCAGGCCTCTAAGCGGGGGTACCGCCCGTGAACTGCTGTCGGTACGGCCTCACCGCGCGGCGGGCTATGGCGAAACGGTGCGTCTCCGACGGGCCGTCGTAGATACGGAAGGGCCGTACCTCCCGGAAGAGACGGGCCAGTGGGGCGTCGGCGGCCGAGACGCCGAGGGCTCCGCAGATCTGGACCGCCCGGTCGACGACCCGGTTCACCGCCTCCGCCACGAAGGTCTTGGACACCGAGGAGAGCTGTGAGGCCGCGGCTGAGCCGGTGTCCAACTCCCAGGCCGTACGCAAGATCAGGGCGCGGCTCGCCTCGATGTCGATCTCGGAGTCGGCCAGCATCTGCTGGACCATGCCGAGGTCTGCGAGCGCCGAGCCGAAGGCCATCCGGCTCCCGGCCCGCTCCAGCGCGATGTCCTGGGCGCGGCGGGCCGCTCCCAGCCAGCGCATGCAGTGGGTCAGCCGGGCGGGACCGAGCCGTATCTGGGCGCCCTCGAAGCCGCGGTCCAGCGTTCCCAGCACCTGCCCCTCCCCCACCACGCATCCGTCGAAGACGATCTCGCTGTGCCCGGCGAAGAGCGACTCGTCGAGGGTCTCGATCGTCCTGACGAGGCGCATGCCGGGGGTGTCGGCGTCCACCAGGAACATGGTGGCGCCGCCCGGGTCGCCGGGGTCGCCGGAGGTGCGGGCCATGACGATGGTGAAGCCGGAGCCCTGGGCGCCGGTGATGAACCACTTGCGCCCGTCTATACGCCAGCCACCGGGCACCCGGGTGGCGGTGGTGCGCAGCAGGCGGGGATCGGAACCCGCTCCCGGAGCCGGTTCCGTCATCGCGAAGCAGGACCGTGTCTCGCCCGCGGCGAGCGGACGCAGATACGTCTGCTTCTGGTCTTCGGTGGCCACCTTCTCCAGCAGGTGCATGTTGCCCTCGTCCGGGGCCGCGCAGTTCAGCGCCAGCGGTCCGAGCAGCGAGTAACCCGCCGCCTCGAACACCGCGGCCTGGCCGCGCAGGTCGAGCCCGTGGCCGCCCCAGCGCTTCGGTACGTGCGGGGCAAACACACCCGCGTCACGGGCGGCTTTCTGCAGCCTCTCCCGCAGCGCCTCGGGGGCGTCGTGCACGGACCCGCCGCACTCGCGCTCGGCCGGGACGACCACCTCGCGCACGAACTCCGCCGTGTCTTCGGCCAGTTGGGCGACAGCCGGATCTACATCGAACTGGATGGGCACGGGACCTCCCGCCGACGGGCGCACGGGCATCCACAGCCGTCGCCTCCTAGAAACTGTATAGCGTGTTTAGTATCTTGCCCGGAAGTCCCCGGCGACGGGAAGACGACGGGAGAGTCACCATGAGCCCGACCGCGAGCACCGGCCCGGTCCGCACGGTCCGCCATCCCGACGGTTTCGTCGAGCTGAGGCTGGACGATCCAGGCCGCGGGAACGCCCTGGATCTCAGAACGGCCGAGGCACTTCGGGACACGGCCCTGGAGGTGGCCGCGGACCCGGGGGGCGCGGTACTGCTGCGGACGACGGGCGGCAGTTTCTGCGTGGGCGGTGACCTGCGCGCGTTCGCCGGCCGCGGCCCGGAGACCGGCGCCTATGTGCTCTCCGTGGCGAGCGCCGCACATGCCGCGATACAGGTTCTGTACGAGCTGCCGGTGCCGTTGGTGACCGCTGTGCGCGGAGCGGCCGCGGGCGGCGGGATCGGCCTCGCCCTCGTGGGCGACATCGTCCTGGCGGCCCGGTCCGCGCGGTTCCGGCTCGCGTACACGGCGATCGGACTCACCCCGGACTGCGGGGCGTCATGGTTCCTGCCACGCCTGGTGGGCCCCCGCAGGGCGGCGGAACTGATCCTCACCAATCCGGTCCTGACCGGCGACGACGCCGAACGGTGGGGTTTGGCCTCCCGTTCCGTGCCCGACGCGGAACTGGACGACACGGCCCACCGGACCGCCACCGACCTGGCCGCCGGTGCCGGTGACGCACTCCGTGCCGCAAAGGCGCTGCTGCGCCTCGGCACCGGTGACGATCTGCGCCGCCACCTCGCCGAAGAGGCGCGGTCCATCGCCACCCTCGCGGGCGGCCGGGACGCGCAGGACCGCATCACGTCGTTCCTCTCGGCAAAAAGTGTTTCTTGAGTACCTCTTCACTAACCAACCTGCCGAGGCGTAACCTCCGGGCAACACAGAACCGAGCAAGAGGTGTGGCGATGCAATCTGCTGCCGTGGACCTTCCGGACGCGTCCTCCGACGAGCCCCTCACCGAAGCCGTCGTCGATCTCGTTCTGCGTGGCATGTGGCGCGGCCGTCCGGACTCCGAGTACCGGCCGTTGGTCGGCGCCGGGCTGGCGACGGTGAAGGGGCCGGTGGTGCTGCCGACCGAGGTGGCCAAGGCCGCCGTCGCGCAGTTGCTGCGGGTTCCCGCCGGCTCCGAGCAGGAGGAGCGGATCACCGCGGCGTACGAGGCGTTCCTGCCGGTCAACCGGAAGATCCGGGACGTGTGCACGGCATGGCAGTGCCGCCCGGACGGCACCGCCAACGACCATTCCGACGACGTCTACGACGCCGGGGTGCGCGAGTCGCTCGAGGACGTGCACGAGGCCATCCAGCCCGTGCTGCGCCGGCTGGACCGGGTGCTCGCGGGCAGTGGGCGGTACCTGACGGACCTGGAGGACGCCCTCGACCGCTTCGACGACGGTGCGCCTCAGTGGCTGGCCTCGCCGCTGTGCGACTCGTACCACACCGTATGGATGCGACTGCACCAGGAGCTGCTGCTCGTGCTGGGCATCAGCCGCGCCGAGGACGAGGCCCGTGAAGAGGATCTCGTCACCAGGGGGCGCGGGTGAGCGTCACCGATCGCGAGGCGGGCCTGCCCGCACCGTCCGAGGCGCCCCTCACTCCATCCGGTAGCCCCGGGCCTCCCGGTCGGCTCCTGGTTCCGTACGGGCAGGGACGCATCCGGGGCCTGGACGCCGACGAGCTCGGCGCCCACGGCGCCGCGATGGACGGGCTGGTGGCCCTCGGTCTGCCGGTCGTGCCGGGGCTCACCGTGCCCGCCGCCTCCGCCGCGTCGCTGTGCGAACCCGCGACCGCCGAAGCCGCCGTGGACCTCGTCGAACAGCTCTCGGGACGGCGGATCGGGGACACCGTCCGGCCGCTGCTGCTGCGCCTGTCCGCGAGCGCGCCGACCGAGATCGCCGGCCTGCCGCCCGACCTGGCCTGCCTCGGCGTGGCCCCGGGCACTGCGGACGCCCTGTGCGCCGTCATCGGGCAAGCGGACGCCTTGTACGAGGTGTGGGCCGCCACCGTACGCGTGATCGCCGAACACGCCCTGGACGTTCCCGGTGCGCTGCTCGACGACGCCCTCCTGGACACCCCGGAGCCGCGGGCACGGGTCGAGGTGCTGCTGTCCCTGGTGGCGGCGCACGGCTCCCGTGCCTTCCCCGACGACCCGGCGCAGCAACTGGCGCTTGCCGCCCGTGCCCTGCTCGCCCGGTGGGACTCGCCGCGTGCGCGAAGGTCCCGCCGGGCCCAGCGACTCCCCGCCGACCTGGCCCTCGCCCTGCATGTGCAGGCCCTGCGCATCGGCCCGGCGGACCATTCCGGCTACGGCACGGCGGTCAGCCGCGATCCCGAGACCGGGCGTCTGTCCCCGCAGGGCTCCTTCTTCCGCGGGGTGCGCCGCAGTTCCCCGCCGCCGCATTCCGGTGAACCACTGGACCGGCTCGCGGGCGGCACCGCACTGCTGGAGCACTCCCTGCTCACCCTGGAGCGGCACCTGCGCGCGCCGGTGTCGGTCGACTTCGAGGTACGCGACGACGAGATATCCCTGCTCACCGCCTCCGCCCAACTCCGCCCGCCACTGCGGGCCTCGGTGTGTCTGGCCGCAGACCTCGCCCGGGACGGGGCGCTCGGTCATGAGGAGGCCGTCCGTCGGGTCACCCCCGCGCAGGTACAGGAACTGCTCCACCCCCAACTGCGGCTCACCGGTGGCGAGGAACTCCTCGTGAGGGGCCTGCCCGCGTCGCCGGGAGCGGCGACCGGGACGGTGGTGCTCTCCAGTGAGAGGGCTCTCGAACTGGCCGCGGACGGCACCCGGGTCGTGCTGGTGGCTGCCGAGACGACCCCGGCGGACGTGCCCGGGATGCTGGCCTCCGTCGCCGTGCTGACCGGCAGCGGCGGGATCGCCTCGCACGCCGCCGTGGTCGCGCGGGGCGCAGGCAAGCCCGCTGTGTGCGGCGCCGAGGGGCTGCGCGTGGACCGGGCCGCGGGGACGGCCCGGTTCGGGGAGCGCATGGTGCGCGAAGGCGACCCGGTCTCGCTGGACGGCCGGACCGGCGCCGTCTACGCGGGCACACTGAGCGTCAGCGTGGCCGGACCGCCGCCCGAGCTGTCCACCCTGCTCACCTGGGCGGACGACATACGCCGACTGGGCGTGCGGGTCAACGCCGACACCGCCGCCGAGGTGGAGACGGCCCTCGCGCTGGGCGCGGAGGGTGTCGGACTGTGCCGTACGGAGCACCAGTTCCTCGGCGAGCGGCTGCCGCTGATCCGCCGGGTGCTCCTGGCGGCCGACCCGACCGCCCGGGACGGGGCCCTGGTGGCGCTGGAGCGCGCCCAGCACGAGGACTTCACCGCGCTGCTGGCCGCCGTGGGCAACCGCCCGGTGACCGTGCGCCTCCTGGACGCCCCGCTGCACGAATTTCTGCCCGCCCCCGGCGAGGCACTGGACGCGGCCGAGGAACAGCAGGCCGCCGCACTGCGCGAGGCGAACCCGATGCTCGGACTGCGCGGGGTGCGGCTGGCGCTGCTGCACGAGCGGCTCTACCCGGCGCAGGCCGAGGCGCTGTTCACCGCGTGGGCCGATGTCGCCGCCACCGGGGTCCGGCCCGAGCTGGAGGTCATGATCCCGCTGGTCAGCCTGCCGGAGGAACTGGCCGCCGCGGCCGCGTACGTACGCGGTGCCGCCGACGCGGTCGCGGAACGCACCGGGGTGGCGGTCCCCTACCGGCTCGGCACGATGATCGAGACCCCGCGCGCCGCGCTGCTGGCCGGGGAACTCGCCGAGCACGCCGAGTTCTTCTCCTTCGGCACCAACGACCTCACCCAGCTCACCTACGGCTTCTCCCGGGACGACGTCGAACGCCAGGTGCTCACCTCGTACCAGGAACGCGGGTTCCTGACCGCGAGCCCGTTCGCCCGGCTCGACCCGCACGGGGTGGGTGCCCTGGTGGCCCTGGCGGCCGAGCGGGCCCGGAGCGTACGGACCGGCATCAAGCTGGGCGTGTGCGGCGAGCACGGCGGCGACCCGGAGTCGATCGCGCTCTGCGACGACCTCGGTCTCGACTACGTCTCGTGTTCCGCGCACCGCGTGCCGGTGGCCCGGATGGCGGCGGCGCACAGCGCGCTGCGCGCACGCGACCACACCGGCGGGAGCACACGATGACGAGCACCGTGACCGAGACCGACGGCACAGCCCTGTCGGACACCGAACTGGAGGACCTCCGCGAGACCGTCCGCGCGGTGTGCGCGGACGCCGGCGGCACCGCCGCGGTACGCCGGCTGTCCGAGGAGGCCCCCGGCATCGACGCCGGGTTGTGGGACACCCTCGGTCGGCAGGTCGGCCTCGCGGCGCTCGGCCTGCCCGGGTCGGCGGGAGGGATCGGCGGACTCGCCGCGATCGCCGCCGTCTGCGAGGAGTTGGGCCGGACCCTGGCACCGGTACCACTGCTGTCCTCCACCGTGCTGGCCGGGCAGGTGCTGGCCGGCTGCGGCACGGCCGGCAAGGCACTGGGCAGGCTGGCGGAGGGCGCCGTACACGCCCTGGCCGTGGTCGCACCGGACGGGACATGGCGGGCCGACGCCGTGCCCGTGGCCGTGTCCTGGCAGGGCAGCGTCCCCGTCGTGGAGGGCACCGCGCCGTTCGTCCTCGACGGCGCCGACGCCGAGACACTCGTGGTGGCCGCGACCGGCGCCGACGGCGTGGACCTCTTCCTGGCCGATCCGCGGGAACCGGGGGTCACGGTACGCCGGGTGCCGACGCTGGACCTCAGCCGAGGTCAGGCGATGGTCACCTTCGACGGCGCACGGGTCCGGGCACTGACCGCCGGCGGCGAGGGAGCGGAGGTCGTCTCCCGCGCACTGGACGTGGCCCTGGTGGCCCTGGCGGCCGAGCAACTGGGCGGAGCCCAGGCCGCCTTGGACATGACGGTGGCCCATGTGCGCGACCGCACCCAGTTCGGCAGGGCGATCGGCGGCTTCCAGGCGGTCAAGCACGCCTGCGCCGACATGCTGCTCCAGGTCGAGGCCGCACGGTCGGCCGTGGCCCGCGCGGTCCGGACGGACGGCTCACCTCGGGCGCTGGCCGAGGCGGCGGCGGTTGCACAGGCGTGGTGCGGCGAGGCGTTCGTCTCCGTCGCCGCCGAGTGCGTGCAGCTCCACGGCGGAATGGGCTTCACCTGGGAACACGACGCGCACCTGTACTTCCGGCGCGCGCAGTCAGACGCGGTGCTGCTGGGCGGCTCCGCACATCACCGGGAACGGCTGGCCGCCCTGCTGGGCTGGTGACATGGAGGGAGGGCGGGAACATGACCACCAGGCTCATCGACGAGTCCCTGTTCGAGAACCCGGACGACCGTGAGTACGACGACGGGGACACGCCGCGTCTTGTGGGCGCCCGCTGCTCCGCGTGCCACACCGTCGTCTTCCCCCGGCAGGACTCGTGCCCCAGGTGCGCGGGGCGGGCGATGTCCGAGCAGGTGCTGCCGGTCAGGGGGCTGGTGTGGTCGTGGACGCTGCAGGCGTTCTGGCCGAAACCGCCGTACCGGCCGCCGGCCGACGGCTTCCGCCCGTACCACCTGGGCTACGTGGACCTCGGTGAGGTGCTGGTCGAAGCGCGGCTGGCGGTGCCCCGCGAGGAGATCCGGATCGGTCTGCCGGTCCGGCTCACCCTGGTGCCCGCGTACCGGCACGACGACGGGACCGAGGTCGTCACCTTCGCGTTCCGTCCGGAGCGGGACGGAGAGCTGTGAACCGGCCCGAGGACGTGTACGTGGTCGGATGCGGGATGCATCCCTTCGGCCGCGACGAGAGCGTCACGGGTATGGACATGGCCGAGCGAGCGGTGCGCGCGGCGCTGGCCGACGCGGGTGTCGCCTGGGAGGACATCGGCTACGCGGCCGGCGGCTCCGACGTGTCCGGCAAGCCCGACACCCTGGTGGGCCGTCTGGGCCTGACCGGAGTGCCCTTCGTCAACGTGCAGAACGGCTGCGCGACCGGTGCCTCAACCGTCCTCGCGGTGGCCAACGCGTTGCGCGCGGGCGAGGCCTCCCTGGGACTGGCGGTGGGCTTCGACAAGCATGAACGGGGCGCGTTCCACGTCTCCGCAGCCCGCTACGGCCTCGGCGACTGGTACGCCGAGAGCGGCATGATGCTGACCACCCAGTTCTTCGCGCTGAAGACCCAGCGGTACCTGTACGAGCACGGAATGTCCGAGCGGGCGCTGGCGATGGTGGCCGAGCGTGCCTTCCGCAACGGCGCCCTGCACCCCCTGGCATGGCGGCGCAAACCGCTCACGCAGCGGGAGATCCTGGACGCCGCCGAGGTCAGTCCGCCGCTCACCCAGTACATGTTCTGTTCGCCCGGACAGGGCGCGGCGGCCCTGGTCCTGGCGCTCGGCGACCGGGCGTTCGATCTGTGCGAACGGCCGGTAAGGCTGGCGTCGTTGGCCTTCAGGACGCGGCGGTTCGGTTCGTTCGAGGTGTTCTCTCCGTGGCTGCCGCCGGGCCCCCACCGCAGCCCCAGCGTCGACGCCGCCGAGGCGGCCTTCCGCACGGCGGGCGTACGGCCCGCGGACGTGCAGGTCGCGCAGCTTCAGGACACGGACAGCGGCTCGGAGCTGGTCCACCTCGCGGAGACCGGACTGTGCGGCCACGGCGAGCAGGAGGAGCTGCTGGCCGCCGGTGCCACCGATCCCACGGGCCGGATACCGGTCAACACCGACGGCGGTTGTCTGGCCGGCGGGGAGCCCGTGGGCGCCTCCGGACTGCGTCAGTTCCACGAGGTCGTACGGCAGTTGCAGGGCCGGGCACCCGGCGCGCAAGTGCCGGGTGCTCCCCGGGTGGGCTTCACGCATGTCTACGGGGCGCCCGGGATCAGCGCCTGCTCGGTCCTGACGGTGTGAGAGGCGGCGGGCGAGCGAGCGGCCGCCGAGGAGGCGTGCCGCACGGTCGGCCCGATGGCCCTGCCGCTGGTCCTCAGTGTGACCTGCGCGAAGAGCGTCGTCGCAGTGGTCCGGGAGGCCGGGAGCCGACCGGCCGGGATCGACGTCCTGGTGACGCCCGGTGCCCCCTCTCAGGCCCGTGACGTGGCCTTCTTGGCCGGCCTCTGCTGCCCCGCCGGTGTCTCCTCGGCGGCCACGATGCGCAGCGCCAGCTCCCTGACCGCCTGCAGCACGGCCCGGGAGGGCAGCCGGGACAGCGGTCCTCCCTCTGCCCGCAAGGCGGTGACCAGCATCGTCGTACTGATCAGCGTGCGGACCGCGAGCGCCTGTCCCGCGTGCCGGGCCTTGGCCGCGCGGGGGCTGCGCGTGCTGCCCTCAGGCAGGTAGTCGTAGCCACGCTGGATGTGGCGCTGCTCGAACTCGTCCCGCAGGACCTTCACGCTGCCGTTGGCGGAGGCGACCTGGACCTGGTAGAGGCGGGCCTCGTCGGGGTTCTTCTCCACCCATTCCCATACGGCGTCGATGACGCGGACCAGGCCCTCGGCGTCACCCGGCTCGGATTCCGGCCGGGCCGCCTCCACGACCGCGTTCAGCTGGTCGAAGACCCGGCGCATGGCGAGTTCGAGCAGTTCCTCCTTGCCGTCGAAGTGGTAGTAGACGGCCGTGGGAACCACCTCGGCCTCGTCCGCGATGTCCTGGATGCTCGTCTCCGCGAATCCGTTGCGGCCGAAGACCCGCACGGCGGCACCGATGATGTGCTGCCGCCGCGAGGGCCGGTGGGCGGGCTGCTTGCCGTTCTTCGTCGTGGCCATCCTGCTCCCTGCCCGCTGCCGTCGGTCCGCACCCATGATCTCTGGTACTGACCATTGTATCCAGTAACTCCCGCCCCCCGACCGCACAACTCCTGCTGCACACTGGCCTCCGACGCACTCAGGTCCCGGCATACTTGACACCATGACGACATCCGGAACCCGTGCCGCTCACCGTCCCTCGCGCAAGCAGTGGGTGATCGAGGCGGCCACCGAGTTGTTCGCCACCCAGCCGCCGGACGAGGTGACGGTGGCCGACATCGCCTCGCGCGCGGAGATGACCTCGGCCGCGGTGTACTACCACTTCTCCTCCAAGGACCAGGTCCTGGCCGAGGCCATGCGGGCGTTCGCCGCGGCGCTGCGCGAGCAGTTGCAGGCGATCACGGAGGCCCACGAGCCCGGTTCGCCCACCGGAGCGGCGATCACCGCCCTGCTGGCGTGGATGGCCGAGAACCGGTCCGCCGCCACCGTGTTCTTCGTGTCGTCGGCCGGAATGAGCCAGGAGGCGGAGGCGCTGCGCCAGGAGAGCCGTACGGAGTTGCTGGAGGAGCTGGTGCGGCTGGTCCGCAAGGCCCGCCCGTCCGTCTCCGACGCCGAGGCGGCGGTGAACGGCCTGGGCCTGCTGGCGCTGCTGGAGACCGCGGCGACCTCGCAGGTGCGGGGCGACGACGTGTACCGGTCGCTGGGGCACCGCTCGTTCGTTCGCGAGGTCGGCGATCTCGCGGAGCGGATCGCCGACCCGGCCCGCTAGACCTCGGGTCACACCAGCAGACGCAGGGGTTTGCTCAGCAACTCGCCCACCGTGCGCAGATACTCGGCGGCGGGTGCGCCGTCGACGGCACGGTGGTCGAAGGTGAGGCTCAGCGTGAGCACCCGGGTCCGCAGCGGCCGGTCGTCCACCCACTCGACGCCGTCCCTGAGCCTGCCCACGCCGAGGATCCCGACATTGCCGGGGTTGATCACCGGGGTGAAGAAGTCGACGCCGTATCCGCCGAGCGAGGTGACCGTGAAGGTCGCCCCCTCCAGCCGGGCCGGGGAGATCCGCCCCTCGCGCGCGGCCTGCGCCAGTTCCTTCGACCGGCGGGCGATGTCATGCAGCGGCAGCACCGCCGCGTCCTCGATGACAGGCACCATGAGGCCGCCCGGTACGGCCACCGCGAAGCCCAGGTGGATGCCGTCGAGCAGATGGATGCCGTCGTCCAGGACCGTCGCGTTGAGGAGCGGATGCTCACGCAGGGCCAGGGCAGCGGCCTTCAGCAGGAAGTCGCCCAGGCTCGGCACCGGCAGTTCGCCGTCGGCCCACTCCTCCTTCAGCCGCTCCCGCAGGGACACGACGGCGTCCATCCGCACCTCGTAGCCGTGCGTCAGCTGTGCCATCTCCTGGAGGCTGGCGTGCATCCTGCGGGCGATGGTGCCGCGCATCCCGGTCAGGGGGAGGACGTCGCCGGGCTGAGGAGCCGCGTTCCGGCGAGCGGGAGCAGCGGTGGCCGCGTCGAGATCGGACCGGCGGACCCGGCCGCCCGGACCCGTGCCGTTCACCTCGGACAGGTCGATGCCGCGTTCCTTCGCCAGCTTGCGCACCAGCGGGGAGGAGGGGGTGGCCTCCTGCGGGCCCGGCATGGCGGGGACCTCGGGCGGTGCCGCGAAGAACTCCTCCACGTCCTCGGAGACGATCCGGCCGCCCGGCCCGGTGCCGCGTACGACGGTGAGGTCGACGCCGACGGCCGCGGCGACCCGCCGGGCGTTCGGTGAGGACAGAAGCCTGCCACCGGTGCCGGCGGGCACGGCGCCCGCGCCCCCGCCGGGTGCGGGTACGGCCGCCGTACCCGCACCGCCGCCGCCCGGGGCTGCCATGGTGCCCGTGTCCCGGCCGGTCCCGGACCCGGCGGGCGCCGGCACACCCGTCGCCTCCGGTGGCTGTTCGCCCTCGGCCAGCAGCCAGCCGATGAGGGTCCCGGCCGGCACGGTGGCCCCGGCCTGGACCACCGGATGGAACAGGCCCCCGGCCTCCGCCTCGACGTCCACGTCGACCTTGTCGGTGGCCAGCCGCAGCAGTGCGTCGCCCTCGGCGACGGCCGCGCCGACGGGCACCAGCCATTCGTCGATCGTGCCTTCCTGCATGGTCAGGCCGATCTTCGGCAGCAGAACCTCGACCGCCATGTCGGTCACGACCTTTCGAGGAGGCGCCGGCACCCCTGGGCGATGCGGGCACGATCGGGCACGTACGCCTTCTCCAGGACCGGCGAGAAGGGCACCGGGGAGAAGGGGGCGCCGATGCGCAGGACCGGCGCGTCGAGGTAGTCGAAGACCTCGTCCTGGATCTGGGCGGCGATCTCCGCGCCGAGCCCGCCGAAGGTGACGGCCTCGTGCACCACGAGCACCCGGTTGGTGCGGCGGACGGAGGCGAACATCGTCTCGGTGTCCAGCGGCTGCACGGTACGGGGATCGATCACCTCGATCTCCACGCCCTCGGCGGCGAGTTCGCCGGCCGCCGCGAGGGCCTCCCCCACCATGCGGCCGAGAGCGATCACGGTGACGTCGGAGCCCTGCCGCGCGGTGTGCGCCTGGCCCAGGGGGATGCCGTAGATCTCCTCGGGCACTTCGCCGGTGCTGCCGAGCAGCACCTTGTTGAGCATGACGACGGTGGGGTTGTCGTCCCGGATGGCCGAGACGGTCAGGCCCTTGGCCGTGTACGCGTCGCACGGCATCACCACCTTGAGGCCGGGCACATGCGCCAGCCACGCCTCCAGGCTCTGGCTGTGCTGGGCCGCGGCGCCGAGGCCCGCTCCCGAGGCGGTGGTGATGGTGAGCGGCACCGACAGCGCGCCCCCGAACATGTACTTCATCTTCGCCGCCTGGTTGACGATCTGGTCGAGGCAGACGCCGATGAAGTCCATGAACATCAGGTCGACGACAGGGCGCAGCCCCCGGGCGGCGGCGCCCACGCCGAGGCCGACCAGGGCGGCCTCGGAGATCGGGGTGTCGATCATGCGGCGGGGGCCGAACTCGTCGAGGAGGTTGTCGAACATGCGGAACACGCCACCGTATCCGGCCACGTCCTCCCCGGCGACGAAGACGTTCTCGTCCTCGCGCATGGCCTGTGCGAGGCCCTCGTTGAAGGCCTTGACGTAGGTGAGTCTGCGCGTGGCGACGGCCGGCGCCTCGGTGGTGGTGGTCATGGCGGTCATCCCGAGTAGACGTTCAGCAGCAGGTCGGCGGGGTCGGGCAGCGGGCTCGCCTCGGCGTACGCGATGGCTTCGGCGATCTCGTCGCGCGTGCGCTGCCATACGTCGTCCAGTTCCGCGCGGGTGGCGGCGCCGTCGGCGAGGAGACGGGTCTCGATCAGGTCGATGGGGTCGCGGGCCTTCCACTCGGCGACCTCCTCGTCCGAGCGGTAGGGGTGACGCAGTCCCTTGACGCCCTGGTGGTCGAAGTAGCGGTAGGTCTTGGCCTCGATCATCATCGGGCCGGCGCCGGACCGGGCGCGTGCGACGGCGTCGGTCGCGGCGCGGTGGACGGCGACCGCGTCCATGCCGTCGACGATCACGCTGGGCATGCCGTAGGCGGCGGCCCGGTCGGCGACGTCGGTGAGCAGCATGTGGGCGGACTGCGGGGTGAATTCGGCGTAGCCGTTGTTCTCGCAGACGAAGACCACGGGCAGGCCGAGGACGGCGGCCATGTTGGCGCCCTCGTGGAAGGCGCCGATGTTGGTGGAGCCGTCGCCGAAGAAGGTCACGGCGACACTGTCCTCGCCCTTGTACCGGGCGGCGAACGCGGCGCCCACGGCGATCGGGACGCCGGCCCCGACGATGCCGTTGGCGCCGAGCATGCCGCGGGTGAGGTCGTTGATGTGCATGCTGCCGCCGCGGCCGAGGCAGGCGCCGGTGACCCGGCCGTACAGTTCGGCGTACATCGCGCGGAAGCCGACGCCCTTGGCCACGGCGTGTCCGTGGCCGCGGTGGGTGGAGGTGATCTGGTCGTCGTCGCGCAGGGCCGTCATCACGCCGGCTGCGACGGCTTCCTGGCCGACATACAGATGCAGGAAGCCGGGCAGCTTGCCGGCCTCCATGAGCTTTCCCGCCTCGGTCTCGAACAGCCGGATACGCACCATGCGTTCGTGCAGATCCCTGATGACCGCGGTACTGACCTGCGGGGATTTCTTCGACGCCGTAGACGCTCGTTGAGCCATCGTCCGCCCCTTCGCCCGAGGGAGGTTGCCAAGCAATCAGAGTTACTTGTGTCGGTCTACAGTAACCGGCATGCAGGCACCTTACTGAACAGCGTCTCTAATTACTACGCCTGTAGCCCGGGTCGTCGCCCCGCTCGTCCACCAACTCGACGACATTGCCCTCCGGATCGGCCCAGAAGCTGATGCGCCGGCCACCCGCGCGGACGACGAGCGGGTCCGACAGGGGCCGGGCGCCCGCACCCGGCAGCGCCGCCACGACCGGGTCCATGTCGTCGACATGGAAGGTGAGATACGACAGTCCCGGCCGCCCGGCGGCCCAGGGCTCCGCGCCCGCCGACACCGGCGCCGACCGGGGCAGGATCAACTTGACGCACCCTCCGGAGGGCACCCGGAGCCAGGCGACCACCAGCCCGCCGCCCAGCCCGGCCGGACGCCCGACGGACTCGGGCACACGCGAGCGGCGCTCGGCGCGACAGCCGATCACGTCACAGTAGAAGCGCTCCATCACCCCGAGGTCCCGCACCACCACACCCACCTCGAACGGCCGCGTCACGACCATCACACCCACCCCCATGGCACGCCGAGCGGCAACTTCGACACTTTCTATTGACAGACAACACTAAGTCCTGTTGCAGTTTCGGACACAACCCAGCCGTCGCGTTCCGAAGCCGGTCACCGGCTCGCGGCTGGGAGGATTGTGAGGACATCGTGGTCCAGACCAGTTCACCGGAGATTCGGGAAACAGCGACCGAGCGCAGGTCACCGGCCTCCGCCCCCTCCACCCCCGAGTACTCGTCGTGGATCAGCCAGGACCGGTCCACCGACGCCGCGTCCGTGGCGATGCGGCGGGAGGCGGCCGAACTCGTCGAGCGGGTGATGGCGCACTACCGCGCCAACACGACGCACGAGGCGGACGGCCAGTGGGCGGAACCCGTCGCCAACTACCTGGACGCCGACCGCTGGCAGCGCGAGACGGACGCCGTCCACCGGAGTGTCCCGCTGCCGCTCGCGATGTCGTGCGAGCTGCCCGGGCCGAACACCTACAAGGCGATCGACGTGCTCGGCGTTCCGGTACTGATCACCCGGGACCGGCAGGGTGCCGTGCACGCGATGATCAACGCGTGCCGGCACCGCGGCGCCCGGCTCCTCGAAGCCGGGTGCGGAGTGTCCAAGCGGCTCACCTGCCCGTACCACTCCTGGTCGTACGACCTGGCCGGAGAGCTGCGCGGCGTGTACGCGGAGAAGACCTTCGGCGAGGTACCGCGCGAGGGACGCGGTCTGGTGCGGCTTCCGGCCGGGGAGCGCGCGGGGATCGTCTTCGTCTCGCTGGACCCGGCGGCCGAGCCCGACCTGGACACCTGGCTGGGCGATCTGCAGCCGCTGCTGGAGGGCCTGCGGCTGGCGGAGTGCCACCACTACTCCACCAGCGAGCTGACCAGTCCCAACTGGAAGGTCACCCTCGACGGGTATCTGGAGACGTACCACTTCGCCTCGCTGCACCCGAAGACGGTGTTCGAGACGAACCTCTCGAACATGATGGTCCACGACACCTGGGGCCCCCACCAGCGCATCGCACCGGC
This sequence comes from Streptomyces sp. NPDC002092, assembly GCF_053593775.1. Lineage (NCBI taxonomy): Bacteria > Bacillati > Actinomycetota > Actinomycetes > Kitasatosporales > Streptomycetaceae > Streptomyces > Streptomyces sp. NPDC002092. The sequence goes on from NZ_JBSFDG010000006.1 coordinate 425,645, forward strand.
CCTGCGCCCCATCGCGCAGGCGAGCGAGCTGCCGCCGGACGAGCGGGACCCCGGGGACTGTGTCGGGCCCATCTACTGGCTCTTCCCGGGACTCGCGATCGCCGGCGGCTGGCGCCAGAAGATCGCCGTCTCCCTGGTGCTCCCCCGCACGGCGACCGAGTCGGTCACCCAGCAGATCATCCTGCTGCGGGAACCGGCGGTCACCGAGGCGGAACGCCAGGCCGCCGACCGGTTCGGCGCCTGGTTCCACGAGGTGGTCCGCGACGAGGACTACGCGACGACGTACGGAGTCCAGCAGGGGCTCAAGGCCCTGGCCGCAGCGGGAACCGAGTTCGTCTTCGGGCGCAACGAGCCCGGCCTCCAGCACTTCCACCGCACCGTTCACCAGCACCTGGACGAAGCCGCCAGGTGACCGACCCACAACAAGCGCAGGAGAACACCATGGTGGCTACGGGCAGCCTCGACGGTCGTGTCGCGGTGATCACGGGCAGCACACGCAGCATCGGCCGCGCCATCGCCGAGGCCTTCCTGGCCGACGGCGCCAGGGTCGTCGTCAGCGGCCGCAGCGAGATCAAGGGCAAGCAGGCCCTGGAGGAGCTGGACGCCGGGGACCGGGCCGTCTTCCACCCCTGTGACGCAAGCAGGCAGGAGGACATCGAGTCCCTCGCCGACTTCGCCGCCGAGAGGTTCGGCCGGCTCGACATCTGGGTCAACAACGCGGGCGGCACCCAGGGCTTCGCCCCCGTTCACGAGCTCAGCGACGAGGCCTGGAACCACGCGCTGGCCTTCAACCTCAACGCCTACTTCTACGGCACCCGCCGGGCACTGCCGAAGATGCTCGCGGGCGGCTGGGGCCGGATCATCAACATCTCCTCGGTGGAGGGCAAGCAGGCCAACAAGCCGGCGATCAGCCACTACATCACCAACAAGCACGCCATCCACGGACTGACGAAGGCGACCGCCTTCGAGTACGGCACCCAGGGCATCACCTGCAACGCCATCTGTCCCGGCGCCGTCGACACCGACCTGATGCGGGCCGCCGGACCGGCCGCCGCCGAGGCCGAGGGCATCAGCTACGAGGAATGGCTCAGCCGCTTCGCCGAGCACGCCGCCACCAAGAAGATCACCACGGTGCAGCAGATCGCGGCTGTCGCCTCGCTGCTGGCGAGCGAGGCAGGGGCGGGTATCACCGGCACGCTGATCAGCGTCGACGGTGGGACAGCGCAGTGGTAGGGGCGGGCACAAAGGGCGGGAGACCTCGGTCATGAAGAGCTGGATCACAGACTGGCAGCGCAGTGAGCGGCTGCCGCACTACACCCGGGCCAACGCGGGCGAGACCCTGCCGGACCCCGCCAGCCCGCTGGGCTGGACCCTGGTCTGGGGGCGCGGTCTGCAGGGCTGGCGGCGCGGCTTCGTCGGGTTCGGCGTCTACCGCGAGGAGGAGGTGGCCGGTCCCCGGCCGCCGTTCGTCGGCATGTTCGGCGGCCACTTCTATCTCAACCTCTCCCACATGCGGCTGTTCGGCATACGGATGGGCCAGACGGCGGACCAGATCGACGCGGCCTTCGTCGGCCAGCGCTCCGACACTCCGGTGTACGTGGCGCATCCCGACGACCAGGACGAGGAGCTGACCGGCAAGGCGGGCGCCACACTTCAACGGATGCTCGGCCAGACCGGCTTCCCGGAGGCCGACGCCGACCAGGAGCGGCTGCGCGCCCTGCGCCGCTCACGTCCCGACCTGACGCGGCTGTCCGAGGCCGAACTGGTCGCCCGCGCACGGTCGTTGCTGGACGAGGTGGAGACGACCTTCCAGCGGCACGTCGAGTCGTCGCTGCCCGCGTCCGTCGGGCCGGCGATCCTCGGCCCGCTGTGCGCGAGCGTGGACCGCCCCGGCGCCCTGCTCGACCTGATCGGCGGTCTCGGCGACGTGGACTCCGCCTCTCCCTCGACCGGGCTGTGGACGCTGTCCCGCCAGGTGGCGGCCTCGGCCGAGCTGACCGCCCTGTTCGACCGGGGTCCGGCCGCGGTGGAGCGGGCCCTCGAGACCGCGACCGGGGATGTGAAGGCGTTCCGTGACTCCTTCGAGGAGTTCCTGGCGGAGTCCGGCGACCGCGGCCCCAACGAGTGGGACATCCACGCACTGTCCTGGGAGGCGGCGCCCGTCCAGGCGCTGGCCCTGGTCGACCGGATCCGGCACAGCCCCGACGACGCCTCCCCCGCCGCCCGCCAGAAGCGGCTGACGGAAGGGCGCGAGCGGACGGCGCGGGAGATCCGGGCCGCGCTGCCCGAGGAGACGCAGCCCATGTTCGACGCCGGCATGCACGCCTCCCAGGTGTGGATACCGGCCCGCGAGCGCACCAAGGCGAACTGCGTCACCGTCGTCAACGAGATCCGTATGGCCGTACGGGAGCTCGGACGCCGCGGCGTCGACGCGGGGCTGTTCGCCCGGCCCGAGGACGTGATGATGCTGCTGGACACCGAACTCGACGACTATGTCGCCGCCCCGGAGTCCTTCGGCGCGGTGATCGCCCAGCGGCTCGAGGAGTACGCGGATCTGTACGAGCTGGAGCCGCCGTTCTTCGTCGCCGACGACGCCCAGACCGAGGTCGACACCTGGACGCGGCGCGCCGAGGAACGGACCCCGGCGGCCGTCGAGGGCGATGTCCTCGCCGGCGTGGGCGGTAGCCACGGCACATACACCGGCAGGGTGCGGGTGGTCACCGACCCGGCCTCGTGCGAGGCGCTGGAGCCCGGTGAGGTGCTGGTCGCGCCGATCACGGATGCGGCCTGGACGCCGCTGTTCCTGGTCGCCGGAGCGGCCGTTGTGGATGTGGGCGCGCTCAACAGCCACGCCGTGGTGGTCTGCCGTGAACTGGGCATCCCCGCCGTGATCTCCGTCGAGAACGGGACGAGGCGACTGCGGGACGGCATGGTGATCACGGTGGACGGCGACAAGGGCACGGTCACCGTGGACAGCGTGCCGGCCGCACTCGGCCTCTGAGGAACGCGTGGGCCCGCCGCTCCCCCTGACGGGACGGCGGGCCCACACCCATGACCACGAAGGGAACACGCCATGGCAGAGGAAGTCATCGTCGCGGGCTGGATGGACTACGGACCCGGCGACCGCGCCGCGATACTGAAGGCCCTGACCGAACTGGGGCGGCAAACCCGCGAGGCGGAACCCGGCTGCCTGGACTACGCCATGACCCCCGACCCCGGCGACGAGCGGCGCATCCGCGTGTTCGAGCACTGGGCCTCCCAACAGGCCCTCGACGAGCACTTCGCCACCCCGCACATCAAGGAGTTCCGCGCGGCCGTGGCGGGGCTGACCCGGGTCGGGGTCTCCCTGACGGCCCACACGGTCGCCGCGTCACGCCCCATGCGCTGAAAACGGCGCCCCCTCGCCGGGGGGCGCCGTTCTCCGGCGTTCCACGCGTCAGTCTCCCAGCCGCACCAGCATCTTGCCGACATTGCCGCCGCCGAGCAGGGACAACAGCGCCCCCGCGGCGTTCTCCAGGCCGTCCACGACCGTCTCACGCGCGGTGATCCGGCCCTCGGCGAGCCAGCCCGCGACCCGCTGCTCGAACTCCGGCCGAAGGTCGTCGTGGTCGCGGACGATGAAACCGGACAGCGTCAGCCGCTTGAGGACCGCCTGGACCAGATGGTTGATGTCCACGGTCCGTCGCTCGCCGCCGAACTGCGACATCATGCCGCACAGGGCGACCCTGCCACCGGTCCGCAGCGCGTGCAGGGCCGCCGCGAGCTGCTCACCGCCGACGTTGTCGAAGTACACGTCGATACCCTCGGGTGCCATCCGGGCCAGCGCGTTGCGCACCGGCTCGGCACGGTAGTCCGCGGCGGCGTCGTAGCCGAACTCCTCGACCAGCAGGGCGCACTTGCCGGGGCCGCCGGCGGTCCCGACGACGCGGTCCGCGCCCAGCAGCCGCGCGAACTGGCCGGCGGCGGTGCCGACGGCGCCTGCCGCTGCCGAGACGAAGACGGTGTCGCCCGGGCGCAGCTCCGCGATCCGGGTCAGGCCCACGTACGCGGTGAAGCCGGTCTGGCCGAGCAGCCCCAACCAGGTGGGCAGCGGGGCCAGGCGCGGATCGATGCGCGCCGCCCCGTCGGTGTCCGTCCCGTTCAGTACGACCCGATCCCGCCAGCCCAGCTGGTGACGTACGAAGGCGCCCGGCGGAACAGCGGGACAGCGGCTCTCCTCGACGACACCGAGGGCCCGCCCGTCCAGGGGTGATCCGGGGGCGAAGTTGTGCGTGTAGTGCTTCTCGGTGGTCTCCAGCCGTCCACGCATGGACGGGTCGACGCTCATGTAGAGGTTGCGGACGAGGACCTGTCCCTCGCCGAGAGAAGGCAGAGGGCGTTCCTCGACGGCGAAGTCACCTGGGACCGGTTCCTTCACAGGCCGGCGTTTCAGACAGACCACCCGGGTGGTGCGCGGGGACACGGCGTCACCCCTCCTGCTCAGGCGCCGTGCGCCGCTGGGCGAGCCGGCCGACCCAGCCGGCCAGCTGGAGGTCGGCGTGGCGCAGTTCGCCCGACTGCCACCGGGCCCGGAAGTCGAAGACGCCCCGCGCCCCGGTCTTCGGGTCGGTCACCTCGACCAGTCCGTCCTCGGTGAGCCGGTACACATGCCCGGTCAGCGGGTGGATCACTTGCTTGGACATGGGGGCCTCACTCCTGCACTCGGCGGCGCACGCCGCGCTTGGTCACGGTCACCGGGCCCTCGACCCGGAGCCGGCAGGCGAGCCGGGTCAGGCCGTCCACCGGCCTGCGCAGGGCCTCGATGCCCTCGCGTTCCAACGGGCCCACCGGGGAACAGTTCTCGACGCCCTCCACCACCTCGACGAAGCAGGTGCGGCAGGTGCCCTTGCCGCCGCAGACGGTGGGCCAGCGGTAGCCGAGCCGCTGAGCGGCGGTGAACAGGTCCTCGCCGTCGAGCACTTCCAGCTCGGCGCCCAGGGGTGCGACCGACACCCGGTGGGTCACCTGTCCATCCACTCGTCGAGCGTCCGGTTGAAGTGGCGGATGCGGCTCTCCTGGTAGTTGGCGAGCGTGATGCCCGGCTTGCGCATCGCCTTCAGGCCCTGCTGGACGTAGGGCAGGTTCTCGCAGTCCTGGTCGAAGACGGGCCCCAGCACACCGAGTTCGGGGATGTCGGCGAAGAGCATGTCCTCGGGTACCCAGCGGATCTTCGCCGGGGGCGGCATCTCGCCGGGCCGCTTCGGGGAGGACATGAAGATGATCTCGGCGGTGCAGGAGTCGGGGTCCAGGCCGTTGGGCCGGAACCGGTAGATGATGTTGGACTTGGCGCCGCCCCAGGGGTTGAAGTTGGGGAACAGCAAGTAGTTGATGGCGTCCAGCAGTTCGGTGTCCGGGGTCTGTGAGAAGTCCTGGGTCGAGGTGGCCGCCAGCTGCTCGCGCATCCGCTCCGCGAGGACCTTGCGGGCCGTGCCGCCGGGCGGGATCGCCGGCAGTTCGTCACCCTCCTGTCGTACCAGGTCACGGCCCTGGGCGGCCGCGTAGAAGGCGCGCGAGTCGTAGAAGGTCTCCAGGACGTCCTCCTCCGTGACGGAGTCCGCCACGTGCGGGCTGGGCGCGCCCTGGATGTTGATCATCCGGTTCCAGTTCGGCTGGTCCGCCATCACGTCGTACTGCGAGTTGGCGTCGGCGAGCCACGGCAGCATCTGCGGGTGTGTGGCGATCACATGGAAGGACTCGATGAACGCGTCCTGTGCGACCTTCCAGTTGCACGGCAGCACCTTGGCGATGTGCAGCGACTTGTAGCGGTTCTCCAGCGGCCAGATGTAGTAGTCGTCGAAGGTGCCGCGGTAGCTGTCGAAGGACTCCGCGTACGGGTCCATGTTGATGAAGACGAAGCCGCGCCAGGTGGCGACCCGGGCCTCGGGAAGGGCGAACTTCTCCGGGGTGACGTGCGGGAAGTCCCAGGCGCAGGGCGGGGTCTGCATCGTGCCGTCGAGGTTCCAGGCGAAGCCGTGGAAGGAGCAGCGGAACTCGCTCACATTGCCGCCGCCGGTGCGCAGTTTGCGTCCTCGGTGCAGGCACACGTTGACGAAGGCCCGGATCTCGTCGGGGGCCGTACGCACGACGATGAGCGAGTCGTCGCCGATCTCGTAGACCTCGTGGTCGCCGACCTCGGGGATCTCGCTCTCCAGACAGGCGAACTGCCACACGCGCCGCCAGACCTGGCGCATTTCACGTTCGGCCCACTCACGAGAGGTGAAACGGGCGGTGTCGATGTCCTCGCTGCCGAGGGGGTCGTTCCGCTCGAACCTCAGGGCGGGCGGGACAGGGCGGCTGTCCTGGTCGAGGTAGTCCTGGACGCTGGGCCCGGGGCACCGCGCGGTACCCAGCTCCGACGTTTCGTCCATCATCTCTCCTCCGGCAGAAACTTTAGATTGAGTGTAGTTATGGGTTGCCGTGCGGAGCAACAGTCTCGACCGTGAAGAGAGGCGACATTCTCCGAGGTCAGCAGGGAATGGGCCAGGGAGCGCCGGATTTTCTCGACGCTTCCCCTCCCCAGGGCCGCCGAGGCGTGTCACACTCCGACCCACTTGAGACTGTAGTTCCTCATAAGTTTCTCCAATCCGGGGCGGTCTTGGGCCATCCCGGTGCCAGGAGGGCGACGCCCTGCCCGCCATCGACAAGGAGGCCGGAGAGTGAAGGCTGTGCAGTACCGGAGGGTCGGACACGCCCCCGAGCTCGTCGAGGTTCCCGTGCCCCAACCGGGGCCGGGACAAGTGCTGTTGAAGGTGACCGCGGCGGGGCTGTGCCACTCCGACCTGGCGGTCATGGGGTGGCCCGAGGAGCAGTTCCCCTATCCGCTGCCGATGACGCTCGGCCATGAGGGTGTCGGCACCGTCGCGGCCCTGGGCAGCGGTGTCACCGCGGTGGCGGAAGGCGACGAGGTGGCGGTGTACGGCCCCTGGGGCTGTGGACAGTGCCCCAAGTGCGCGGTGGGCAAGGAGAACTGCTGCCCGCACGCCGCCGGACTCGGCATCCTGCCCCCGGGACTCGGCCGTCCCGGTGCGCTCGCCGAGTACATGCTGGTGGACTCGCCCCGCCATCTGGTGCCGTTGAACGGACTGGACCCGGTCCAGGCCGCCCCGCTCACCGACGCGGGGCTGACGCCCTATCACGCCATCAGGAAGTCACTGCCCAAGCTGGTTCCGGGCAGCACGGTGGTGGTGATCGGAGTCGGCGGCCTGGGTCACCTGGCAGTGCAGTTGCTCCGCGCTCTGACACCGGCCACCGTGGTCGCCCTCGACGTCAGCAAGGACAAGCTGGAGCTGGCCCACACGGTGGGCGCCCACGCGACGCTGCTCTCCGACGATGCGGCGGCCGCACGAGTGCGGGAGCTCACCGGCGGGACGGGAGCGGAGGTGGTCCTGGACTTCGTCGGCGCCGAGGCAACGCTCGCCATTGCCGCGGCGGCGGTGGCCGTGGAGGGCGATGTGACCATCGTCGGCCTCGGCGGAGGCACCCTGGCGGTCGGCTTCGGAGGCGGGCTGCCGTTCGAGGTCTCCGCCTCCTTCCCCTACTGGGGCAGTCGCCGGGAACTCATGGAGGTGGTCGAGCTGGCACGACAGGGCCTGGTCTCCTCGCACGTCGAGACCTTCACCCTCGACAAGGCACCTGTGGCCTACGAGCGTCTGCACGCCGGTGACATCAATGGCCGCGCGGTGGTACTGCCGCACGCGTGAGCCGTCCCCACGCAGGGCCGGCGCCCGAGCCCGACTCAGGCGCCGGCCCGCTCCTGCGCCGGGCTCCGGCCGGCCACCGTCCGTTCCACGCAACGCCGGAGCACCGTCAGGAACTCCGGCGTCTCCCAGGGACCACGGTCCACGCGCCCGGTGTCGTCCACGCCCAGGTCCTGCATGTCGTAACGGCCCCGGCAGTGACCGAGGGTGAAGTAGCAGACCTCGCCGAGACCGTACCGCTTGAGGTACAGCACCGGTCGGGGCGCGCTGTCGAGGGCCGCCGTGTCGCCCTCGGCGAAGCCACGGCAGGGCCCCGTGTACTCGGCGTGCAGCAGCACGTCCAACTCCCCGTGCAGCTCGCAGACGTACAGCTCGTCGGTGACCGTGAACGAGCCGATCCCGGCGACCAGCGGATGGCCGGGATCGGTCACGTGCACCTCGTACGGTGCGATCGGCGGGTGGGCCAGGAACTGGCTGCCGAGTACCTGGGCGAGTTCCCCGAGGAGGCGTGGGGTCGTGAACTCCCGCGCGCCGCCGTGCGTCGGCGGCTCGATCACCGCGTTGGTGCCGTGCAGGGCGAGCCAGCGACCGCCCCGCTCGACCCACCGGGCGAGCGCGGCCCCCTGCGCCGGGTCAGGCCGGACGTCGCAGGTGTAGGTGACCAACAGGTCGGCCCGGTCGAGGGCTTCTGCGCAGTCGTAGTCCTGGTGGACGGTGGTGCGCACCCTGGGATGCTCACCGAGCAGTTCCAGCAGCCGGAGCCGCGCGTGGTCGAAGTCGTGCCAGCGTCCGCCGCAGACCAGTACGGCGTCCAGGCGGCCCGCGGGGCCCGCCACGGCTCAGTACTGGACGCGGGTCAGCAGCCCGCCGTCCACCACGAGGTTGACACCCACGCAGAAGGAGCCGGTCCGGCCGAGCAGGAACGCCACCGCCGCGGCCACGTCCTCCGCGGTGCCGTAGCGGCCGATCGGAAGCCTGGCGAGCACGTCCTCGTAGACCTCCGGACGGCTGGTGCGGATGGTCTCCCAGGCGCCGCCGGGGAAGTCGATCGGGCCGGGCGAGACGGTGTTGACGCGGATGCCCTTCGGTGCGAGGGCGTGGGCGAGGGCGGAGGCGTGCTGGACGACGGCCGCCTTGAGCGCGGAGTAGGAGTTCGCTCCGGCCGGGCGCGCGGTGTCGGAGGCGTTGGTGGTGCCGATGGCCACGACGGCGGCCCGGTCGGAGGCCTCCAGATGGGGCAGGGCGGCCTCGACGAGTCCCGCGAACGGGATCAGGTCGCCCCGCAGGCTGGCCTCCCAGGACTCGGGGCCTTTCACATTGCCCGCCGAGACATTGGACACCAGCAGGTCCAGGCCGCCGAGTGCGCCGGCCGCCCGCTCCACGAAGCCGGCGAGGGCGGCCGGGTCGGTGACGTCGACCGCTTCCTCGAACACGGTGACGCCCTCGGCGCGCAGTTCGGCGGCGGCCTTGGCCAGTCCTTCCTCACCCCGGGCGCACAGGGCCAGCGCGCAGCCCTCCGCGGCCAGTTGCGCGGCGACCGCCCGGCCTATGCCCCGGCTCGCACCGGTCACCAGCGCCTTGGCGCCCGTCAGTCCCAGATCCATCGATGTCACTCCTTCGTGATTGCCGAAGCGAGGCGTGGTGCCTCAGTTGCCGGGAAGTTGCGAGAACGGCACCCGGTCCACGCGCGGCTCGGGCGGCAGCTTGAGCACCCGTTCGCCGATCAGGTTGCGCTGGATCTGGTCCGTGCCTCCGGCCAGCCGGTAGCCGGGGGCGCCGAGGAGATGTTCGGTCCAGGCGAAGGTGCCGGGCTCGCCGGTGTCGGCGCTGATGCGCGCCCCCATCAGCTCGGCGGCGAGCTGCCCGGTGCGGGTGAGCAGTTCGGAGGCCATGAGTTTGGTCAACGACGCCTCCGGGCCCGGCCGGCCGCCGGCCGCGCTGGTTCTGGCGACGCGTTCGACGGTGGCCGTGCGCAGGGCGGCGCGGACGTAAAGGTCGGCGAGGCGTTGGCGGACCAGCGGGTCCTCGGTGCGGCCCAGGGAGCGGGCGAGGGCGAGGACGTCGGTGAAGGTGCCGCCCTTGCGGCGGTTGCCGCTGCCGGAGGCGGTGCGTTCGAAGGCGAGGGTGGCGGTGGCGACCTCCCAGCCCTGGCCCGGTCGTCCGATCCGGAGCCGGTCGGGGACGCGTACGCCGCTGAGGAAGACCTCGTTGAAGGAGGCGCCGCCGCTCATCTGCCGGATGGGGCGCACCTCCACTCCGGGGGCGTCCATCGGCACCAGGAAGGCGGTGATGCCGGCCTGTTTGACGACATCCGGGTCGGTGCGGGCGAGCAGCAGACCGTAGTCGGCGAACTGGGCGCCGGAGGTCCACACCTTCTGACCGTCGATCACCCACTCCTCACCCTCCTGCCGGGCGCGGGTGCGCAGCGCCGCGAGGTCCGATCCGGCGCCGGGCTCACTGAAGAGCTGGCAGGCCAGCAGATCGGTCCGCAGGAAGGCGCGGGCGTGCTCGCGGCGCTGCCCGGCGGTTCCGAACAGGGAGACGGCCATCGCGACCAGGCGCACGGTGACGCTGATCAGCTCGGTGGCCGGCGGGACCTCGAAGGCCGCTTCCTCCTCGGCGAAGGCCGCCACGTGGGCGGCGGTCAGGCCGGCCCCTCCCTTGTCCGCGGGGAGGGTCAGCGCCTGGTAGCCGGCGTCGAACCGGGCTCGCTGGTAGGCGCGGCAGCGCTCCAGCAGCAGGCGTTCCTCGTTCTCCGGAAGGTTGTGGAACACGGCGAGGTCGGCGGACCGGGTGGCGGAGTCCGGCGCCCGTGCCGGTTCCAGCACGGTGGCCAGCCACTGCCGGACCTGCCTGCGCCATGCGTCCGGATCCGGCTCGGACATGGCTCCTCCTCATTCACTTACCAGATGATGGCTTGAGTAACGAGATGCGGGCAGTGCGCCCCCACCCGCAGAAACAGGTGGGAATGACTCCGCGCAGGATCAGAGTGTTCCGCACTTTCTTGATAAACGCTACAGTCTCAGCATCTCCTCTCCCTCTGAAAGCGGGAGAGGCCCAGGAGCCGCCGGAGGAGCCATGTCGCTGCTGCCACTCGACCGTCGCGCCCAGGAGTCACCCGAGGTGCCCGCCCTGGCGGACGACCTGGACGTCCTGTCCTGGTCCCGTCTCGCCGACCAGGTGGCGCGGGCGGCGGCCCGGCTGCTGGAGTTCGCGCCGGGCCCCGAGGACCGGATCGCCGTCCTCGGCGACAACGCGATCGCGACGCTGGTGGCCCATCTGGCCGGACTGCGCGCCGGAGTGGGGACCGTCGCCACGTCCCGCAGCCTCACCTCGGGCGAGCTCGTCGAGCAGATCATCGACGCGGGCGTGACCGGGATCGTCGCCGGACCCGTCGGCGCGGGTGCCGCGCTCGACGCGGCCCGGGAACTGGGCCTGCCGGTGGTGGTCCACGGAACCCCGGCGGTCGGCCACGCCTTCGACTGGGACCGGTGGCTGGCCGCCGCTCCCGTCGGCCACACCCTCCCCGTGGGCCGACCCGCCCGGCCCCCGCTCGTCTACACCTCCGGAACCACCGGACGGGCACGCGGCACCGAGGTGCGCTGGGTCAGCGACCCGGTCGCCGACAGCGCCGCGTACCTCGCCGCGATGTCCGCCCGGCCCGGATTCCCTCCGGGACCCCACTTGGTGTGCGGTCCCCTGCAGCACAACGCCCCGCTGACCTCACTGCGGCACCTGGCGGCCGGTCAGCCGGTGGTCGTCCTCGGCAGATACGACGCGGAGACGTTCCTGAGCCGGGTGCAGCAGTGGCGGGTCTCCTCGACGGTGATGGTGCCCACCCACTTCCAACGGCTGCTCGCCCTCCCGGAGGAGGTCCGCGCCCGGTACGACGTCTCCAGCCTGCGGCAGGTCTCCCACACCGGCTCCGCGTGTCCGCCGGACGTCAAGCGAGCCATGATCGAGTGGTTCGGTCCCGTGCTGACCGAGTCGTACGGCGCCAGCGAAGCGGGCACCGTGGCGCGCATCAGCAGCGTGGAGTGGCTGGCGCACCCCGGCTCGGTCGGACGCGTCCGGCCCCCCTTCGAGGTCCTGGTCACGGATGACGACGGCCGGCAACTGCCGCCCGGCGAACCAGGACTGCTGGCCTTCCGAGCCCCGGAGAACCAGGGCGTCCGCTATCACGCGGACCCGGACAAGACCAAGGCCGCCTACGTCTCCCCCGGCGTCTTCACACTCGGCGACATCGGCTACGTCGACGCGGACGGCTACCTCTTCATCACCGACCGGGCCGCGGACGTCGTGGTCTCCGGCGGGGTCAACCTCTACCCGGCCGAGAGCGAGGCGGTGCTGCGACAGCACCCCGCGGTCGCCGAGGTCGCGGTCATCGGCGTGCCCGACCCGGACTTCGGCGAGTCCCTGCGGGCCCTGGTCGTGGCGGCGGACGAACCGCCGACCGACGAACTGGACCGGTTCTGCCGTGAGCGCCTTGCCGCCTACAAGTGCCCGAAGTCGTACGAGTTCGTCCCCGAACTCCTGCGCAACGCGATGGGCAAGCTCGACAAACGCGCGATGCGCCGCCCGTACTGGGCCTCGGAACGGACCATCTCGGGCTGAGCCCGCTCACCTCCGTGCCCGCTCACCCGTGTGCCTGCTCATCCCTGTGAAGGATCACCATGACCGAACTCCTCCTCGTCCGGCACGGCCTCCCGCTGGCCGGTGTGTTCGATCCGGGGCTGGCCCCGGAGGGCACCGCCCAGGCCGAGCATCTCGCCGCCTGGCTCGGACACGAGGACCTCGACGCCCTGTACGTCAGCCCCTACCGCCGGGCCCGGGAGACCGCCGCGCCCCTGGAACGGATCACCGGCATGACCGCCACCGTCCTCGACGACCTGCGCGAATGGGACACGGACATGTCCCAGCCCTACACGCCACCCGAGCAGATCGGCGCCGACGATCCCCGGGCGGCGGCACTCGCCGAGGGACGCTTCGAGGACTTCGTGCCCGACCTGGACCGGGACGCCTTTCGGGCACGTGCCGTACGGGCCATGGCCACCATTTTCGACGCCCATCCCGGCGGGCGGGTCGCGGCCGTGTGCCACGGCGGCATCACCAACACCTACCTGGCGACGGTGCTGGGCCTGTCCACCATGTTCTGGTTCCACCCCGACTACACGTCCGTCAGCCGGGTGCGGCGCATGCCCGGCGGCCGCACCGTCCTGCACTCGGTCAACGAGACGGCCCATCTGATCGCCGCCCGTGCCGTGGACGCCGGCACGGCCGCCTGACTCCGTCCCACACCCCAGGAGGTCCCGGCCATGCCCGGATCCGTCATCGTCGCCGGTGCCAGGACGCCCATCGGCAAACTGCTGGGCGCCCTCAGCGCCCTGTCCGTGGTCGACCTCGGTGCGCATGCCATCCGCGCGGCCCTTGCCGCCGTACACCTGGAGCCGGCAGCCGTGGAAGCCGTCGTCATGGGCCATGTCGTCCAGGCCGGAGCCGGCCCCAACCCGGCACGGCAGGCCGCGGTCCAGGCCGGCATCCCCTTCTCCGTGCCCGCGAGCACCGTCAACAAGCTCTGCCCGTCCGGACTGCACGCCATCGCCCTGGCCGACCTGATGATCTCCTCGGGCCGTCACGAAGTGGTCGTGGCGGGCGGCATGGAGTCCATGTCGAACGCCCCGCACCTGCTGCGCGGCGCCCGCACCGGCTGGAAGTACGGTTCGGCAGCCGCGGAGGACGCCCTCGACCGCGATGCCCTCGTCTGCGCCTTCGACGGCATCTCCATGGGCGCGGCGACCGAGCGCTACCAACGGCCGTTCGACCTGACCCGCGAGGAACAGGACGACTACAGCGCGCTCTCCCATCAAAGGGCCGCCCACGCCCAGGAGTCGGGTGTGTTGTCCGCGGAGATCTCCCCCGTCACCGTGACCGGGCGCCTGGGCGAGACTGTGGTCGCCGACGACGAGGGCATACGGCAGGGGACCACCGGTGAGAGCCTGGGGCGCCTGAAGGCGGCCTTCTCCGACGCCGGCACCATCACCCCCGGCAACGCCTCACAGCTCTCCGACGGGGCCGCGGCCGTCGTCGTGATGAGCGCCGAGCTCGCTCGGCGGGAGGGCCTGACGCCGCTCGCCGAGATCGGTGCCTACGGCACCGTCGCGGGCCCCGACCCCTCGCTGCTGATCCAGCCGGCCGGCGCGATCCTCGACGCGCTCTCCCGGGACGGCCGGCTGAAGGTCGCCGACCTGGATCTGTTCGAGATCAACGAGGCGTTCGCCTCGGTGGCCCTGGCCTCCGTCCGGGAACTGGACATCCCCCTGGACAAGGTGAACGTCAACGGCGGAGCGATTGCGCTCGGGCACCCGGTCGGCATGACCGGCGCCCGGCTGGTGCTGACCCTCGCGGCCGAACTGCGCCGGCGCGGGGGCGGCAGCGGAGCGGCCGCCCTGTGCGGGGGCGGCGGCCAGGGCGACGCGCTACTGCTGCACGTGCCGACACCGGCCCGAACCCGGAGCTGAACCATCATGAACGACCAACTGACTTCGGTCGACGCCACTCTCACCGTCGAGACCCGCACACGGGCCGCGGACGACGTCGTCTCCCTCACCCTGCGCCGTCCGGACGGGGGCGCGCTGCCCGCCTGGACGCCGGGCGCCCACATCGACGTACTCCTGAACGGCAACGACGGCGACGAGCTGATCCGTCAGTACTCCCTGTGCGGGCACCCCGCCGACCGCGAGGCCTGGCAGATCGCCGTGCTGCGTGAGCCGGAAGGGCGAGGCGGTTCCGCATACGTCCACGATCACCTGCACGAAGGCGCCAAGGTGCGGGTCCGCGGACCGCGGAACAACTTCCCGCTGCGGCCCGCCGCACGCCATCTCTTCATCGCAGGCGGTGTCGGTATCACGCCCGTCCTGCCCATGGTCGAGGCAGCCGAGGCCTCGGGAGCCGACTGGCGTCTGCTGTACGGCGGCCGCACCCGGACCTCCATGGCCTTCCTGGACCGCCTCGCCCCGCACGGGGACCGGGTACTCGTCCGTCCGCAGGACCAGTACGGCCTGCTGGACCTCGCCACGTTCCTCGGCGTGCCCGAGGAAGGCGCCTTGGTCCACGCATGCGGTCCCGAACCGCTGCTGCGGGCAGTGCAGGAGCAGTGCGCGACCTGGCCGCCCGGCACGCTGGGCGTCGAACGCTTCGCCCCGGTGCCAACGGCCGAAACCGGCCCTGCCGATGCCTTCGAGCTGGAGCTCGCCCGTTCCGGCCTCACCCTCACCGTGGCTCCGGACCGTTCGGTGCTCGAAACCGTGGAGGAGGCCGGCGTCGCGGTCGACTTCTCCTGCCGGGAAGGCGCCTGCGGCACCTGCGAGACCGACGTGCTCGACGGCACACCCGACCACCGCGACTCGCTGCTGTCCGAGGACGAACGAGCCGCCGGCGACACCATGCTCATCTGCGTCTCCCGCTCGTGCAGCCCCCGTCTCGTCCTCGATCTATGACAGTGGTCACCCCCGATCGGACAACGACTCAACGGAAGGGACCTCGGATGGACTCCGTCACGCGTCTTGGCGTCGTCGGCTGCGGCCTCATGGGCTCCGGCATCGCCGAAGTCGCCGCCCGCAGCGGCATCGACGTCCTCGTCGCCGAGGCCACGCACGAAGCGATCGGGGCAGGCCGCCGCCGGCTCACCGCTTCCCTCGACCGAGCCCTGAGAAGTCACAAACTCAGCGAGGAACAGCGAGACCAGGCCCTCGCCAGGATGTCCTTCACCCATGACCTCACCGACATGGCGGACCGTCAGTTCGTCATCGAGGCGGTCGCCGAGAACCGCGACATCAAGACCGATGTCCTGCGCACCCTGGACAAGGCGGTCGAGGACCCGGCGGCGGTCCTGGCCACCAACACCTCCTCGATCCCCGTCGTCGATCTCGCCGTCGTCACCGCACGGCCGGCCCGGGTCATCGGCATGCACTTCTTCAACCCCGTGCCCGTGCAGAGGCTGGTCGAGCTCATTCCCGCCCTCACCACCGACGCCGACACCGTGCGCCGCACCCGCGGTCTGGCGGAGCAGTTGGGCAGACAGGCCATCCAGGCGCCCGACCGTTCCGGCTTCGTCGTCAACGCCCTCCTCGTGCCCTATCTGCTCGGCGCGGTGCGGATGGTGGAGTCCGGCTCGGCACGGCCGGAGGACATCGACCGGGGCATGGAACTCGGATGCGCCCATCCCATGGGGCCGTTGCGCCTGCTCGACCTCATCGGCCTCGACACCGCGCAGGCCGTGGCCGAGTCGATGTACGAGGAGTTCAAGGAGCCGTTGTACGCGCCGCCCGCCCTTCTTCGCCGCATGGTCGCCGCGGGCCACCTCGGCCGCAAGAGCGGCCGCGGCTTCCACATTTACGACACCTGAACCTGAGCCGGCCGGCTGCGGCGGGGGTCCCGGTCGCCGGCTGCAAGGACCAGCGGTGCTCTGGCGGTCGGCGGCCGTGGAGCACGTTCCCGCCCTCAGTTGCACAGCTTCAGACCCCGGCAGGTCAACGCACCCTTCCACGCGGCTTCAGGGGCAACTGCGGAAGCTCTGGCGCGGGCAGCGGCGCCCCGTCGTAGCTCTTCGGTGAATTCGCATGATCGTCGCAAGGTTGCAGGCTCCTCCGGAGGAGGCGGTGACGCTGATGCGCGCGGCCGGCCTGGAGCCGCTGGAGCCCTGTCCCGGGACCGACACCCCTTGGCGGTGCCGCTGCACAACCTGCGGCACGATCGCCAATCCCGCCCGCGCCACCCAGCTCCTGCGTGCCCCGCTCGTTTTGACGAACCTCGAAGTCACCCGGTGAACTTGCGGCTTGCCTCGCCAGGCAGTGTGTGGTCAGGCGGTGGACGCCGTCACATCGTGTCGTACCCATACGTTGGGCTCGACATAGACGGCTTTGTCACCTGCGGTGTCACAGTGCACCGGAACGAGGGCGCCTGGTACGTCGATGTCACCGTCGCTGTTGAAGGGCAGCCCGGTCCACTGCCGCCACTGGGCCAGCGAGCCGCTGACCGTCATCGATGCCGGGGCGATCCTTTGGATGCTGCCGCCGACCTTGACGTGTACTCGGAGCCAGGGATCGGTCGGAAATCCGTCCTCGCCCTGTCGGCTGACGTAGTCGGTCATGGTGACGCGCGGTTCGAGATGCTTGGCTGTGGGACGGACCGGGGCCAACAGCACATTGTGGCCCTGCCGGCCGACGGCGTCCCGCAGGGCGGCCAACATCCTGTAGGACAGGCCACGGCCGAGGTATTCGGTGTCCACCGTGATCTCCAGCGCACTGACGGTTGTCGGTGCATGCCCATGGCGCTGGTCTCGGAACGCCCAGACGAGTACCTGGTCCCAGCCCTTTTCCGGCATCTCCTCACGGCCGTCGAGGTCGGCGCTGAACGGCACACACAGCCCACGGGCAACGACGCGGTCACCATCCGTTGCCACCACGCAGTAGTGGGGGAAGTCTTCGGCCACCCGGCCCAGCAAGGCTTCCCCAACCGGATCGTGCGGTATGAAGGCCGGCCACGTCTCAGCGATCTCGTAGATACGGGAAAGCAACGACGGACGCTCGGCGAGAGGGGTGATCACGATGCTGTCTATCTCTGTCACGGCGGGGACCCTGCCATGGAACATCCCTCCTGGCCAGCGGATTTACCCCGTCGCACCCGAGGCCGCCGACCAAGGACGAAAACAGCGGCCGCATGACGGTCTACTCCTCAAACAGTCGCACACCACCAGCGTGAGCACCCCGAGAACCGGCCACACCAGCCCTTCGACCTGCCTCTTCAAGTTGGCGGAGGCTCAGTGTCTCCGCTCGGGAATCCCAGCCCAGAGGTTCGTCGACAGACGCCAAGGCTTCCTGGAAATTGGAAGGTGGCGTATATCCGTGGCGCTTCCCGTAGTGAAGGATGAGCAGCGGAGCGGAGAACAGCGCAGAGCCCTCGGTGGAGTACACGCACCACTGTGGCCAAGCGCGCCCTGTCTTGGACCTTGAAATGAATCCCGTCGCCTGTGGGGCCCTGAGCCGGCGAGTCTCCAATTCCAGATCATGTCCGTCGCGCCTCCGGCTCTCCTCAGGCTGTGCATTGCCGCGGCCGGCTGGGAGGTGGCGCGGAAACTCCGGCCACCACGGAAGATCAGCACCGCAAGGTGTGCGGGCGGGTCCGCCCCGCTCACGCCGATAAGGGGGGTGTCGCGTCGGCGGCGTGCGACCAGAGCCCGTCGGCTGGCCGGCGGTGGGTGGCGTGTCCCAGCCCCCAGGAGCTGTGGGAAGCGCCAGGGGCGCGACTCGCCTGCGACCATCCGCGGGCAGGGCGGGAGCCGAGATAGACCCGCGCCCCCCAGACGAGGACCGCTTCGGCGATCAGTACGCCGAGGCGGTCCCCGGAGTGGTCGAGTTGCTCGGCCGCATGCCGGCAGTGGTCGCAACCGGTGAGGTGATGCTGCAGATCGGGCACCAGGTGGGTGCCGCCGCGTTGGACGGAGACGTCCAGCAGCCGGCTGAACCGCAGACACGTCTGATGCGTGGCGAGCTCGCGGTGCGCCTCGACGCACGCCTCCCGGAAGCGGACACGGGCGGATTCCAGCTGGACTTCAGTCGTCTCCGGGGGCAGGCCGAGAAGCACGGCCGGTACCTCCAAGCCCTCCGCCTCCACCTCGATGTGCCACAGCAGGCAGCGAGCACGCTCCTGCAACCGATGGAAGGCACGGTTGATCAGCCGGCGGTCGGCCGGGACGGACAGCCGGGCCGCGGCCGAAAGACCACGCGGGCGCAGAGCCGGACGGAGCGCGGAACGACGCCTTTCATCCTCGGCCCACTCCTCGACGATGCGTTGCACAGTGAGGAGCAGCCCGGGTCGCCAGGCGGTCCTGGGCCCGGGCCACCGCAGCGCGTCCAGGAAAGCCCGGGTGAACGCGGATGCCGTCAGGACGCCCGCGGCCCGATCGGACACCGTCCACAACTCGGCGTACTCGAAGACCGGCTGCCAGTGACGGGCCAGCAATTCCTCGATGGACCAGTGTGCAAGCGTCATGCCCGCGGTTTTTTTCAACTCCCCCGAGAGCGCCTCGTCCGAGAGATCGAAACGATGGCCGAAGTGGGGGTGGTTCGGTTGCGGCGGATTGCTCACCGCGTTTTCCTTCCCCGCTGTGTCACGCGCGGCGGCCACGCGAGATTTTGCTGCTGTCCGCTCCGACTGCCACCGGACTCTTCCGAAGTCCCCCGCCGTCCACGGCAGTCTCCGGTCGGGCCGGAAATTGAGGGGCTACCCGCGATCAGCCCTACTGACTGCTGCCCTTCGAGCTGTAGACGGATACGTAGTCCACGAGCATCGGCACGCCGGACTTGGTGGCCGAGGTGGGTGTCGTACCTGCGGCGGCCGCGTTGGGGAAGGCGCCGCCCATGGCGACGTTCAGCAGGATGAAATGGCTGTGCCCGGTGGCGGCGTCCCACGTCTTGGCGTCCACTTGGGAGGCGTTGACGGAGTGGTACTGCACGCCGTCGACGTACCAGCGCAGCTCCTGCGGGGAGGTGCTGCGGTCCCACTCGAAGGCGTAGGTGTGGAAGTTGCCCGCGCAGGCCGTGTCGGGACATTCGCGGCCGGCGCCGATGCCGATGTTCTCGTTGCAGGGGCCACCGGGGCTGATGCCGCAGTGAAGGGTGCCGGAGACCTTGTTGGCGCCGTTGGCGTTCTCCATGATGTCGAACTCGCCGATGCCCGGCCAGTTCGTGTAGACATCGCGGAAGGGCGCGCCCAGCGTCCAGAAGGCGGGCCAGTAGCCCTGTGCGGCGTCGCCGGTGACCGCGGGGACCTGGATGCGGGCCTCGATGCGGAGTTTGCCGCCGGCCGGCGGTTCGAAGTCGCTGCGCTTGGTCTCGATGCGGGCAGAGGTCCAGTTGCCGTCGGCGTCCTTGATCGGAGTGATCTTCAGGTTTCCGTCGCCGTCCTGCTGGAGGTTGGCGGTGTCGGAGGTGTAGGTCTGGATCTCGCCGGTGCCCCAGTTGGCGGCGCCGCCGGGGTAGCTCGTGCCCGTGTCGATGATCCAGTTGTCGCTGGACGGCAGACTCCCCGCCGCGCCGGCGAAGTCATCGCTCCAGACCTTGGTCCAGCCGTCGGGAGTGGACGGTTCGTCGGCGCTCGCGAGGCCGTACAGGCCACCGCCGAGCAGGGCCAGCCCGCTCAGCGCACCTAGCGCCGTCTTCAGCAGTCGATGGGAACGCCTTGCGTGGTTGTGGTGCATCAAGGAATGACCTCCACGAGAAGGAACAGGAGGGAGCGGCTCCCAGAAAGGGTGTCCGTCACTGTGGCCTCTTGGTTGTTGAGGCGTCAATAGTTGCGACTGAGAGCGCTCCCAAAAACACAATTGTGTTCAACTCGTGAAGTGAAGTTGAGCAGTTGTCAGGTCCGCGGCCCGAAGCGCGACATGGAGCCGCCCGGCATTCGGTGCGCGAGATTCAGTGAAGAAGCCCTGCGGTCTGGGATTTTTCCGCCCACGAGAGCAGCCTGATGCCGCAGCTGCGCACACACTGACCGCGCGGACCAGGCGATTGATCGCGGCCGCAGACCGGACCTCAGCCACGTCTGGTTGGGACTGACAGGGCTGCAAACGGCGCGAGCCGCGCCCGGGTTGCCTTGACCGGCCCTGTTGAGGCCAGCACAATGCACCCACCCTTGAGAGCGTTCTCAAGACTGGGTGCACATCCTGAGGAGACACGCATGGCCGGTGTGGCACATCACCGTGAAGAGCTCATCACAGCGGATCAGCGAGGCCGGACGATCAGTCGTCGGACCCTCCTCGGAGCAGGGACTGCCGCCGCCTTCCTGACCGCGTTGGGCAGTGGCGCGGCCGGCGCGGCCACCGGTGGAACGGAAGCCGTCGGGCTGCGCGATGCCCGGGCGCGGGGCTATGCCTTCCTCGACGCAGCCATGGACGGCTACCCGAACGGCCGCCTGCGCCTGGCTCAGAGCTACACGGATCAGGCCGGTCTCTTCAGCACCGCGTTCACCTACGACAACGCCCTGGCCGTGCTCGCCTACCTGGCACGCCCGGGCCGCGACGCGCGGGCCAGAGCCGTGGCCCTCGGAGATGCGCTGCTGTACGCGCAGGCGCACGATCCGCAGTACGCCGACGGCAGACTGCGCCAGGCGTACAACGTGGGCCCGTACTCCTTCTACGACGGCTCCCAGCAGCCGGACGGCTTCATCCGCGCGGACGGCACCGTCAACGTCGGCACCCAGTTCGGCTTCACCGGCACCGCTGTGGGAGACATGGCGTGGGCAGGCATCGCCCTGACCGCACTGGCCGACCGCACCGGCGCGCGCCGATTCCTGACCGGTGCCGTGCGGATAGGCGAATGGGTGGAGAGCAACGCGCGCACCGACCAGCCCCTCGGCGGCTACAAGTTCGGCGTCGACGGGGCCGACCAGGAGCTTCCCTTCTCCGCCACTGAGCACAACATCGACCTGACCTGCCTGTTCGGACAGCTCGCCCGGCTCACCGGCAACCGCGTCTGGCTGCGGCGGCGCGCCCGAGCTGCCGCGTTCGTCGACGGGATGTGGAACGCCTCCGGCGGCTTCTTCTACACCGGCACCAACGACGGCACCACCATCAACACCTCCCCCGTGCCGGAGGACACCCAGACCTGGAGCTACCTGGCCCTGTGCGACCGCCGCCGCGCCGGGTCACTGGACTGGGCGTCGACCCGCCTGAAGGTGCTGGACACCGCCGACCGGCCCAACAGCACCGTCCCCGCCGGGCAGTCGTACGAGGGTGTCACCTTCAGCTCCGCGTCCCTCATCGCGAACGAGGACGTGCCCATCGCGGACTTCCAGCCCAAGCCCGACCGCAACGGCGTGTGGTTCGAGGGCACCGCCCACCTCGCCCTGGCCCTGCGCGAACGCAGTGCTCCCGGCGACGAACGGCAGGCCGGGCGCCTCATCGCCTCCATCGAACGGGCCCAGGACCAGCTCGGCCCAGGACAGACCATAGGAAGCGCCGCCCTTCCCGAGCGGTCGGGCGTGGTCTCCGCCAGCAGCCCCCTGAACACCGGATACGGCTTCGGCTACTACCCCTACCGGCACACCGGTGCCACGGCCTGGTACCTGCTCGCCGCGGCATGCGCCAACCCGTTGCGCGGGCACTGAGCGGCCAAGAAGCGATCCGCTTTCCGGTCGACCGGCTTGATCAGCCGAACACGGTCCCTGTTCAGGTGATCTCTCGGTGGTCGGGGCATGACGCCAGGGCCTGCTGGTAGCTCGGGGTTGTGATCCCAACCGAGCAGCACCAGGAGGCCCTGTGTCGCAATCTGTCGCGCTTGCGTCCGTGGAGTCCAATGCGCTGCTGAAGCCCCGCGGGGACCGAAAGCAGCGGCCGGATGACCTGCCATTCGGCCCGCGTCGAGTGGGTCAACCTGCCCTGTGACTTCCCGCCGTACCGGCGCGTGCACGTGTTCGCCCGGCGCCGGCAGGTGACGGGCCTGCTCACCCAGCTCCACGACCGGCTGCGCGGCAAGGTCCGTCAGAAGGAGGGCCGTTCGCCGGACCCGACGGCCGCCGACGTGGACTCACAGTCACTGAAGATCCACCAGCTTGAAGTCGCTGGTCGTGGGGCTGGGCACGCAGTGCGACCCGCCGGTGGGCCCCAGAAGGAGCCTTGCGGCGTGCGCGGACTCCCACCGACGGCCCGGTCGCCTCCCGGCTTGACGAGGTGTACTGCTCGTGGAAGCGGGACAGAGATGATCCGCTCGGCGCCTGCCCCTGATGTGGTCACAGCCAGGGGCTTGTGACTGGGCCGGTGGGTCAGGGTCTCCGTGGCACGGAGGCACTCTCTCCCCACCTCACATCCTTCGCAAGTGCCGGCGAGGTTGCATGGGAACCGTTCACAGGCGCCGGCTCGTCGGCGGCCAGGTGTCAAGGTGCTCGGTGGGCTGTGCGCCCCCGAGTCCGGTCGGTCAGGTGGTGGCCCGCCGGATCAGCCGGGTCGGGGTGATCACGGAGGACAGTGGGCGGCCGCCGTCCTCCTTCGGCCGCCGGTCGTCGAGGACGCGCAGCAGCAGCCGCACCATCAGCCGGCCCATCTCCTCGATCTCCTGACGGACCGTCGTGAGCGGCGGGTCGGCCTGTTCCGCGACCGATGCCATGTCGTCGAAGCCGACGACGGCGACGTCTTCCGGCACGCGGCGCCCGGCTTCCCGCAGCACGCGCAGCGCGCCGATGGCCATGAGGTCGGAGGCGACAAAGACAGCGTCCAGGTCGGGAACCCGCTCCAGCAGCTCCGTCATGGCGCGTGCGCCGCCCGCCTCGGTGAAGTCGCCCTCGACGACGTACCGGGGATCGGCATCGAGCAGGATGTCGTAGTAGCCGTCGAGCCGGTCCACCGAGGCCGTCTGGTCGAGGGGACCGGTGATCGTCGCGACGTGCCGGCGCCCCAGTGACAGCAGATGGCGTACGGCCTCGCGGGCACCGCCGCGGTTGTCCGAGTCGACGTAGAGGAGGCTCCGGTCTCCCTCCGCTCCAGGCCAGCCGGGGCGGCCGCCGAAGACGGTGGGCAGTCCCACCCGACGGATGATGCCGGGCAGCGGGTCCTCAGCATGCAGGGAGAACAGCAGGGCGGCGTCCACGTGGCCCCCGGCGAGGTAGCGGCCGATGCGGTCGTAGTCGGCCGTGTCCTCCACCAGCAGCAGCACGAGCTGAGTGTCGTGGGCGGTCAGCTCCCGGCTGATGCCGAGCAGCTGCTGCGCGAAGAAGGGATTGGCGAAGACCTTGGTCTCCGGCTCCGCGACGATGACGGCGACCGCTCCGGTACGCCGCGTGACCAGGGATCGGGCCGCCTGGTTCGGCACGTATCCCAGCTCATCCACGGCGCGGCGGACCCTCTCGACCAGGGCTTCGCGCACCCCGCTGCCCCCGTTGACGACACGGGAGACGGTGGCCCGGGACACGCCGGCCCGTTCGGCGACGGCTTCCAGGGTGGGACGGTGCGCGGAGATCTGGTCGGACAAGGAACGCTCCTCTCGGGACGGGAACAGCGTAGCTGCCCGTGAGAGGACCCGAGCAGTCCCCGACAGAGAGCGCTCTCTCCATCCTGCGGAGGAACCTCTGGTCCGGCCCACTCAGGTGAGCGTGAGACTGGAGATCGTACGGGGGTACCGAGCCGCTCAGGCATACGGCAGCCGCCCGTGTGCCACGACATCCGCATACCAGCGGGCGCTGTCCT
Source organism: Streptomyces sp. NPDC002092 (assembly GCF_053593775.1). Taxonomy (NCBI): domain Bacteria; kingdom Bacillati; phylum Actinomycetota; class Actinomycetes; order Kitasatosporales; family Streptomycetaceae; genus Streptomyces; species Streptomyces sp. NPDC002092. The sequence goes on from NZ_JBSFDG010000006.1 coordinate 449,612, forward strand.
TGGGAGTGCGGCGCTGGGTGGCGAAGTCGACGTGCACCATGCCGAAGCGCTTGCCGTAGCCGTAGGCCCACTCGAAGTTGTCCAGCAGGGACCACAGGAAGTAACCGCGGACATCCGCGCCGGCCGCCATGGCGCGGTGGACCGCCTCGAGGTGGGAGCGCAGGTAGGCGATCCGTTCCGGGTCGTGGACGTCGCCCTCGGGATTTGCGTAGTCGTCGTAGGCGGCGCCGTTCTCCGTGATGATCAGCGGAATTCCCGGAAGTTCGTTCCGTAGCCGGGTGAGCAGCTCGTAGAGGCCCTCGGCGTCCACCGGCCAGTCCATGGCGGTGCGCGCGCCGGGTGCGGGCACGAAGCGTGCGTGCTCCCGCGCGGCAGGCCAGGGCGAGGGCAGGGGGTGGGCGCCGGCGGCGACCACGGTGGGTGTGTAGTAGTTGATGCCGAGGGCGTCGATGGGACGGGAGGTGATCCCCAGGTCCCCTTCGCGGACGAAGGACCAGTCGGTGAGTGCCGCGGTGTCCGCCCGCAGGTCCTGGGCGTAGTGCCCGTGGAACACCGGATCCAGGAAGATCCGGTTGGCCAGCGCGTCGATCCGGCGGGCCGCGTCCCGGTCGGCGGGGCTGTCGCTCAGCGGACGCACCGCCGCGACGTTGAGGGTCAGCGACACTTCGGACGACGGGTGCACCAGGTCGCGCAGGACGCCGACGGCCAGGCCATGGCCCAGGTTCAGGTGGTGCGCTGCTCGCAGGGCGGCTTCCGGCTCCGTCCGGCCGGGTGCGTGTACTCCTTCGGCGTACCCGAGGAACGCCGCGCACCACGGTTCGTTCAGCGTCGTCCAGGTCCGTACGCGGTCACCGAGCGCCTCTGCCACGAGCGCCGTGTAGTCCGCGAACCGCTGTGCCGTGTCGCGTTCGGGCCAGCCACCGGCGTCCTCGAGTTCCTGCGGAAGGTCCCAGTGGTAGAGGGTCACCACGGGGCGGATGTCGTGGGCGAGGAGCTCGTCGACCAGGGAGCGGTAGAAGTCCAGGCCTTTCTGGGCGGCGGGGCCGCGCCCGGTCGGCTGCACGCGTGGCCAGGACACGGAGAAGCGGTAGTCGGTCAGGCCCAGCTCTGCCATGAGCGCGACATCCTCGCGCATGCGGTGATAGTGGTCGGCGGCGATGTCTCCGGTGTCGCCGTTGCGGACCTTTCCCGGTGTTCTGCTGAAGGTGTCCCAGATCGAGGCCGTGCGGCCGTCCTCGTTCGCGGCGCCCTCGATCTGGTAGGCGGCGGTGGCGGCGCCCCAGCGGAACGTCGGCGGGAAGGCCGGCGCGGAGTCGTTAGCGGGGTGGGGGGCAAGGGTGGTCATCGGGGCTCCGTCGGGGTCGTAAGTGATGCCTGTCAGGCACTCTGCGGCGGGGCGTGTGGCCGTCCGTCGTGGCTGCGCGCCCCTCGCCATGTGGCGTGTGCTGATGCCGGTGGTCGGATGTGTGCTCATGACGGTGGCCGAAGCAGGTGGATCGGCCCCCGCCCGACGGCTGTGTGGCCCGAGCGCGGTGGGGCGGGGCGGGATGGAGCGCGTCAGGGCACGGCTCGAAGAGCGGGGGCCGGCTTCAGGGGGCGCTGCGCGCCCGGGACATGTCTGTGCAGTGGGGTGCGAGGAGGCCGGACTATCCCTTCACGGCGCCCTGCATGATGCCGCCCACGATCTGCCGGCCCAGCAGGCCGAAGACGAGCAGCACGGGCAGCGTCCCGAGCAGGGTGCCGGCCATGATGACGGACTGGTCATGGACGTATCCCCCGCCGAGCTGCCGCAGCGCGACCTGCACTGTCGGCTCCTGCGAGGACAGCGCGATGATCGGCCAGAAGAAGTCGTTCCAGGAGGCCATGAACGTGAGCATGCCGAGTACGGCCATGCCGGGCCGCGCGATCGGGATGACGATGCTCCAGAAGATGCGCCGCGTGGAGGCGCCGTCGACCCTGCCCGCCTCGATCAGCTCGTCCGGCAGCGCCTGCACGAGGTACTGGCGCATGAAGAAGACCCCGAACGCGGACACGAGCCCGGGCAGGATGACCGCCTGGAGCTGGTTCACCCAGTGCAGCCTGGCGATGACCATGAACAAGGGGATCACGCCGAGCTGCGGCGGAATCATCATCGTGCCGATGGTGAGCGCGAGCAGCGCGTTGCGCCCTTTGAACTTCAGCTTGGCGAAGGCGAAGCCGGCGAGGGTGGAGAACAGGACGGTGCCCACCGTCACCGCCCCCGAGACGATCAGCGAGTTGAGCAGCGCTTTGCCGATGTCGGCCTGGTCGAGCACCTGCTGGAAGTTGTGCATCAGGTTGCCACCGGGCAGCAGCGCCGGCGGGCTCTTGGCCAGCTCGGCGTTGGAGCGCGTGGCCGCGACGATCGTCCAGTAGAAGGGGAAGGCGGAGACCAGCGCGGCGATGATGAGGATCGCGTAGGCAAGACGGCCCCCGTGCTGCGTGCCCCCCGCCCGCCCTCCGCGCGGGCGGCGGGCCGGACGTGAGGGACCGGCGGTCTTCTCGGTGCGCTGAGGCGCGGTGAGTGTGGTCATCGCGCGGTCTCCTTGCGGGTTCGGCGTCGGGCGAGGGCGGTGTTGACGAGCACCAGCAGCACGATGAGGACGAACATCACCCAGGCGGTCGCGGCGGCGCGGCCGAGGTGGAAGAAGCCCCAGCCCTGTTCGTACATGTACAGGCCGAGGGTCTGGTACTGGTGCGAGATGCCGCCGGAGATACTGCCCTCGAACAGCAGAGGCTCGCCGAACAACTGGGTGGCGCCGATGGTGGACACCACGACGGTGAACAGGATGGTGGGCCGCAGTCCGGGCAGGGTGACGTGCAGGAACTGCCGCCAGCGGGAGGCACCGTCCAGCTCGGCGGCCTCGTACAGGTCGGCGGGGATGGACTGCATGCCGGCGAGGTAGATCAGCGCGTTGTAGCCGGTCCAGCGCCAGGTGACGATCGTGGAGACGGCGATCTGGGAGGCGATGGTGTCGGACTGCCAGTCGACGGGGTGCACGCCGACCAGGCCGAGCAGGTAGTTGATCAGGCCGAAGTCGCGGCCGAAGAGCTGGGCGAAGACCAGGGTGGCGGCGGCCACCGACGTGGCGTACGGCAGCAGCATGGTGACGCGGAAGAAGGTTCGCCCGCGCAGTTTGTAGTGGAGCAGGTGCGCCAGGCCGAGCGCCATCAGCAGTTGCGGGACGGTGGAGATGACGCCGATGGTGAAGGTGTTGCGCAGCGCGGTCCAGAAGTAGTCGTCGCCGAAGAGCGCGGTGTAGTTGCCCAGGCCCCGCCACTCCAGCTCGCCCGGAGTCTGGAGTTCGACGCGGTAGAGCGAGACGTACGCGGTGTAGAGCAGGGGGAACAGCCCGAAGGCGGCGAACAGCGCGAAGAAAGGCGCGATGTACGTGTACGGCGACAGCTTGGCCAGGCGCCGCCGCAGGGTGGCCGGTGGCCGCGCGGCGCGCGCCGGGGCGGTGGCGGTCAGGGTCATGGGGCAGACCTTCGGTCGGAGGCGGATCGGGGGGCGATGCACATACGGCGGGGTGAGGGGGCGCGAAGCACCGATTGGGGCCGGTCCTTCGCGCCAGGAGACAGCCGGCTGACCGGGTCGGAAGGACGAGTCGGGGCGCGCCCTTCACACCCGAGGAGGCGTCAGCCGACCGCGTTGTCGATGCCCTTCTGGGCGTGGGTCCAGGCGGTGTCGGAGCTGGTGCCCTTCTGCTCGACCTCACCGAGGGCGTTGGTGATCTGCTGGTCCACGTCCCTGTCGTGCACGCCGAGCACCTGCACGGGAGAGGTCTCCGCCGCCTTGCCGAAGATCTCGCCGATCGGCGCGTTGCTGAAGTAGGCGTCCTTGACGTCCTTGACCGCCTCGATGGCCCCGACGTTCGACGGGAAGCTGCCCTGCTTCTTGAAGAGCTTCTCCTGCTGCGGTGCCGCCGTCAGCCACTTGACGAGGTCGTACGCCTCCTTGGCGTGCGGCGACGTCTTGGGAATGGCCAGGTACGAGCCGCCCCAGTTGCCCGCGACACCGCCCGGGAGCGGGGCGATGTCCCACTTGCCCTTGGCGGCGTCGCCGGCCTGGCCCTTGATGTAGCCCAGCATCCACGCGGGACAGCCGATGGTGGCGAAGGAACCGCTGCTGAACGCCTGGTTCCAGGATGGGGACCACTGGGTGAGCTTGGCGCTCAGCCCTTCCTTCGCGGCCTCGACCGAGGTGTCCCAGGCGGTCTTCACGGCCGCGTTCTTGTCGTAGACGAGCTTGCCGGAGGCGTCGTAGTAACGCTCCTTCTGCTGCCCCATCATCAGTGAGTAGAGACTGCTGATGCTGTCCAGCCAGTGGCTCTTGGAGCCGGCCTTGGCCTTGTACTGCTCACCCAGCTTCAGGTAGCCGTCCCAGGTGGCCCACTTCTTGGCCAACTCGGTGCGGTCGGTGGGCAGTCCGGCCTTCTTGAACAGATCGCTGCGGTAGCAGATCGCCTCCGGGCCGACGTCGGTGCCCAGTCCCAGTGTCCGGCCGTCGGACGTGGTGGCGGCGGCCCACTTGGCCTGGGAGTAATCGCCCTTGAGGTCCTTGGCTCCCAGAGTGTTCAGGTCCACGAACTTGTCGGACATCTGCTGGGTGACCGAGGCGGTGCGGCCCACCTCGATGCCCTGGATGTCGGCGAGACCGCCGCCACCGGCGAGGTGGGTGTTCAGGGCCTTCCAGTAGTCGTTCTCCTGCTCGGTGCTGGTCTCCTTGACCGTGACGTTCGGGTGGAGCTTCTCGTACTCCTTGTACAGGCCGGCTTCCTTGAAGCCGAAAGTGCCGAACAGGTCGATGGTGATCGTGACCTTGCCGCCTTTGTCGGCGGACGATCCGGACGACCCGGATCCGCAGGCGGCGAGCAGGGCACCGGCGAGTGCGACCGCCCCGAGTCTGAGGGTGACGCGGCTGGCGGCTCGGGAAATGGGCATGGAAGCCTCCCACATGGCTTCGGGACGGAATTGGAGGCGCTGCGAGCTTGAGAGCGCTCTCAAGCGGTGCCAGGAGACTGCCGGAGCGTCGAAGGATCCGTCAAGACTCAAAGGCATAACGGAAGGATTGAGCCACCAGGTGCGCGCCCCCCGCCGGAGACCGCAGCGGCCGACGCGGGTCACGGCAGCCCCACGGCCCGCGGTCAATGCAGGTGGCTTTCAGCGTGCACGACAGCGCTCGGACGGCAGTTCAGCCAGCACCGGTCAGGCTGGGTTCGATCCGGATCCCGAAGGCCGTAAGTGCGTGGCGGGAAAAAAGAGTTGGCAATATCGGGAGTCGAAGTCTTGTACGACGTACTTCGCCGTCGTGAGTAAAAGAGATCACCGATCCATGCGGTGCGACACCCGTGAGGACCGCAGACTCGATGTCTGGATCAAGAACCCGGATCAAGGCCCGGATCCAGGCACCGTTCGACGTCCCGAGGAGAGGATCAGCTCGTGATCCACCCCGTGAACCGATCGCCCTCTAGAAGAGATCGAAGATGATCGTTGGAGGCCTCCGGCGTACGACTCCTATTTGGTCACCACAGTGCATGCCCTGCGCCGTAAGCCCATCGGGGCGCTGACCGTCGCGGATCTGGGGCTGCTGATCAGGCAGAACATTGGTCTGCCACACCTCCACGGCGGCCTGCTCTCCGCCGTCCTGACCGGCCGGACACCGCGGGGCGAAATGCCGGTGACGGTACGCGAGTTGCGTTCGATCGTCTCCACGCTGACCGGTCTGGACTCCTGGCTGCGGGAGCGGGCCGAGGCCTACCTCGATGTCGTCGCGGACTCATGAGGCCGACGAGCGAAGGCGATGTTTGAGAGCGCTCTCCAAAAGCCTGTTCTGAGGCGGCTCATGCCGCTCGTGTGCTGCCGAGGTGGTGAGCGCGGCGATTGTCAGGGAACATCGCCGCTCGCCGCCGGAAAGGGGCGACCGTAGATCGCCCCTCAGATGCTCCGATTGTGGCCGCCGACAGGATGCGGGCGTGGCCAGACCTTGGGCGTCACCCCCCGTTATCGCACGGGCACCGCCAGGTACTGATACTCCAGGAACTCCTCGACGCGTTGCCGCCCAGTTCCATCGAAGTCCGTACGACCGTGTCGGCGCACTGCGCGAGCAGCAGCCGGCCGACTGCCGTGGAACCCGTGAAGGACAGCTTGCGGATCCGGCCGCCGCGCAGGAGGGTTCGCACACCTCGCCGGCGCGGGAGGTGGTGACGACGTTCAGGACGCCGTCCGGCAGGCCCGCCTCCTTGAGGATCGCGGCCAACGCGAGGCTGGACAGGTGGGGTTTGCGGGGCCGGCTTGAGGACCATCGTGCAGCCTGCCGCGATCGCCGGGCCGATCTTGCGGGTGCCCATGGCCAGCGGGAAGTTCCACGGGGTGATCAGCAGACAGGGGCCGACCGGGCGGCGGGAGAGCAGCATGCGGGTGCGGCCGTCGGGGAGGGTTCCGTATCCGCCGTCGATGCGGACCGCTTCCTCCGAGAACCAGCGGAAGAACTCGGCGGCGTAGGTCACTTCGCCGCGCGCCTCCGCGAGCGGCTTACCCATCTCGGACGTCATCAGGTGGGCGAGTTCGTCGGTGCGGGCGAGGATGATCTCGTGCGCGCGGCGCAGGATCTCGCTGCGGGCCCTGGGCGCCGTGCGGGCCCATTCCTGCTGGGCGTTGACGGCCGCGTCCTCAGCGAGCCGTCCGTCCTGGGGCCCGCGTCGGCGACTTGGCAGAGGATCTCGCCGGTCGCGGGGTCGTCGACCGGCAGCCGGGGAAGTCCTTGGCGAGGGCGAGGATCAGGCCCAGGACGTACTCGGCGGTCGGCTGCTCGTAGACCCCGCGGGCGTTGGTTAGCCGGGGGCGCGGCTGATCAACGTGGGCCGTGGCGGGCTCGTCGACGAGGAGGCGCTGGTCGACCATCTCGCCGCCGGACGGCTCGCCGGCGCAGCCCTGGACGTGTTCGCCCAGGAACCGCTGTCTGCCGAATCACCCCTGTGGAACATGCCCGGCGTGATGATCTCCCCGCACACGGCGGGCGAGACCACCAGCGAGCGGGAGGCGCTCGTCGAGGTGTTCCTCGACAACTTCACCCGGCGCAGCGAGGGCCGGCCGCTGCGCAACGTGGTGGACAAGCGGCGCGGATACGTGGCCGACGACACGCACCCCGCCTGAAGGCGAGGCGGACAGCACGCGCCCCGGCCGGTGACTCCTACCGGCCGGGGCGCGTGCTGCTCGGCCGGATCATCCGAACAAGCGGCGCTGGATCTCCCGCCGGTAATCCTCCAGTGTCCGGTTGAGGTGCGCGGCGGTGGCCTGTGCGGCCTCGTCGGGGCGGCCGTCGCGAATGGCGCGGTAGATCGCCTCGTGCTCCTCCACCGCGGCCGCGGTGCCCTGGCCGAAGGCGTCGTGGATGCCGATCGCGCTGGACTGGCGCTGCAGCCGACGGGCGTCACGCACCGCGCTGCCGAGGAACGTGTTGTGCGAGGCCGCGGCCACCGCCTCGTGGAAGTCGTCGTCGCCCTGGTTGAAGACGTCGACCTCGCCATGGACGTACCCGTGCCGGCACTGCTGCATGGCGACCTCGATGGAGCACAGTTCGGCGGGTGTGGCACGGGTGGCCGCGAGTCTGGCGGCGGCCGTCTCCTGAACCCTGCGGAACTCGAACAGCATGAGCACGTGATCCAGGTCCACGGGACGGAAGAAGCCTCCCCAGCGACTGGCGATCAGCATGCCGTCGTCGTTCGCGACGAACAGTCCGCGCCCCTTGTGCGCCCGGACCCGGCCGAGCGCCGAGAGGACCTTCACAGCTTCCCGAACCACCGCTCGGCTGGTGTCCAGCCGCTGAGCCAGGTCGTTCTCCGTGGGCATCCGGTCGCCCGGGGCCAGGCGGGTCTCGGCGATGAACTCGAGGATCCGCTCCGCCACGACCTCGTATCCGGGCCGGTAGTCGCGCCGCTCGTCCGCGCCGTTCACCACTGCCACGGCGGGCGTGTCCTTCATATGTGCTGCCTCCGGGTGGACTGCGAGGACGGTGACTGATCGGCCTTGAAGCCGCGGTCATCGTACAGCAGGTCAAGATAAGTAGTACTCATTAAGCCACTCCAATCGCATGAGGTTGAGCTCTACATGCGGCTTAAGTACCGATTCACCAGTTCATGGCGCCTCGAATCGACAGCCCGTCACCCGCACCCAGCTCCAAAAAAAGACATACTCACCCCTTGACGAGGCTCGTGATGTGGCGGCTAATTTCTTCCGCGGCGGTAATGACAGAGCCGCCAGCCGCCACCATGGAACCCGAGTGGAGTCGCTCATGTCCGTCTACAAGCCATCGGCCGACCAGGAGACAGGGACCAGCAGGAGACGTGCCGCGTTGCTGGCCGGCTGTGCGGCCACGGTGCTGCTGACCGTGACCGCCTGTGGCGGCGGTGGCGGCGCCGGTACGACGACCAAGGACGGTTTCGCCCAGGCCGCGCAGGACAAGGGGGCGTTGACGGTATGGGTGGACGCGACCCGCCTGGCCGCGGCGAAGCAGTACCAGGCGTCGCACCCGGGCGTGAAGTTGCACATCGTCAGCTACGACGGCGACGCCAACGGCTCCAACTACCTTCAGACGAAGGTCCAGTTGTTCAACCGCACGGGCAAGGGCTGGCCGGATGTCGTCTTCAGCTCCCAGAACAACGAGGCGAGCTGGGCGGTCGACGCGGGCTTCGCGGCGCCGCTGAACAAGGGCCTGATCCCGGACGCGACCCTCGGCGGGTTCGCCAAGGGTGCCAACGACGTCTGCACGGTGGACGGGACCCTGTACTGCCTGCGCAACGACCTGTCCCAGGCGGTGCTCTGGTACAACGCGCCGCTGCTGAAGCAGTTCGGCTACACGGTGCCCACGACCTGGGAGGCCTACCAGGCGCTCGGTGAGAAGGTCGCCAAGGAGCACCCCGGCTACCTGGTGGGTGACGCGGGTGACACCTTCACCCCGGAGATCTACCTGTGGGCGAGCAAGTGCGGCGCCAATCACATCACCGGCCCCAAGGCCGTGTCGGTGAACACCACCAGCGAGGCCTGCACCAAGATGGCCAAGCTGCTGGACGTACTCATCAAGAACAAGTCGATGTCGATCAGCGGCGTCTTCAGCACCGACTTCGCCAAGAACAAGGCCAAGAAGGTCCTGCTGATGCCGGGCCCGGCGTGGTACGGCGGCGCGGTCTTCCAGAGCGGGCTGAAGACCCCGGCCAAGCAGATCGCGGTGGCGCCCATCCCGCAGTGGCAGGGCGACACCGCGCCGTCGACCGGCAACGTCGGCGGCGGGACCTGGCTGCTGTCCAAGCACTCCGCTCACCTCAAGGCGGCCACCGACTTCCTGACGTGGGTCACCACCGACAACGCCTACCAGGGCGCGAAGGCCCCCGGCTTCCCGGCGTACGCGCCGGCGGCCGAGAACTGGCTGAAGGCGCAGGCGGCCTCCGGGTACTTCGCCGGTGACCTCACGGCCCTCAAGGACGCCGCCTCGCAGGTGTGGTCCGACTGGGGCTCGGGCCAGTTCAGCCAGGAGGCGATCTGGGCCGCCACCGTCAAGCCCGGCCTGACGCAGGGCAAGACCATCGAGTCGCTGCTGCCCGCCTGGCAGGACTCGATCGTCAAGTACGCCCAGGCCGACGGATACAAGGTCGCCAAGTGACCCTCACGCATTCCTCGGCCGGCTCTGTCCGGGGGCGCCCTCGCGGCACCTCCCGGCAGGGCCGGGCCGGCGTGGCATTCGTCGCCGGCTACGTACTGCTGCTGATCGCCTTCGGCGTCCTTCCGACCTGCTACGCGATCTACTTCGCGTTCACCAACGCCTCAGGCGCCTTCACCGGCCTGTCCAACTTCGTCACCACGGCACGGGACTTCCGCTTCGTCGACTCCCTGGACCATGTGGCCCTGTACCTGGTCTTCTGGCTGGTCTCGCTCGTGGTGTTCGTCGTGGTCCTCGCGCTGCTCCTGCACCGGCTGTCCTCCGGACCGCTCAGTCAGGCACTGCGCTTCCTCTACTACATCCCCGGAGCGCTCGCCGGTGCCGCGAGCGTCCTGGTGTGGCTGTTCATGCTCGACCCGACGGTCAGCCCGGTCAGCTCCCTGCTGGAGACGCTGGGCTTCCACACCTTCGGGGAGGTCATCGCCCCCGGAAACCTGGCGCTGCTGTTCACGGTCATCGCGTTCTGGACCGGCGCGGGCGGCTGGATCGTCGTCATGTACGGGGCACTGAACAACATCCCCAAGGACGTCATGGAGGCCGCCCGCATCGACGGTGCGAACGGCTGGCAGACGGCCTGGCGGGTGCAGATCCCCATGCTCCGCAAGTGGATCGTGTACATGGTGATCCTGGCCTTCGCGGGCGGCGCCCAGCTCTTCGTCGAGCCGCAGCTGCTCTCCCTGGCCAGCACGGGCGTGGCCGGCCGCGACTACTCGCTCAACCAACTCACCTACGACTTCGCCTTCCAGATGAACAACATCAACGGCGCCGCCGCCGTCTCGGTGGAGCTCCTGGTGGTCAGCGTGTCGGTCGCCGGTGTCTTCGTCGCACGATCGGGGTTCTTCGATGCCGACTGACACCCGAGCCACCCCTCTTGCCAACGCCCCACGCACGGAAGGGGATGCGTACACCATGAGCCGAACCCCACACGGGGAACCGCGCCGGCGCCGCCGGCACCCGCAGCTCGTGGCCTCCGGGCTGCTGGCGGGCTCGATACTCACCGTCTTCGTGGTGTTCTTCGTGCTCCCGGTGATCTGGCTGCTGCTCGCGGCGACCAAGACCGACCAGCAGCTGGTCCACGACAACCCGCTGTCCTTCGGGTCCTGGCACGCGCTGAGAGTCAACTGGCACGCGCTCACCGCCTTCCAGGACGACGCCATCCTGCTGTGGCTGCGCAACTCCGCGCTCTATGCCGCGATCTCCCTGGTCATCACGCTCTGCCTGGCCATACCGGCCGGATACGCGCTGGCGATGACCGAGTTCCGCGGCCGGCGCACGCTGCTGATCGCGACCCTGGTCGTGATGCTGATGCCCAACGCCACGCTGGTGGTGCCGCTGTTCCTGGAGATCAACGCGGTGCACCTGATCGGCACGATGTGGTCGATCATCCTGCCGTACTCGTTCTACCCGTTCGGCGTGTACCTCACCTACATCTACTTCACCACTGCCGTGCCCAAGGACCTCCTGGCCGCAGCCCGCATGGACGGCTGCTCCGAGTTCGGCGTGTTCCGGCATGTGGCGCTGCCGCTGGCGACCCCCGTCATCGCGCTCGTCGGGTTCTTCAGCTTCGTCGCCAACTGGACCAACTACTTCCTGCCCTACGTCATGCTCCCCGACAGCGACCAGATGCCCGTCCAGGTGGGCGTCGGCAGCCTGCTCAGCAACGTGCCCTCGTTCAACCCGACCGTCGGCAACCTCGCGATCCAGCGCCCGCAACTGGCCCTGGCCACGCTGGTGGCCATCACACCCGTCCTCGTCGTGTTCCTGTTCGCCCAGCGCTTCCTGGTCAGCGGAATGCTCGCCGGCGCCACCAAGGAGTGACCGCTCTCATGCCCTTCGACTCTCACCCCGACGGCCGCGCCGAGGGCACCCCGCCGCCCGTCCTCGATGTCGGGGCCACGGTGCCGCTGCTCGAACCCCCCGGCTGGGCCGTCGCCCAGCGCGCCCTGTTCGACCTGCTCGACCACGCCTGGCGCCGCTTCGAGGACGCCTTCACCGGCCCCGACGGACGCCTGAACTACACCGGCCGCCTGACCACCCGCGACGGCGTCGACGACTTCTACGAAGTGTTCTTCAACTGGCCCCAGCTCTACCTCCTCGGCGGCGCCGACGACCTGCTGCCCGCCAGCGAGAAGCACTGGCAGGGCGTCACCAGGCAGCTGACCGAACTGGACATGCTGCGCGACGAGTACGAGCGCGGCTACGACTGGTTCCACCAGGGCGAGAGCCTGCTCCTGCTGTACTTCCTGTGCATGGCCGCCCCCGACCGCTGGCGTGAGCGCGCCCTGCGCTTCGCCGAGCTGTACGTCGACCCCGCCAAGGGCAACTACGACCCCGAACACCGCATCATCACCCGCCCCCACAACGGCAGCGACCCCGACCGCACCGGCCTGTTCGACGGCGACGTCTACCCCTGGCTGCTCAAGGAGGCCCAGACCTACGGCTACCCGCTCGACTGGCTGCCCGAGGCCGCCGACGGCCCCTACCCGCTCTCGGCGGACCCACGCCTGGGCGACCAGATGCGCGACCGGATGGGCGTCGGCGACACCACGATGAACCTCGCCGCGGCCGGACTGGTCCTCAACGCCTGGATCCTGACCGGCCAGGAACGCTACCGCGACTGGATCATCGAGTACGTCAGCGCCTGGCGCGAACGCACCGAGGAAAACGGCGGCCTGATCCCCGACAACGTCGGCCCGGACGGCGTCGTCGGCAGCCTCCTGGAAGGCCGCTGGTACGGCGGCCACTACGGCTGGTCCTGGCCGCACGGCTGGCACAGCCTCGGCCACGCAGCCTGCGTGGCAGCGCTCGCAGCGGCCACAGCCACCGGCGACGACGACTACCTCTCCATGATCGCCACCTCACTCGACACCCTCATCGACCACGCCAAGGTCATGCCCCACACCGAGGCCGACTCCAGCCTGCCCTCCAAATGGGCAGTCGAACTCGGCCCCGACGACCGCCACACGCCCACCCTCCACCTGCCGTTCCGGCACAACGACTCCGGCTGGTTCGACTACAACCCGGCCACACCCCCCGTACCGGTGGCCCTGTGGCACCACACCTCCTCCCCGGCCGACCGCGCCCGCCTCGAGCGGCTGCGCGAGGCCGACAGCATCGACTGGCGCACCGTACGCCCGTTCCGCGCCAAGGAGGAGTCCGGTCACGAGAAGGCCTGGTTCGCCTTCCTCGCCGGCGACGACCCCGACTACCCCGAGCGGATCCTCGCCACCGCCCAGGCCCAGATCCGCCACCGGCTGCGGCGCATCGACCGCTACCGCGACCTGGACGTGCCCGAGGCCGACATCCACGTCTGGCAGCAGTGCAACCCAGTGGCCACCGAGGCCCTCGTGCAGCTGACCTGGGGCGGCCCCCAGGTGCTATACCAGGGCGGTCTGCAGCAGGCGAGGCTGCGCTACCACGACGCCGACACCCGCCGCGCCGGCCTGCCCGCCGACATCGCCGCCCTGGTCACCTCCATCGACCCCGCAGCAACCACCGTCGAACTCGTCAACCTCTCCCCCGACACCGACCGCACGCTCATCGTCCAGGCCGGCGCCTTCGCCGAACACACCATCACCACCGTCCGCTACACCACCTGCACGGACGACAGCTGGATCGGCGACATGTACGACTACGGCCACACCGAGCCGGCCGTCACCGAAACCGAAGCCACATGCGACGGACCGTACCTGACCGTCCGTCTGCCCGCCTCCACCCGCATCCGGCTCACCCTGCGGCTGGGCCTGCGCACCCGTACTCCCAGCTACCGCACACCGTTCGACAACCCGGCCGACCGAACCAACTCCACCGACACGACAGGGGAATCGGCGTGAAGCGCATCGCCCAGACCATCAGGCTCCGCCCCGAACACCGCGAGGAGTACCTCCGGCTCCACTCCGCCGTCTGGCCCGGAGTAGAAGCCGCCCTGCACCGGGCGAACATCCGCAACTACAGCATCTACCTCCACGGTGACGTGCTGTTCGCCTACATGGAGTACCACGGCGACGACTTCGAGGCGGACATGGCGACCATCGAGGCCGACCCAGAGACCCAGCGCTGGTGGAAGCTCACCGACCCGTGCCAGGAGCCCTTCCCCGACCGGGGCGCGGGCCGCCAGTGGACCGAGCTCCCCGAGATCTGGCACCTGAGCCCGCCCGGCGACGACGCCACCGCCTGACCCGGCCCGCACCAGCCCGACCCGACTTGGATCCCCTCGTGAACGCACCCGTGCTCGTCGACGCCCACCACCACCTGTGGGACCTCTCCCCCCGTCCGCAACCCTGGCTCGACGACCCCGACGTCGTGTCGATCCGCCGCACCTTCACCCCCGACGACCTGCGCTCCACCGCCACCCACCCCATCGCGGGCCGGCGGCTGCACGGCACGGTGGTCGTCCAGTGCATCGCGGAGGTCGCCGAGACCGAGGACCTGCTCGCGCTCGCCGAACAGGAGCCGCTGATCCAGGCCGTGGTCGGCTGGGCCGACCTGACGTCCCCGGCGATCGGTGACGTGCTCGACCGTCTGATCGCCGGGCCGGGTGGTGGGTATCTGCGCTCCCTGCGGCACCTGGTCCAGGGGGAGACGGACCCGAATTGGCTTCAACTCCCTGAGGTCGAACGCGGGTTGCGGGCCGCTCGTAATCGCGGACTGCGCTACGACGTACTCGTCCGCGACCACCAGCTCGACCAGGCGATCCGGCTCGCGGAACGCTTCCCCGACCTGCCCCAGGTGCTCGACCACGCGGGCAAGCCGGACATCGCCCGGCAGGACCTCACGGAGTGGGAACGCGGGGTGCGGCTGCTGGCCGGCCACCCGCATGTGGTGTGCAAGGTCTCGGGACTGATCACCGAGGCCGACCACACCCACTGGACCACCGCCGACATCCGGCCCGTCTGGGATGTGCTGGTCTCCGCCTTCGGCCCGGACCGGCTGATGTTCGGCTCGGACTGGCCTGTCGCCAACCTGGCGGGCGGCTGGAACCGGTGGGTCGCCACCGTGGACGAACTGCTCACCGGCTGGAGCGACAGCGACGTCCACGCGCTCCTCGCCGGCACCGCGACCGCGTTCTACGGCCTGCCCCTTGTCGCCGGGGAGGGCGACACCAACGCCCCGGCGACCTGACCACTCCCGCTGCGCCGCGAGACCCACGGCCGCACAACGACACCCCACCGCACGACACGAGCGCCGACCACACGGCCACGGCTGCCAAGCCGCTCGGCAGCCGTGGGCACCGGTCCGCGCTGAAGGGACCCTGACGACACGATGACACTCGCCGTCCGCTACACCTCCGCCCGCACCCTGGACACGGCGCCCGCTCACAGCGTGCCT